>JBDONA010000852.1:0-15848 GCA_039831575.1 Fuerstiella sp. | reverse complement strand
TGGCATCCAGATTGTGGTGCATCCTGCCTCTGTCATCCTGTCGCGACACAACTGGAAGTACTCAAGGTCGTAGAGATTTGCACTGGATCGGTACCTCAAATCCGTGCAGTCGGACACGATGACGTCATACCGCTCAATCGCTCTGGCAAGGTACGCTCTGGCATCTTCATAGATAATGCGATATCGAGGATCAGGATTGTCCAGGAGTCCATGATTGGCGTCTCTTAACAATGGAGCCATGCGAGGAACATCCGGAGAAATCTCAACGCAGTGCAGTTTCTCCAGTTGGTCATGCAACAAAAACGAATAAGACGCCCCACCGCTGCCAAAGCCGACCGTCAGTGCTGTTTTCGGCTGGTCTGCAATCAGCATACTCCAGTGAGCAAGGCATTTTTGATCCGTCTGCATAATATTGGACGTCCCGGCCACCGGGACATCGTCGACACAGATTCGTCGTTCCCCCGCCGGATTTTCAATCACGCAGACGGTCCCCGTCACGCCATCATGCAACGCAATGATTTTTTCCCCGGCGCGAAGTGACTGCAACCACCAGAAATCTGCGGGAACAAACACGGCGGCCACTGCGGGCAACGCGGCGACCGCCATATAAAGACGAGCCGTCATGAGTGATTGACGGCGCATGACGCCGGCGACGATCAGCAGCGAAGCCCCGATCCACAACAGCGACGGCAGCAATCCCAGAAATGGAGGCAGCAGGAATGCGGCAGCCAGTGCCCCAATAACGGCACCCAGCGTGTTGCACGCATACAGACGGCCAACTTCGCGGCCAATTGACTGTGGACTGCCAACACAGCGCACGGCGATTGGTGTTGCCAGCCCCAACAGGACGCACGGGAGTCCCACGACGGCCGTCGTTCTGAGCACAACGGACACGACCGCCTGAGAAAAATTCACCTGCAGCGTCTGTGGATCCACCGTGTCCAGAATCTTTGGACTCGTCATCAGAACGAAAACTGACAACAGAATGCTGAGTCCCAGCCCGGCAACAACAGCAGCAAAGGCCCGCTGCGGTCG
Source organism: Fuerstiella sp. (assembly GCA_039831575.1). Classification (GTDB taxonomy): domain Bacteria; phylum Planctomycetota; class Planctomycetia; order Planctomycetales; family Planctomycetaceae; genus Fuerstiella. The sequence continues at coordinate 14,813 of JBDONA010000852.1, read as the reverse complement.
TCGCAGCCGATCGACAAGCAGATAGCCGACGGCCGTCCCGATCACCAGACCCAGCAGTGTGACTGTCAACACTGCGGAAAAACTGTAAGTCGTATTCTTCAATCGATCGAATCCGAACAACAGAGATCGGACCCACAAATACTGCGCGGCAAGACCGGCAAAACCACAGGCAAACACACCTAAACGGATGGTCCCGGTGGAGCTTCGGGATCGGTCGATGCACGGCTCGTTGCCTGGTCATTGACTGCACTTACTGACTCACGCGGACTGACGGGCATTGATTTGGAAATCAGAAACGCGCTGATCGCCGCAACAATGTTGATTCCAACGGCGATGCGGGACGTGGTGGAAAGACCGTATTCCTGAATCAGCACAAATCCGGCCACAGCTGCACCGGCTGCAGCGCCCAGCGTGTTCACTCCATACAGCCACGCGAATCGGCGACCCAGATGAGAGTCTTTCTGAATAAGGGCCCGGCACATCAGCGGCAATGTCGCCCCCATCAATCCCGTGGGAATGATCAGAACCACAAAAATCATCGTGAACTGTCCGATCGCCATCACCGATCCGGAATATCCCTGCGCGGCGGCCCATTCATACAGCGTCTCGACCTGATCAATCCAGTTGCTCATCAACGCGGCATACGCTGCCAGCATCAATTCAAGGGCAGCATACCACCGCACAGGATGACGAACACGGTCTGCATATCTGGAGATGATCCAGCTACCCAAACCAAGACCTGCCATGAAAGACCCGGTTGTTGCAGCAATCGCCGGGCCTGTTGATCCAAACGTCGTGGCCAGTTGACGAAACCAGACAACCTCGTAAACAAGCCCGGCAAGCCCGGACAGCCAGAAAATCAGACCGACAAAAATCAGCGACATAATTGGTCTTGTTCGTTCCGATAGTGGAGCATACACGCAGCACGATGCTGAATTGAGCAGGATGATCGCTGCCTGGCAGCGAGTATAACCAGCAAACCACACCGCTGTCTCGCAGATTTATCTTCGACTGCAGGACCAGGGAGTGGAAGGCAGGGATATGATCCACCCAATCGATTCCGGGGTGGCACTGCTGCCTGACATATCAACCGGAATCGCAGCGGTCGAATCGTGGTCAGTACTATTGAGTCGGGTCGGCATGGGATTCCGAGATTTCGTGCCGCACCACCAGACAGACAGCGGGAAAACTGAACGCAAGAATATTTCCTGCGGGTCGTCGTCGCAGAGCTACTCTGGAACGGTCCATGCCAGAGCTTCATCGAATCGCTGAACGATTGCCAGTGATTGCCCCGGCTGGACGTCTGTCAGAGTCTGCGCAGGACTATTGAGCCAGTGGATCGTGATCGTACAACCATCGGTTTGTGCATCCATACCAAAAGTCAGCGTTGTATCATTAGACGCCTGAAATCCACCACCACCGGCGATTTTCATCGCCGCCACGACCTCCCCTTGCGAATTCGGTGCTGCAAGGGTCACTCGGGTACCGTTGGCTTGACGAGATACGCTGTCACCAATAAGTCGAATCTGCAGCCAGCTTGAATTTGTTGGAGTGTCGTTTTCCAGCAGGCACGACGACTCATCCAGCAAGCCAACGACAAGATCCTGCCTGCCGTCTCGATTCCAGTCGGCCACAGCCAGGCTGCGACCGACATGCTTTGCCGTCAGGAATGCCGACGCTGATTCCACGGGAACGAAACCCAAACCCTTCTGGTTCCAGAAAAACTGTATCGGCATGCGATACGCCACGCCTGCGGCTGACATGTCGTCAATGTGTCCGTTGAGAACAACAACGTCGTCAAACCCGTCCAGATCCAGATCAATCGGCTGTGTACCAAAACCAAGCATGCTGACACTGGGCTGCGTCAGATGCAGCGATTGTGTCCGATCGACGAATAGTCCGGTCCCAACACCGAGATACATCGTGTTGGATTCGTTCAGAAAATTGGTCACAAAAACATCGGGCATTTGATTGTGGTCAAAGTCCGCCACAGCAATGCCCATGCAGGCCTGAGGCTCACCGGAAACTGCAACCGCAACACCGGACGCGACTCCGGCTTCTGCGAAACGAGGCACCGTCGCCGTCGTCCGATTCAGTAACAGAAAGTTGGGAACAGCGTCATTGGCGACGAACGCGTCTATCAAGCCGTCCAGATTGAAATCCGTAGCGACAACCCCCAGTCCTCGTCCGTCGTCGTGGACGATGTTGGATTGCTTCGAAACATCTCGAAACGTTCCGTCGCCGGAATTGATCAGCAGTTGATCGGGAGCGGCAATGAATTCACCAGAGTTGCAACGTTTGAGTTTTCCATCATCCGCACAGATTTCAGAGGCTGCGTCAGATAGCGAGAGATAGTTAACGACGTACAGGTCGTCTAATCCGTCAGCATTAAAATCTGCAAACACACAACTTGTTGACCACCTGTTGCCCTGGATTTCAGCTGTCTGTGTTGCGTCTGAAAAGGTGCCATCGCCGTTGTTGTGCAACAGTCGATTACCGCCCACGTTCGCAACAAAGACATCCGGAAATCCGTCGCTGTCAAAGTCGCCGATCGCGACACCCTGACTGAATTCGGCGTCGGCGGCCCCTGCCAACGATGTCACGTTGGCAGCAGTTCGGCCTCGCAGATTCCGAAACAGCTGATCACCATCGTGCCTGCCGGGCTGTCCGGAATCAGCCGGCCATTCTCCACCCTGAGTCATAAAAACGTCAGGCCACGAATCACGATCAAAATCAATGATCCCCGAACCGCCGCCATTGGATTGTACCATTCTTCGTTCGCCGGACACGGACGGTGCGTTCACGAAACGGAAGTCGAACCCTACTTCCTCCGCTCGACGGACGAACCGGATCGGAACCGCCGGAGTGTCTCGCTGGCCGGGTTCCGCAGAGATCTCCGGAAGTGGAATCGGGAAGTCTCCAACGTTGATCGAATCCAGCAGTCGGCCGACGATCCGCTGCTGATTCGGTGCGGACCCGATTTCTGTTTCAAAAACATTTTCGAACTGCGGGCCAAGGTATTCTTTTCCAAGGCGAATCCAGTTGGAAGCTTCTGACAGGCGCCCACCAGAGATCAGCAGAGGAATCAAGCGTGTCAACGCGGCCTGTCGTTGCTTGTCGTCATGGAGGTCGTCCAGCAAAGACTCAATCACAGAACACGCTGCCGCACGCTTGCGGAAAACCGCAGCGACGTCAGGATATTTCAGTTGTTCAAGGACAATCGCCATATGCAATGTCGCAGCACGGGAGGATGGTTCACTGCGCAGGACTTCGTAGTATCCTCGAGCCGCCTGAGCCCATTGAGAACGCCGTTCTGCAAACAGACCTCGCAGCATCCACACAGCCGCCTCGTCACGGCACGCGTCAGGCAGTTTTTTGTACCACCTCGCAAAACGCGACTCATCCTCGTCCAACAGCACAGTGCCCAGCACAATTTGGGCGTCGATGCACTCCGGAAACTTCTCCAGTACGATGTTCAGGTCATCAATGGCCGCGTGTGTGCTCTTCTTTAGAACGTTATCACGAGCTACCGCGATCAGTGGCAGTCGGTCCTTCCGAATTGCAGCCCTATGAATTCGAAGCGATTCCGACAGCTCCCGCGTGCGGGAAGGATGTCCGTAGTTCAGAGCCTCCTGAAAACCCGCAGAGTTAGACTCAATCCGCCGGTGCAGGAATTGACGCGATTCGATCAGGCGACCTTCCACTCTGAGCAGAATCTCCAGCCGAGTCGCTGCGAGCATGTTGTCCGAATTCAGAACGATCGCCGCACGACAGGCGTTTTCGGAAGCCGTGAACTGCCCGGCCTGAATTGCAGCTTCAGCCAGATACACCAGATTCTGAGATTGGCCCGCGTCGCTGTCGGTCCATTCGACTGCCGTGGCGTAATAACTCATGGCGTCCTCGAATCGTCCCAGACGCATTGCTGATTCACCTGCAATGAGTGCTGCGCCATCGCTGTTATCACTGGACATGATCACCTTCGCCAGATCTTCCGCCTCTTCATATCTTTGTCCGCTGAGAGCTGCCTGAGCCAATCGGAGTCTTTCTTCCGAACTGACCGATGGTGCAATCTCGTGCCAGCACAGTATGCCTGCAGCAATGATAACAACCACGACGATGGACAGTTTGCTTCGGAGCGACATTAAGAGTGGCAGCCATCAAAAGGCAGCGATCGGGACATCGTCAAGATCAAGTCAAAATCCAGGACCAGCAGGATTTCTCCAGCGACACGGGAAACATCTAACAAACGCCAGCAAATCGCAGGGCCACGACGTGACGAGCAGTGAACAGGAGCTAACACCGCATACTACCTGCGTCCTGACAACTTCAAACGTTGGCCAGGGACTGTCTCACGAGCAGAATTCAGACCTGCGGGCGGTTCGTCGAACAACAGAAATTCTCCAGAACGCCGGTAGGCAAACGTCAGAGTCATCGCGTGCTGGCCAACGCTCCGTAACGAAGTGTACTGACCGAAAGCGTCGACGACGACATTAACTCTTGTCGGCAGCGCAGGCAGTTGCCGCTTCAGGAACTCAACGACCAGTTTGTCATCTTCTATCTTTTCAATGATCTGTTGCACAGAGATGACGGCCTTCGGGTGTCGGGAACGCAGATCCTTGCGAAAGAGGTCTCGCACTTTTGAATAATAAGGATCATGGAACCGAACGTACTCGTTTACACAAAACGTTCCGTCGACGATCTGAGTGACTCGCAGATCATGGCCCGCCCCATCTCTGCGCCAAAGTCGAATGGCGTCGGCGACGGTAGATCGCTCACACTGCCCGAAGTATCCTCCCAGACAAACGACGTGTGCGACGTGCGAAAAACCGATATCGAAGTGGCCGACGTCAGATGCCAGAAACGCGGTAGGATTCCAGTCGTCGTACAGATACATCCAGCCGGGATTTTTTGAGTTGTGTCGATCGTGGAGATAAACGACCGGCAGTCCGGAACGCTTCATCGTCGCGACAACCTGAACAACACCGTGTCGCGTCGTCCCCAGCGGGTCAAAATAACGAGAGCCGTGAGTGACAATTGCCACCGTTGATTCAACGATGTGCAGCTCCGACGGATTGGTAAACTTTGGTTGCCAATTGTACGGTTCAAACGTCTCCGCGATCGGAAAACGCAGCGACAGAACGGCAATGGACAGCAGTTTCAACATCGGACCACACTCAGACGGGTCGGATTAGAACGAGCAATTACCCGCTGAGGCAATGCCACGAACGGTTGTGACCAGGGAAACGCGAGCGGCCTCATGGTGTGCCCGGCACACAAGTCGTTGACAGAGGGGGTTGACCGGTATGGAGGAACCGTGTTGCATCAGGTACGCGTGATACCTAATCGTACACTCAACCGATGCCTGCAGGAAAGATTATCTTTTTCTGCGACACGAGCTGTCCATATTCATGCCCCCCAGCGGTTCGCGATTGCGGGCACGACGCTGCCGAACCTTCGCACCAATCGTCCCCAGAATTCGCTGAGCTCGCTGCGTGCCATTCTGTTGCGCGGCCTGCAGTGCGGCGCTCATGGATTTCTGCAGATTCACTATATCCCGCCGGTACGATTCAAACTCGCGGTGGTACCGTTCCATGTCGTCGTTGGGCACTCGCGGTTCTATGACCTGCTCAAAAACCTGTTCGATCCAGTTGCGATGGCCGGCCGCACTGGTGATCCCAATGTCGTACGATTTCAATTCGCGGTGACATTTGGCAGCAAGGTCCCGCATCCACCGTCGCGCGTCCTGCCAGGCATCGCGGTCCTCGCGGTCAGCCGCCACACGCTCATCCGGACCGAGGTCGCGATCCAGCTTGCCAAGGCTGGCCAGCATTGCTGAGAGTTTCTGTCGAACGCCGGCAAGTTGCCGCTCAATCTGAATGCTGGCACGCCAGGCACTTTCAATTCGGTCAAACATTCGACCTGGCTTGTGGGACGGCGTTCCGGAATCCGGAGTCGGTATCGCTTCCATCATAACGTCGCCGGCGGACTCACTGGGCGCAACCACAACCGGCATGCCGTCGGACAGAAGAATCGAGATTTCCCGGCAACCGTCGAGTGTCGGCAGCGGGATTGGATAAGTCAGATACGCGCCGTAAACCGAAGCCGGCTGCCATTCCGTGCCGAACAACGACACCGCCTGAAACTGGTTGGGGTCGATCGCTGCGGCAGCAAGGATATCGGCCAACGTAAATGGCAGACCAGTCGGGTAAGCTGCCAGGACCTCGGCCGGTATACTGACCATAAATCCGTTCGGAAGACTTTCCGGTCGATCCCAGGCCCAGAGCGCCGTACCGGGAAGTTGCGGCATCGCGAACGGCTCCCACTGAACTGATGGCGGTCTTTGTGAAAACGCTGTTTGCACGTGGCTTCTCCCGACAGTTCACATTCAACCAACCAACACGTCGACGATGGCGTCAGACGTGGTATCAAACCGCCAAATACAAGCACGACGCGCGAGCGAGTGAATCAAACTCGTGAGAAAACCAGAGCGGTAACTCACTTGCTGGCGCTTCGTGCTGGTATTGAAACCCCCTTTCCTAACTCCCGGCATTCTATATTATGAGCGTGGGGAACGCACTTTCTGTCTGGGGATTCCGGCAGGACTGCTGGCTTTCCTTGAAAACCTGTGGAGCACGCTGGTAGCTTAATTAATGCCTGAAATTTGTGAAATTGCACATGACACCACTTCGACTCGTATGCCTTCTGACAACAATATCCCTGCCATCGTCCGTTTCCGCAGAACCGCCGCACAACGTGCTGTTTATTGCGATTGACGATCTGAATGACTGGGTCGGGTGCCTCGGCGGCCACCCGCAGGTCAGGACGCCACACATCGATTCTCTGGCGGCACGCGGAATCAACTTCACCAACGCGCACTGCCAGGCCCCCATCTGCAATTGTTCGCGAGTCAGCATGCTGCTGGGCAAATTGCCGTCGACAACCGGAATGTATTTTCTGGGGCCAAACTTTCGGCAGGTTGACGGCACAAAAAATGAAGAGACTTTGTTTCAGTATTTCCGTCGCCACGGTTACTACGCGTCAACACGTGGGAAAATATTTCACGGCAAAGTCGATCAGGAATCGTTTGACCACGTCGAACCAACGAAAGGCTGGCGGCGCAACAAGGAAAAGATCAGCTACAAACTGCCGAAGTCAAATCCTCTGTGGGACTGGGGGCAGGTGGATGTTCCCGATGAAGAACAGCGCGACTATCTCACAGCGGAATGGGCCGCCCGTGAATTGCCAAGACTGGCCAAACAGCAGAAACCCTTCTTTCTGGCAGTCGGCTTCCACCTGCCTCATGTGCCGATCTATGCGTCGAAGAAGTGGTTCGACATGTACCCGCTGGACAACGTGCAGTTGCCGCCGGCACTTGCCACTGACTACGATGATCTCAGCGAATACTCACAGCTGCTGACCCTCAACCCAACCGGCCCGCGGCATTCGTGGATGGTCGAGAACAAGGAATGGAAGCACGCCGTTCAATCCTATCTGGCCACGAACAGTTTTGTCGACAGCCTTGTGGGCATGGTTTTGGACGGGCTGCAGGACAGCGGAGAGGCAGACAACACGATCGTTGTTCTCTGGAGCGACCACGGCTTCCATCTTGGCGAAAAACTACGCTGGGCCAAGCGAACTCTGTGGGAGGAGACCACGCGAGTCCCCCTGATCTTTGCCGGACCGGGCATCACCAGCGGTCTCTGTTCGCGACCGGTTGGACTGCTGGACGTTTTCCCCACATTGGCCGAGCTGTGTGAACTGCCGGCAAAGGAAGATCTGGAAGGACGCTCGCTCACCTCGCTGCTGAACGATCCTTCACAGAAGTGGAACCGCCCTGCCCTGACCACCTTTGGTCCCAACAATCACACGCTGCGTACCGACAACTGGCGTTACATCCGCTACAGCGACGGCAGTGAGGAATTGTACGATCACCGCACAGACCCCAACGAATGGCGGAATCTAGCTGACGATCCGCAGCACGAGAATCTGATCGCCGGACTTCGACGCTGGCTGCCCAACACGAATGCAGATCCACTGCCAGGTAGCCGAGGCTCGGACTCACCGCTCTACGGCGAAGGCGGCGACGTCCCAATGCACGAACTAATGAAACGTTGAGCTTAGTAATGAGTCGGGAATACTCTGTAGAGAACACTCCATTTTCGGCCAACACACCGCCCGGCCACAGACTCTCGGCACTGAAAACAAGGCTAATTGTGAATCTCATTGCGGGGCGACGACGGTCCAGATCGACCTTTACTGCCCAGAACTAAACTTTACTCTCCCCCCGTGGGAGAGTCGAGCCTAAGCAAGCAGAGGGCGACCGCCCCGGATCCTCCCCTCGCTTAGGCTCGACCCTCCTTTTCAAGGAGGGTGAAGAAAAGCGGCACGAATTTCAGGCGGGAGGAAGGAGGTCAAAGAGCAGTCGGGAATCTTTTTCCCCAACTCTGAACCGCACGACGAAACACACACTACGTCCCACACTGCTCACGCTGACTCAACAGATCGCCAGAAAAAAGACTCCCGACCCTCTTCATGTGCATCGATGGTCACTAAACTCTTGCCGAACCACTAATCTCACCTTAGCGTCAGAATCTGCCATGTTCCGTCCTGCACAATTGTGTCTGCTGTTGCTCACGTTCCCCGTCATCGCGGCCACAGGTCTGCAGGCCGCTGACCGCCCCAACATCATCTTCCTGATGGCCGACGATCAGGCCACGTATTCGATGGGCTGCTACAACACTCCGGGAGCGAAGACGCCTCACCTGGACAAGCTGGCCACTGACGGAATGATCTTCGACGCTCATTACGACACGACCGCCATTTGCATGGCCAGTCGAGCCAACGTGATGACGGGGATGTTTGAATACAAGACGGGTTGCAATTTTGATCACGGTGCCCTGCTTCGCGATCATTGGGTGAAAACATATCCCATGCTCTTGCGCGAAGCGGGGTATCGGACCGCGTTCGCCGGCAAGTTTGGATTCGAAGTGACGGACACGCCAGGAAAGAAAGGCGGACTGCCGGAAGATGACTTTGACGTATGGGGAGGCGGACCTGGGCAAACGTCGTACGACACCCAAAAGAACAAGTCGATGGCAAAATACGCTGACGAGTATCCTCATTCGACATTGTCGTACGGAGCGTTTGGACGGGATTTTGTGACTGAATCGGCCGCCGGGGATAAGCCGTTCTGCCTGTCGATCAGCTTCAAGGCACCTCATCATCCCGTGCAGCCGGACCCGAAGTTCAATGACGTCTACCGGGACATGACGTTCTCAAAGCCCGGCAACTACGGTCGTGAATTCGGAGAACACTTCAGCAAGCAGAGTCGTCAGGGACGTCAGTACGAACGCTTTCACAGTTGGAAATACAGCACGGAATACAACGAGGTCATGGCAAAGTACTTTCAGCAGATTTACGCCATCGACGTGGCGGTCGGCATGATTCGCGAAGCCGTTGATGCTGCAGGTGTCGCGGAGGAGACGGTGATCATTTACACGTCTGACAACGGCTTCATGAATGGCTCGCACGGCTATGGCAGTAAAGTGCTGCCGTACGAGGAGTCAACGCGAGTTCCGTTGTTTGTGTTCGATCCGCGCCACCCGAACAGTGGAAAGCAGCTGCGCTGCAGTGCTCTGACCGGGAATGTGGACTTCGCACCAACGATTCTGAAATTGGCGGGCTTGCCCGTGCCCGGCAGCATGGACGGCGGAGACCTGATGGCACTCTACAACGACCCCACTGCAGCTATTCATGAATCACTGCCGCTGATCAACGTCTGGGGACCAAAGGAAGTTCACAGCTTTGGCGTCGTCACCAAAGACTGGAAGTACGTCTACTGGCCCTACGCCGCAGGCGATTTCGAAGCGACCGAAGAACTTTTTGAGCTGGTCAACGATCGACTCGAATTGGTCAACGCTGTCGGTGATTCTCAACACGACGGCACGCTGACCGAAATGCAGTCTGCCTACGACCAGGCTGTCGCTCACTGGGTTGACACCGCCGTCGACTACCACAACTACAAACCGTACGGCACGATCTTTGATCGAAGTGTCGATTGGCAGACAAAAGCCGGGCTAATGGGGAAAAAGAAGTGAATGTCGCCGGACAGGTTTTCAACGTCTGCGCATTTCACATTTCGGTATTTGGCATCTTAACTGTACCGCGCCAGTTTCTCACGAGTGCGGACCCGAAACGCCGGCAACTGACGGACGAGCGGCAAACACACTCGCTCACGCTTCGAGCTGGTACTTGCTGCCGTTAATGCGAAAGTCGCGAGGCCCCGGCGGCTTATTGCTCCGGCAACAGGCTACGAATAAATGCGACCAGATCAGCGGCTTCCTGAGCCGTCAGGTCGGCCAGCACACCTTCGGGCATCAGCGACGTTCTACTTTTCTGCTGCTCCTCGATGTCCGAGTTCCGTACAGTGACCGTTTTTCCGTCAGCAGTTCGCAGTACGATGCTGTCGCCGGTTTCCGCCTGTTTCAGCCCGGTCAATACTTTGCCGTTGCTCGTGACGACAATCCACGTGGCGTATTTCTCGTCTACCTTTTCGGATGGCTTCACGATGTGCTGCAGCAATTCTGCCCGGCGCACGTACTTCTTCGCAACGTCAGTCAACGTTGGCCCGACCGACCTGTCGGCGTGCTGCACATCGTGACACGCTCGACAGCGTGCATCACTCGCAAAGAAGATCAGCTTGCCGCGACGAGCATCTCCTTCTCGCGAAAGCACCAGCTGAGGGTCAAAGGTTCGCCCCAAAGTCTTCCGACGATCGGATTCAGGAACGAAGTGGTCAAACAAGCCGCGGATGTTGCTGTCGGCATTTTTCGCGTTCGTGATCGCGGCAGACCGATCCTGGGACGTCAGCTGCCCGGCGTGAAGTCGAGTAATCAATGCCAGCGAACCTTCGGTGGAGTCCGTGAGGGTCGCCACCGCGGCATCCCGGCGCGTCTGATTTATGCTGCTGGCCAGAACTGTTAACGCCTTCGCGGCAGCCGAACCGGTGACCAGCGGCGGAGATGCTTCAGCTGATCTATCATCGGACAAAGAACTGATCCACTCGGCAATCAACGCAACACCTTTGCTGTCCACGACCTGCGAACCAATATACGGCATTCGCGAATAGCCCAGCTTCGACATGCGATATATCACGACCGACCGGTAGGGGTCGCCGGGCGAGATGATCTTTGCATTCTGCATGCCGAACGTGCCGATGCCCGTACCTTTGTCCGTATTAAGCTGATCGAATGGCAGGTCACGACTCAGGTAGAACGAAACAATTGCGTTACCGCCTTTGTGATGGCACATGCTGCAATTGGCGTGCAGGTACGAACGAGCTCGATCGTTCAGGTCCAGTTTCCGGTCATACGGATCCACCAGAACCACCGCATTGTCGACCGCACCCGGCGTTTTCAGAACGGCTGCACGCTGTAGAGTCACGTGATGCGTTGTGACGTTCCTGCCACTTTCAATCTTCTTCTGCAGCTGACTGGGTGTGAAGCCAAGAACGAAGTTTGAACCCGCGTTGTGGCAGAGCCGGCATTCGTTGGTGGCGCTGGCGCGCCATGTTCGAGTTGAGCCCGATACAGCACCGCTGTCGTCCGGCCAGCTGACAGCCTTGTTTGCTCCGATGGATGTTACTAACTGTGCATCCGTGCCATCATCACCCCAGAGATAGCTGTATGGATTCCAGACGCCGTTGTCATAATGCAGAACCTGGGTTTCGAGAGGAGTCGGTGGCATTGAGGGAATGCTCAGGTGCTTGACCAGCACCGTTCCATCGGGGTACGCGGACTTGACGCCATCGCCATTGCCACTGATAGCGTCAAGGCCGGGAACAGCCACCCAACGTTTCGCCACGGCGCCGTCCTGCCAGCGGGGAACAACTACGTCGTAGTTCACAACTCCGACAGCAGGCTTCAATTCTCTGACGGATTCGAACAGCCCGGTTTCGCTCAGTAGCCTCGGAAACTGAGCGGAAAGATCTTCGACGTCGTTGGGCAGCAGTTCATAGATGCCGCCTGTGTAGTCGTAATCCACCACGAAAAGTTCGCCGTCGCTGCCTTGAGTGAAATCCACAATGCGAAGATCGGTATCCACAATATCGCGGTACACATAGTCGTCACCGTCCGGCTTCACCCCCCAAATCGTTCCGGTGATATAGTCGCCGTAGACAAAGAAACCGCTCAGGCCACTTAGTTTTCCGCCGCGATAGACCGGGCCGCCGATGACCGAGTTGGCTTCCGAATGATGATGATCTCGCGCGGGCGGCACGATAGGCGTGGGACCGATTTTTACTTCTGTGCGAAGCTGAGCACGACCTTCCATGACGGGCCAGCCGCAGTTCTGACCGTTCTTTGCGTGGTGCACCATCTCCCACGTTTCCCAGCCGTTGTCCGCCACAAACACTTCACCCGTTTGTGAGTCGATACCAAATTTCCAGGGATTGCGCAAGCCGTAGGCGAATATCTCGGAACGGGCACGTTCATTTTCGACGAACGGATTGTCTGCCGGAATTCCGTACATCGATTCGTCCGATTTTTGATCGACGTCAATTCGCAGAATTGCTCCCAGAAGATCGGTGACGTCCTGGCCTGTGGTCCGTCCGTCCGGTGGATTCGGCCCGGAACCATCGCCCGTGGAAATGTACAACAATCCGTCTGGTCCAAAGCGCAGACATCCTCCGTTGTGTCCGCCCGACGGCCATTTGATAATCACCTGCCCGCTATCTGCGTTCAGAATCAGTCGGCCAGCGGCATTTCTGGTCGTGGAGTATCGTGACACCCGCGTATGGCGTCCGCCTTCCGGATGTACGAGACAAACAAACAGGACCCCGTTGTTCCTGAAATCGGGGTGCAATACTGCGCTGAACAGGCTGACACCGCCACCCGCCAGCCGGGCAAGTTCGGCGACACGGTGTTTGTCTGTCGAGTCACTTGATTTCGAGATTGTCAGAATGATGCCATTCATCTGTGTGATCAGCATCTCGCCGTGTGACGGTAGTTCCTGAATGCTGGTCGGGTGATCGAAACTGTGCCTGGCAAAGACACGCTTGGTCCTGTATTCCGACGGCGGCGTTGGTGTACCCTTCAGGTGGGACGTTGTCCACGGCTTTCGCGGCTGTGCGGTCGCGTCAGATGGCACGGCCACTACCAGAACGATCATCAAAGTTGTCAGAAGGAAACCAATACGTATCATTGCTGTGCAATTCACTGTAGAAGTCAGAATCCAGCCGCTAACGTCAACATTGCACGATCTGGGCCACCATAATTCAAGCGACGTGCTGACAGCCTGAAGTTCGCGAGGGAATTCAGCGACGAACACACTTGCGTGCGTGGAGCGATTGCAGCACCGTACTCCAGCATCACGAATTCATCCACGCTGGAGCGGAATACGCTCGGATGTGCACGTGGCAAACGGTCTCCTGACTGAGAAAACGTTGGCTCCCGGGACCGTGGTTGTGCACACCCAGGAGAAATGTGCGTTAGACTCTGTGTGGTTTTGCTGTCGTGGCTGGCGCTTTGCAAGTCGTACCGGAAGCGGCTCACGGTTCGCGACACGTATCATGGACATGCTCTGCCTGCTGAGATGTTCGAAGTTGGAATAGACTCCTCTATCAGTTCTGTATTCGCCGTGAATTCTTCAACAACACCGGTATCGCACTCTGCCGAAAGCGCTGACCATAACGTGACCGGGCATCGCGAACGCTGCTACGTTTGTTACCGGCCCAGGGCAGCATGTTTTTGCGACGTGATCCCTTCGATCAACAATCGCACGCACATCCTGATTCTGCAGCACGTCAAAGAACGGTTCCACGCCTTCAATACAGCCCGGATCGTGAAGCAGGCGCTGCAGAACAGCGAACTGCGTGTCAACCAGACAGCAAACCTGGCTGCGGCCAGGCTTCCACTTCATGAATCGACCGGCGTGCTGTATCCTGGACCGGACGCGAAGTTATTGTCGGACCTTCCGGTCGGCGACAGGCCCACTCAACTGATTATTCTGGATGGCACCTGGCACCATGCCAAGACATTAATGCGAGACATCCCTGCCCTGCACCGGCTGCCACGTTATTGTCTCGATCCCATTGCGCCGAGCACTTATCGGATCCGCAAAGAACCCACCGAGTCGGCCTTGTCGACTCTTGAAGCGACTGTGGATGCATTGCGAGTCCTGGAGCCTGAGACCGAAGGGATCGGGCAACTGCTCGGCGCCTTCGAACGGATGATTGACGATCAGGTCAAACACCCCAGGCAGATTGGGCGACTCCGCCGCGCCACAGGACCACCACGCCCGACAGTCAACATTCCATCCGCGCTGATCCACGATATTGACAACGTTGTCGTGGCATACGGTGAAGCGTCTTTCGGAGAAAAAAGGAAAAATCGCACAGTTCAATCCCCTGTGTATTGGGTCGCTCAACGCCTGGGTACCGGCGAATCATTCGAATGTGCAATTGAGCCGGTGCAGCCACTAAGAAACAGTTTCCTGCAATACCTTCGGCTGGACGAAAATGACTTTCAGCAAGCGTTGTCTGTCGACGCCTTTCGCCACGCCTGGCAGGACTTCATCAAGCCTACGGACACGCTGTGTGTCTACAACGAAAGCACCGGACGACTGCTTGGTCAGGTTGGCGCAAGTCCTGTCCCGTCGGTAACGCTAAAGTCGGTCAATGTGCATCCTTGCAGCCGGAAGCTGCACAATGTGATCAGGTCACTCAATCTGACACCGTCGGCAGTCCCTCAAAAAGGCCGCGCCGGTGCCCGTCTGGCGAACGCCATTGCATTTGCCCGGTATCTGCATCAGCACCC
>JBDONA010000698.1:0-3539 GCA_039831575.1 Fuerstiella sp. | reverse complement strand
CGTCTCGGACGATTGAGACGTCCAGGACTGTTCCGACCGGGATATCCAGCAATCCGCGTTCCCAATCGGCGTTGTCGTGAACCTGTATGCCACGGACCTCCCGGATCACGTCACCCTGTTGCATTCCACAGATGTCGGCGGCACTTCCGGCAATCACTTCATCAATGACCAACTGTTGATCAGTCGGTGTTTTCACGTCGGTCGCAAATACGCCGTGAGAAATGCCTCTCAGACGTTCGGTGCTGAGCAGCCGGGCAATTGTTCGTCGAGCGTCGTCGATCGGCAGTGCAAATCCAATCCGCTGCGCACCTGCGCGAATTGCAACGTTAATGCCGATGACATGTCCGTTTACGTTCAGCAGGGGACCGCCACTGTTGCCCGGGTTGATGCTGGCGTCTGTCTGAATGAGGTTTTCGTACGATTGAGTTTCGTCAACCTCAACATCACGGCCAATCGCACTGACAATGCCCGAAGTGATGGTGTGTTCGTACCCGAATGCATTGCCGACAGCAAAGACTTTCTCGGCCAGCATAACGTCGCAGGATGTTCCCAGCGGCATTACCGTCAATGGTTCTGACGCATCCACACGAATAATCGCCATGTCGTGTTTACGGTCAAACGAGACTTTTCTTGCCGACAGCGTTTCACCATTCTTCAAGGTCACCGTGATCTGATCGACGTCGTGAATGACGTGGTAGTTGGTGACGATGAAACCGCGTTCGTCGACAACGATACCGGTACCCATGCCACTGATACGACGTGATTTCGGCGTGAAGAATCGTGACTCTTTGTTGACCGGTGCTGCCTTTTCCGTGTGAATATTGACCACCGACTCCATGCAGTTCCGTACGGCCCTGACCAGCGGAGTGACTCGCGCATCATCACATCTACCGGGGGTAGACCATATGCACGTGCTGGGTACAATGAAAAAGATTGCGACAAGTCTTTGCCGAACTGAGTACATGCAGAACCTGCGCCTTCTTCAGCGAATCGTTTCGGGTGTGGCGGCCATCTCAGCCAGTACGCCAACTGAAGTTTCGGCACGAAGGAAAATGACGCTTGAACACTGTGTCTCAGCCACGCAAACTTTACCTGTGTTCCAGTTGTGTTAATCTGGGTAGGTTTGGCGTAGGCAGCAGTCTTTGTCTTAATTCAATCGACTCAAATGCGGCCGGCGACTAAAGTGGAGTGACGAAGACAGTCCAGGCAGTGCACATCGTTGTGTTTTTGTGTGGCGAGCCGTGCAGGATCGACCGATCGGTGGTTCTGCGTGGCGGTTTCTGCCGCGCGTGACCTGGAGTGAAACCCGGGATTGGTGGAGCAGGTACATGACCGACGAGAAGACCGTTTCAGTCGTGGTTGGGCAGGTCCGCCGACTGCTGCAGAAAAAAAGAACTGCTAACGCACTGGCGGTCTTAACCGCCCACCTGGAGGAGGATCCTGACGATCGTGAGGCGCAGGAACTGCTTGGTGTTTGTCACTTTAAGTCGCAGCAGTACGAAGAAGCCAAGTTGGCATTTCAGGAATTGACACGAATGGTTCCGGCATATGCTGCTGGTTGGGTCAATCTTGGCGCCATCCAGAATCTGCTGGGGGATCACCAGGGTGCCAGCAGAACGTTGCGGAAAGCCCTTCAGAAAGACAAAAAAAACGCATCTGCTCATTACAACCTCGGAATTGCACAGAAGGCCCTGAAAATGAATTCTATGGCGATCTCGTCATACCGGGAGGCCATCAAGCTTGCGCCGGATATGCCGGAGCCATACACAAACCTGGGGAATATGTATGTTGACATGAAGAGTCTGTCTCAGGCGGTGAAATGTCTCCAGGAAGGCCTCAACAATTGTCCGAAGTCCGCGAAGCTGGCTGCGGTTCTTGCGCGGGCGAAGGAACTCAAGGAGGGGCGGCGTCTGAATGCGGCACCTTTGGGGCGGCTGGTTGATGAGAAGGAACTCGCCCAGCGCCAGATACGAACGGACAAGCGAGAGCTGAATGCAACGCAACGAAACGAGGAGCGTGATGCGATACGCAACCTGACAAGAAGTGTCCGGCACTGCACGAAACCGTTCGTGCCACTTCTGGATGAGCCTCTGCATCATCAGCTACATATGCTGCAACTGGCTGCGGCGCAGAACGACACACGAAACGATGCGCCCGCAGCGTTTGACAACATGCTGCAGACGATTCAGGAACTTGACCGCCTGCGTCAGGAAACGGCCGAAGCGACCGCTGAGATGAAGGCACAACTCGAAAAATCGGACGCAGGATAATCAGACGCAGTCAGACGGAAAGCGAGCCAGAGCGTCCGCAACGGCACTGCCGCAATTTATCGACGACGTCGGCTGAACCGAATCGTGCAGCCTCGTGCTCCCGTTTTTGTGACATCCGGCATCTTGCCCGCCATGGCTGCTTCGATGGCCATATCAATGTATGACACGGTCACTTTGCTGGCGTCCGTGCTGTCGTCCATGGCACCTCGGTAGATAATACTTCGTTTCTTATTCAGGACGTAGAACTCGGGCGTGTAGATCGCTCCATAGGCCCTGGCCACTGCCTGGGATTCGTCGCGAATGTACGCGAAGTCGAATTGCTTCTGAGCAGCTCGCTGCTTCATCTTGTCCAGGCTATCCGCTGCGACAGCGTTGGAATTGATGGCCACCAGTTCCACGCCTGCCTTGCTGTTCGCATATTTTTGCTGCAAAGCAATCATTCGATCTTCGTAATCAACGGAGTAAGGACAACTGTTGCATGTGAATGCGACAATGATGACGCTGGCATCTGCGAGGTCCGTCAGCGAGTGTTTCTTACCGTCGGTACCGACAAGGTCGTTCCATTTCGGCGCTGCATCACCGATTTCCGGCGCTTTTGGTTTTTCCTGCGCAACTGCGTGATGGGCTGACAGAATGCAAAATATTCCGATCGTGGACGACATTTTGAGTAGCGTTATCACTCTGATGACCTGTCTTGTTTTTATTCCGTTGACGAACGGACTCCGATGAGAACAATTCATTTGCTGCCGCTAGTGCTGTCTTAATTTTGGGGCAGCCGAAGTCGCCAGACTTTGGACGACACAGAGAAAATCCTCCAAACTCTGGTGAGTTCGGCTACGGAACAACCCAATTTCTTAGACGTAACCACGCACTAGTCTAACCGGCCGGTGGCCACAACATCCACCACGCCAGTGCAAATGGTCCGGCGAACAGAGGGCTGTCGAGCAAATCGAGCAGTCCGCCAAAACCCGGCAGCAACGTCGCCGAATCTTTTTTCTGGGCGTCCCGTTTGATCAGCGATTCACAAAGATCGCCAATTAGACCGACAACGCCCATCGTGACGCTGAATCCCAGCACGCATTCCAGACTGGATGCTGTCGGTTTTTTTGGTGCAAAGAGCTGCCCGCCATATGTCAGCCACAACCAGCCACCCAGAGCGCTGCCCACGAGGGCACCGATGCCGCCCATCCACGTCTTCCCCGGACTCAGACGAGGAATCATCTTTCGACGGCCCCACAGTCGTCCAAACGTATAAGCCATGATATCGCC
>JBDONA010000081.1:0-3541 GCA_039831575.1 Fuerstiella sp. | reverse complement strand
GTCGAGACAACGGGGCGTGGGACCAGGTGTTCAGGCGGTCCTCACATCCGAATTTGCTCACGGTCACACTCCTTTTGCTTCCGCGACTTCCATCTAGGAGACAGAGGTCTGGGTAAGTCGACGACGTCCCCAGATTCTACACCGTCCGCTGCGTGTTGCCGAAAGAAAAACCGTTCGACAAAACGGACGGACCCGAGGCTAGCGCCTGCGGCTCAAATCAGGGACAAGACCCTTGCGGCTCACCTTTCCTCGACCCGCAGGTTGGATAGGAAGACATGAAGTTTGAGCAGTGTCGCGTTCTTGAACTGTCCGGCAGAGATGTGAAGCGATCTCAGGTGCTTGAGATTCGCGAGAGATTCAAGTGCTTCGTCGGTCATTTGCTCGTTGCCATTTAGTCTGAGCTCAGTCAGATTTGGAAATGACTTGGAGATGAAACGAAGGCTGGCGCCCGTAATACGTGTACGACTAACATCCAATGTGCGCAGATTCTTGGTATTCGTTAGGCTCTGAATGCCCTTGTCGGTCACGGCAGTTTCGGAGAGCATAAGCCGAGTGATGCCGTTCGCATTTGCCAAATGCGATAGGGCTTGGTCGGTCACCGCTGTTCCTTTAAGTGAAAGCGATGTCAGTTCTGGAAGATTCGCCAGAATAGCCACTCCCTCATCGGTAACCGCGGTGTGGGAGAGGTGGATGTCCTGAAGACTAGAGATTGCCAGCAGCCGTTCCATCCCAGCGTCGGTGACCAGAGTATGATCCAGCTGCAGACTGTCGAGACTCTGAAGGGCTTTAAGGTGATCGAGGCCAGCGTCCGTGATTTTCGAGTTGCCGAGCCGCAGATTGTAGAGCTTTTTCATCTTGGTCACGTGTTGCAAGCAACCATCGGTGATGCGTTGGCTGTAGAGAATCAAACTCTGCATATTGGTAAGGTCAGAAATCGCCGCCAAATTCGCATCGTCCATCGACTCGTTTTGTATTTGAAGCACACGCAACTGCTCAAATGTTCCAATGATGCGAAAGCTGTCGTCGGAAAGACGGTCGGTTGTCACGTAAAGCGTGTTCAGCTTATCTAGCCTTGCCACGATCGGAAGCAGTGCATCAACATCGTGTGTTTTCTCCAAGTAGACACCAGTAATCCAGCCGACTTCATCTTTCGACAAACTGACACCGGCTTGCTTCAACGTCTTTTCAAATTCTTGTTCGCCCGTGCTAAACCGTTCCAGCTTGACTAGAGTCTGGCCGCTACCGGCAGGTGTCGTGAAGTCGGTGGGGCGTGGCTTTCCAGGTATTGCCATGCAATACGTCAAGAGGCCGTTTTCTAGCTGGTAGATTCCCTTCATGACGCCACCCTGAAGAGCTGCTAGAGACTTATCGTCGACGACGGTGACGAACACTTCCGTTCGATCCAGTTCGAGATCGATTTGCCATGGTGTCGTCGACTGGTCTAATTTCTTGAGATACGTCGTGCGAACCGCACGGGAGATGGCAATGCTTCAGCCAAACCCCACTTGGTCACCGTCTTTCTTGATTGTGATGATGTCGCCGATTTTCTGGCCAATCTGCGCCGCATTCGGCTTGCCGTCTCGCGTGATAAACCGAACGATCCACTTGTCCTTGAGCGCCTCATGATCCGGGCCCTCGTCCTTGTTGGCGGGCTGTTGTTTCGACGGGGCAGTGTTGATTCGAATGGGGACAGGCACTTGTTGTGGTACTTGCTGAGCGGAGGCCAGCGATCCGATCATTCCGCTGGCGACCATCGACAGAAGCGATGTTAGAAGCAGTCGTTTCATTTCGTGTCCCTTCGTCGCAGTTTCAAGATCCTCTTCTTCTGCACCGTTCTCACACACACGGGTCAAGACCCTTGTCGCTGTAACGTTCTTGTAAAACCGGTTTTAGCACTAGGGAACGGGAATCCCAACAACGAACTAACTGCGGCAGGGAAAAACAGAGACCCTATGATTGATTTCTAATTGACAACACGGATTCACATCCGACCTAACCTGTTGTAGTATCTCGGTTTGCGATTCTGTTTGTTTGCATGGCAGCGGCGTTGGATTTGGTCTTTGTCTGTGCCGATGGCCAGCAGCAAGTTCCATTCTGCGCCAAAGCGGAAAACAATGCGTCCTGATACCTTTGAATTTTCCGATGCCCCGCTCGGCCCAATCAGCAGCCAAGACTCTGGAAACCGCGTTTGGCGAGTGCTCAGCCTCGTCGGCATCATTGCTCATTGCCTTGGGGCAGAGTTTCCCTTTTGAACCGTGGCAGATACGGCAGTTCTTCTTCGCCGCATTGATCGTGGGCGTGACGTTGATCGTTCTGCGAACTCTATTTCGGTCGGCGTGGGAGACGTTTGCAGGCTATTCAGATTTGCTCCTCCCGATCGGAGTCGTGACGCTGGCGTCCACGACGCTTGAGCTCCTGGTGCTGGTGCCATCACTTCATTTTGTGCTGACGCCCAGTTTGTCCAAGGTCGTGTATGGGTTGTCACTGGCCCTATCGGTCAAAACCGTGCTGCGCATGATCGTGTGGACGGCTTACGCCGCCTGGAAAACGGACCTGTTATGGCGACGTTTGCAGGCCACGTCGCGGTTGACTTGGCACCGTGGCCTCCGATTCGGCAACATTTCGTTCGTACATTCGGCGTTTTGGCGATTGGTGTGGGCGTTTTGCTGGCCAGCCTTGTCCCGGCGATGGCGATCGGTTCCACAGCCCTTGTGTTTGGGCTGTTGGCGATGGGCGGGATCGGAATTGTCTGGAATCTGTGCACGGTCGCTTTGTTGCCGGTCGCAATTTCGAGTCGGCTTCACTGGCTGCAGGCAATTCGCAAAGGAATTATGCTTAGCTGGGCGTTGAAGGCGCGCTGGTGGAAGCAACTAAGGGCACATTTAGTGTTGCTGGGACTGGTTGTTTTTTTGCGAGTCCATTTCACGACGACGGTTGCATTGCCAAACGCAAACGTCACTCATCAAACAAAAACGAATGTCAATTGTCAGGTCAATGCGTTTTGGGTTGGTGGATATGAGAACCGATGCCGCTGGAATACGAAGTACGCCGCAGCATTGGAAACGAAACAGGTTCCGATCATCACCAAAGTTCTGTCGCTTTTGTTTCTGGTAATGGCTGTCGCCATGAAATTGACCGTCATTCGCGAACTCGACCACAAAGCCAAATCTCTCGCAGACAAAAGCGATTCCCAACCGCCCTCCGCGACACTCGATCAACCGTTCGGCTAGAATGCACTCCCACTAAGGAGAAAATTCAATGCAAACGATTCGAATGGCAGCGGTCAGCATGAATAGTCCGCTGGGCCAACAAGACCAGACGCTTCAGCGGATGGCTGAGTTCTGCGAGCGGGCAGCAAGCGACTCCGCAGAACTCGTTCTCTTTCCCGAACTTGTCATTCACGGCCACTGTACGCCGAATACTTGGGATGTTGCGGAAGCGGTCCCGGATGGACCAAGTGTTGAACGACTCATTGATCTGGCAAAACGGTATGACATTTTTCTTTCCGCCGGTTTAAGCGAAAAGGAAAACGACATCGTCT
>JBDONA010000539.1:0-3541 GCA_039831575.1 Fuerstiella sp. | reverse complement strand
CATTCGTTGCCGACCAATTTGCACGATTCCAATCACAGGAGCCAGAGTTCCCAGGTACCAAAGCCATCCAACAATCAGGTACGGATGCCGGATTCTCACCTTCACAGTATAAGCGGTAATTCCCGCCAGGATCACACAGGCCCCCGTTGCCTGTCCCCACAGACTGTGGTTTGGATACGGATAGAAAACTGCCAGACCAGCAGGCCAGACTGTTTGCCACAGGTAGACAACGTAACTTATCGCCGCGTTCAGACACCGCTGTACAAATGGAAAATCTTCGAAGGTGCCGACGGCATGTCCCGTTTTTTGACCCACAAAAGCGATGAGGCAAAAAATGATCGCGACCAGCAGGAATGAAAGTTTTTCCGTGACCAGCCGCCAAGCGTGTTGACCAACACCACCATCGCCCTCGCCATCACTGTCGGGCGCAACCAGTGTCAGACGCTGCAGTGGCCAGTAGTCCAGAAGCAGCAGCAGAAAGGGCAACGTTACGTACATCTGCTTTGACATAAGCGACAGCACCAGTAGACACAAAGACAGAATGTTCCACTTTTTCAGCTTCGTCGCTACGTAACGGACATATGTCCAGATTGTCAGCAAAGCAAAAAGTGTGCTCAGAACATCCTTCCGTTCAGATATCCAGGCCACAGACTCAACATGAAGCGGATGCACGGCGAACACAGCTGCCACGACTGCACTTTTCCCGACTGCACTCGTCATTCGGATCAGAATGATAAACAGCAACAGAACGTTGGCAACATGAATGGCCAGATTCTCAAGGTGAAACCCGGTCGGATTCAGGCCGAACATGGTCACGTCAGTCATCAGTGACAGCCAGGTCAGTGGGTGCCAGTTTCCGGTGTCTGCACAGCTGTCGAAACTAAATGCCCAGGTAACATTCTGCCATGAGATTCCGCCGGTTACGTGTGCGTTTTCTGTGACATAGGCCCCATCGTCGTAGTTGGTGAAACCGTGGTCACGAATAGGGGCAAACACGACGGTTGTGAGAGCAACGAGGGCAGCAGCAATCCACAGAATACGTCTGTTCATGTTTGATTGCGGTTGCGATTTCTCAGCAGAGGACAACGCTTTGGTGACAACAGAAGCATCCATTGATGGTCGCCGAAAAAGAATACCGTCACGGATGACGTCTATTGATTCATCTGTTCGTCAATGAAGGCGGTAATCGCTCGGGCGGCCATGGCGTGCGCCTTTTCATTCGGATGAGCATCACGTGAACTGACAATCAACTGGTCAGGCGGTTCGCCATCATAAACTTCAAGCAGATCAAGGTGGGGCACATTCATGTCACTCCAGAAGTCATCAAGACGCCGATGAATGGTATGGTAGCCGTAATCGTCACCCACTGCATGAAGAAACGGAAATGTGACGACAAACAACTCACCGCCACCTTCAACCACGGCATCTCGAAAGCTCTCCAGTCTTCCACTGTGTCTGTTCCAGACAGGACCCTGGTACGCTTTCCTGACGAAACTGTAGTAGTCAACAATATCCGGTTCGCGCGCCATACGAAGCCTGGCGCTTAACGTGTTGAACAGGTAACTATGCGTCGCAAAGAAGCCGGGCTTTGGCCCGTCATAGATACGGTCAAGGACCTGCTGCCATTCGGGGACAATGTCAGAGATATCATTCAGACAATAGACCAGCACCACGATATCTGTTTGGTAGCCTGACCCGGGTAGAAACTGCACAAGTTCCAGCTGCCTGCCGGTGTCCAATCCACATTCGGCCAGAACATGTACTTCATCATGTGGTCGCTGTGACCTCACCAGATTCGCGAACCGATCCTCAACGTCTGGAATACCATGTCCCGCCGTAAACGAGTCGCCAATAAAGGAGATTCGTCGCTTGCCGGGCTCGACGCGAGGGAGGTAGTTGTATGAGTCTCGGAATCCGGTCTGGTTCCTTTGAAAGTGTCGTTCGAACCAACGTTCGGTTGTTTTGCACAGACCAAACGAATCTGTGCTGTCGTAGATGAACCGAAAGTAGATTTCCCCAGGCAGAATGACCACCGAAATCAGGAACAACGACACCAGAAAGTTTCCAATGACCAGTGAAAGAGTTTTTCGTTCTTTCATCGAAGGCCGTATCGTCCTGAAGAACGTACGACTCACCACGAAAAGGACGGGCGGCAGGACCAGAAAAAGTAAAAGGATGAAGTTCTCTGCCATTCAAATTTCCTGAAGCGTGGGCGAAGTCCACTGCTGTATCCGGGCACGAAGGAACGTGCGGCCTGTTGGTTTCAAAAAAAGGTGATTTCAGCGCAGCCACTGCACAGTGAGAAGAAAAACGTTCAATTCTGCAAGG
Organism: Fuerstiella sp.; assembly: GCA_039831575.1. Classification (GTDB taxonomy): domain Bacteria; phylum Planctomycetota; class Planctomycetia; order Planctomycetales; family Planctomycetaceae; genus Fuerstiella. The sequence goes on along the minus strand of JBDONA010000539.1, from coordinate 1,213 downwards.
TGTTAACGCGAACCATGGTTGTGAGACTCGTTATTATACCGTTCGGCCATACGTTCCAGGGATTCGGCGAGCTCAGTATCCCCGTTCTTCCTTGCCAGACTGGCGCCCAGCGACGCGGTCTGAACCGCGTCGCCGATCCGATCAGCGACAATGTAGCATCTCGCAGCCAGTCCCAAGGCGTCCGGATCCCGTCTGTTGGTGTGTTCCAGCAGTTGATCGGCCATATGGGCAGCGGTGATGGCTCTTTGCCCACCGATGGAAATCTTCAACTGCAATTGCACGGCAGTCGTCAACGCATCGTCGGCGGCCTCGACATTTCCCAGCTGACGCAACGCCTGTGACATGAACAGGTGCGTCTCAGAAACATCCGGCTTGAGTTGAAAACTTCTGTTCAGGTGTTCAATGGCGACGTCCTCGTCGTGTCGCATGAGGTAAGCTTCTCCAAGCGATCGCCATGCCGCTGCATACTCTGGATCCAACTGTGTCGCTTCGTGAAGGCTGGCAATGGCTTCGTCCGTCTGGTTCAAACGCAGATGCAGGACACCAAGATTGTACTGTCCAACCGGGTCATCCGGCCGAATGTCAACCGACCTCCCCAGATGAACAAGAGCTTCTTCAGGTTGGTTCCACCGGACAAAGCCCATCGCAAGATGAAAGTGCAGATATGCGTTATGTGAGTTGAGTTCCAGGGCACGTTGAAGTTCGGCGAATCCCGCGTTCGGCTGTCCAATGGCCGTCAATGCCACTCCCAGATACATATGCGACCTGTATTCCGACGGGTTCAGCTTTTCCGCTGTGCGACAGACACGAATTGCATCGACATACCGGCCCTCATCAATGAGCGATTTTGCGAGGTGGTTTTGAGCAGTGACAGATTTCGGAACCCATTCAGCAATGGCCTGGACTCGACTCAGGTCCGACATCTGTGAGGAGCGCTCGGCAACAGCCAGAAGACCCACAACGATCAGCAGTAGCGCCCATTTCGAGGCGTGAGAAAACCAGCGGGGCAGAGCGACCGGAGCGGACGTAGTGTTATCGACGCCCAGCGCGCGGCTCGTTTCCCGTTCACGAATCTTCCAGATGAAGCCATCGTAGTAGAAGTGCAGCAGGTTCGACGCGGCCACGATCCCAAACAGCGTTTGCTGCAGCGTTGCTGAAGTTAGTCGTTCCGCAGCAAAACCGATAAAACCATATGCCACAACAAGCCCGAGGT
>JBDONA010000798.1:0-3542 GCA_039831575.1 Fuerstiella sp. | reverse complement strand
CGCTGGCAGAGATCGACGTGCTGGTGGGCCTGGGAACGTTGGCCGCAGCGGCAGGTTATTGCCGACCGGAAATCACCGCAGAGCCGGTGCTGGATATTCGCGAAGGACGACATCCGGTTTTGGATCGACTGATGTCAGCGGGCGAATTTGTCCCGAACGACATTAGGTTAGCCGTCGACTGTGATTCCGGCGGGCCTGAACAAGCGAAGCAGGACGCGTCAGAATCCTGTTCTATGGACAACCCGAACGGCCGCGTCCAGATCATCACCGGCCCCAACATGGCCGGCAAGAGCACATACATCCGTCAGGCCGCTCTGATCACAGTGATGGCTCAGATGGGATCATTCGTGCCCGCCAGCGAAGCCAGAATTGGAGTTGCCGACCGCGTGTTTGCCCGCGTTGGCGCCAGCGATGAGCTGGGCAAGGGACAAAGTACGTTCATGGTCGAAATGACCGAGACGGCTCGCATCCTGAACAGCGCGACAGACCGCAGCGTCGTCATTCTGGATGAAATCGGCCGCGGCACCAGCACCTACGACGGCATCTCGCTGGCGTGGAGCATCACCGAGCACCTGCATGACGAGACGCAGTGTCGCACAATGTTCGCCACGCATTACCATGAACTGACCGACCTGACTCAAACGCTGAAGCATGCGGCCAACTGGCACGTAGCCGTTCAGGAAAACAACGAAGACGTGATCTTTCTGCACCGAGTCATCGAAGGTGCCGCCGGCCGCAGCTACGGTATTCACGTGGCCAGACTGGCTGGTGTTCCTCGCAACGTGACTGACCGAGCTGCCACGATTCTGGAAACTCTGGAAGCACAACACGTCAACGACGACGGCCGCCCTACCCTGCCGCAGCGAGAAACCACTCGCCGGATCAAACAACAACTGAGCCTGTTCGAATTGCCCGAAGATCCTCTGTTGGATGAAATCCGCAACATGAAGGTCGACGACATGACGCCGCGAGAAGCGATGGACGAGCTCTATCGACTGCGGCAGGAACTGACCGCCAGGAAAACCTGATCAGCGACGCCAGCCTTCCATGAATGCGAACGCGAAACGCAGGCGGCCATGAGTGACTCTCGGTCCGATTTCGTTGCAGCAGTCACCAAATATGGTTAATGGTGTCGGCGTGTCGGCCCGACGCATTCTTTAGACTCGTTCCCAAGCTCCGGCTTGGGAACGCAATTCCGCAAAGCTCTGCTTTGCCACGCTGGTGTGCGATCTTGCCACTTCCAATCGAATTCCGCACCGTGACTGCGGACGCCTGCTGTATTGGCACCTCCTGAAGCTGGAGCTTCGGAAATAGCCGTTCCCAAACTGGAGTTTGGGAACGAGGGTGAAACCGGTTCCGTCAATTTGTAAACTGCACTAGTCGTCGTGATCCGGAGTGCCGGGATCTTTCTCGAGCGACGCCTGGAAGTCTTCCATAACCTGATACAACGGAAAGTCAACCCAGGTGTCCGCGAGATAGTTGAGTTCGGGCACCTCTTCTTTGGGGTCTACGAGCAGATTGTAGATTGAGGGATAAGCCAATGTTCTGACCGCGTACGGGCTGTGTTCATCCATTTGCTTGAGAAGCAACTTCCAATTGCGCCACTTCACACCAAAAAGCTCGTTTCCGATGTAAATGATGACGGACTCTCGAGCGGATTTCTCCGACTTACCCATCAGAAAATCAGACTGGTCAACACCATCCATCGTTCGGTCCTGCGGGACCTTGCCACCTACCCAGTTCGCCAATGTGACGAACACATCCACCGCATGGACAATTTCGTTCGAAACCTGCTTCGCAGGGATCTTCCCAGGCCAGCGGACTAAGAAAGGCACACGTAAGGAACCTTCATAGGGAGAAAACATGCTGCCTCGCCAGGGACCGGTGAATCCAAACGATCCCGGCACGCCTTCGCGGCCATTGTCCGACGTAAAGATGAATATTGTGTCTTCTCTTAGTCCCAGTTCATCGATCGTATCCAGGAGCTCACCGACATAGGCATCCGTCTGTGCCAACACGTCAGCAAAGTTTCCGTTTCCAGTTTTGCCCTTGTAGTCAGGATGAGGGTCGACCGGTTCATGGGTTTGCGTATAGGGCAGATAGGCAAAAAACGGCTGCCTGGGTTTGGCCTTGCGTTGGATAAATTCGATGGCGTGGTCGGTAATTTCGCGATCGATCGTCGTGCGTTTGGCGCGGTCGTAGACATCAAGTTCCTGGGGCTTTTGACCTTTCTTTCCCGACATGACGTGGGTGAACACGGCACCTGGGTGGGAGCCTTTCCTGAAGATGCTGCTATCCGGCCAGAACGCTCGGTCCGATGACCTGGGAATTCCATACCACTCATCGAAACCCTGGTCCGTGGGATAACGGCCCTCGGTGTCTCCCAGATGCCACTTTCCGAAGATTCCAGTCGCGTAACCGCAATCCGACAGCATCTCCGCCAGCGTATATTCGTACCTGGTGATGCCGTACCAGATGCCTCGAGGAGGTCCTTCTTTTCGCTGTCGGGTGCGAATCCCGTAACGACCGGTCATCAGGGCCGCACGCGAAGGCGTGCATTCCGCTTCCACGTTGTAATTCGTGAACCTTGCGCCTTCAGAGGTCAGACTATCGATTCTGGGCGTCGCCGCTCCGCGCAAAACGCCGCCGCCATAAACGCCCACTTCGCCATATCCGAAATTGTCCATCAATATGAGGACGATGTTCGGCATGCTCGAATCCCCAGACGCTGCCAGGATCGGGCACGCCCACACCAGGATCGCAATGCGAAACACAGCAATTCTCGCGGTTCGAAAATACTTCGGCATTGTCGCCTCCTTCAGCGCTAACGCGCGGATCACTCTACATCTCCCGGATCCACCGGCCGAACTGTATCCAGATTCGCCCGATAGGACATTTGATTTCCTCGACCAGACCTGAGGTGACGAGGTTGAATTGCACATTGTAGCTGGGAGAATTCCCAGTGCAATTTGTCACGACCTTCTTGAGTTCTCGGTCCAGGTTCTCGACACGGGGGTACCAGAATCCGCGTGGATGGCTGACCGGATTTCGGTCGATCTTTGGATCATGCTCTCATCTACTCATCCGTTTTGCGATACGTCCCGTAAAACCACCTATTACGTGTGCGTTCGGTCTGCCCATGGGCACCACTACGAATTTGAACGGGCGGCTCTTCGACGCTGCTGTCGACGGAGTTTCTTCGCCGACGCTTTGTTGCGTGACTCTTCAAGGCGATGCGTCAGGACGGATTCCGGATGACCGGCGGCCCAGTGGTCGGGCAGCAGGTCTTCGAGTTGTGAGTCATCCGCCTGCAGTCGCATAAGCAGTTCCCGGACATACGACCATGGTTCAATTCGATGCCGTTTTGCGCCGGCCATGATTGAGTACAGGATTGCTGCACGCGGTCCGGCGTTTTCAACGTGTGGTCTTTCCATCACGGAGTCTGAGCGTATTCTTCCGGATGTGATTGATCAACTGGACGTGGAGATGGCCAAACACGGTCTGGAATCACAGAAAATCGCCGTGCACATCACCGGTTGTCC
>JBDONA010000150.1:0-3558 GCA_039831575.1 Fuerstiella sp. | reverse complement strand
GCGGCTGCACAGCTGGGAGGATTCTACGCTCGAAAATACGATCTGATTGGCGGCGATTACCTCGGCTTCGGTGGCATGGATTCGGTCAGATTCAGGAAGCCGGTCTTCCCCAACAGCCGTCTGGACCTTGTCGCTCGGGTGACTCGTGTGCGAGCCCGAAAATTGGCGCAGTTTCAGTTTCAGGGATTCGTCGACGGCCAGCTGATGTTCGAAGGACAAATGCTGGGCGTCACCGTCAACCGCGACCAGGTTTGACGCCGGGACGCCCCGGCAGGCGGTGGCGTAGGCGCGTGTCAATGACATGGGGCCGTGGAAAACGCCGAGACGGCACCATCCTCTCGGCGGCGGATACGTGTGGATTCCCGGTGCTCACCACGCCATCACAAGCCGGGGTGTCCCGGCCATTCCACCATCTCGGCAGCGGAGGCCCGTAAATTCCTGGTGCTGAACCACGCCATCACCAGCCGGGGCGTCCCGGCCTTTCCACCCTCTCGGCGGCGGAAACGTGTGAATTCCCGGTGCTGCACCACGCCATCGCCAGCCGGGGCGTCCCGGCCGGATTCCCAGTCCTGCGACGTTGTCGAAAGCCTGGACAAATCCATTGCCTCGCGGCCCAACTTGCGGCAGAATGTTATAAAATGTAGCCTGTGCTAAGTTTTAGGCCCGGAGCGTTTTCCCGGTACAGAATTCCTCTGACACACTTTCCTGTCAGGCCACGGTCGAACAGGTTTCAATTTACCGAAGTCGAAATCCATGAAAATCACGCCAAACTTCCGCCTGCGATGTCTATTAATGACGGCGGTTTTCGGAGCGGGCTGCAGCGACAATAATGACTCGCCGCCAGTCACTCCGACTGCCGACATCGAACAGTATTCCGGTTCTGGTCCGATCAATGTTGTGTGCACCACCAACATCATCAAAGACCTTGTTCGACAAATTGGCGGCGATCGTGTCGCCGTCACGGCGATTATGGACGGGCCTGGGGTCGATCCTCATTCCTACACGCCATCGCCACAGGACACCAATGCCCTGACTGCCGCAGATTTGGTGGTGTATTCCGGACTGCATCTGGAAGGCCACTTTGATGGTCCGCTGGAAAGCCTGAAACATCGAGGTATTCCCGTCATTTGTGTGACTGGCAGCCTGTCAAACGAGCAGCCCAGTCGACTGTTGCAGACAGAAGACAGTATCGCGGATCCGCATGTTTGGTTTGACCCGGAACTCTGGCTGAGCTGCGGGCAGCACCTGGCCGCCGAACTTTCCCGATTTGATCCGGATGGCAAGGAACAGTATTCAAAGTCTGCTGTCGCGTTTGCTGAACTCATGCGATCAACTCTGGCCCAGGGCGTGGAAATGATGGCAACTGTTCCGGAAGAACGCCGAGTTCTGGTGACGGCCCACGATGCTTTCGAGTACTTCGCGAGGGCATTTAATTTTCGCGTGGAAGCCGTGCAGGGGATTTCGACCGAGAGCAAGCCCGGCCTGCGTCGTGTTGATGAACTGGTCAAGCTGCTGGTCGATAACAGAATTGCCGCCGTTTTCACCGAACAAAGTGTGTCCGACAGGAATATTGCTGCTCTCGTCGCCGGGTGCGTGGCGCAGAAGCACAACCTGAAAATCGGAGGCCGTCTGTTTTCAGACACGGCGGGGGCCGAGGGAACGGACGAGGAGACGCTGGCAGGTGCGTTGCTGCACAATATTCGACAGATTGCAACCGCGCTTGGGACCACGGAATCTGCAGCAGGCGAACCCGTTCAGAGCTCGAATGCGACCGCGCCTCAGTCTGACACCTCGACTGAGGCAAAGGATTCTCAGTGACGTCGTCCAACGGGAACGAAAAACCTGCGATTTTCGATATCCACGACATGACGGTCGCTTACGATCGGCGTCCGGTGTTATGGAATATCGACCTGACGCTGCGCAATGCGGGGCTGGTTGCGATCGTCGGCCCAAACGGAGCCGGCAAGAGCACCATGATTCGGGCGGCCCTGGGCCTTGTCCCGATGGTCAGCGGTTCCGTGAGCGCATGGGGTTCGGCCATCGCCGGCCAATTGCCCCGCATTGGCTACGTTCCTCAAAGAGGCAGCGTCGACTGGGACTTTCCGATCAGCGTATTTGAAACGGTGTTGATGGGAACGTACGGTTCGCTGGGCTGGTTTCGGCGTCCGGGCCGCGTTCAGCGAGACCTGACGATGCAGTGCCTGGAACGTGTCGGCATGCAGGATTATGCCCAACGTCAAATCGGTCAGCTTTCGGGCGGCCAGCAGCAGCGAGTTTTCCTGGCACGCGCGCTGGCTCAGCAGTCGGAACTGTACTTCATGGACGAACCGATGGCGGGTGTGGACGCTGCCACGGAACGGGTCGTTTTCGAATTATTGCAGTCGCTGAGTGACGAGGGACGCACCATCGTTGTTGTTCATCATGATCTGAGAACGGTGTCCGAGTACTTTGACGAAGTTGTGCTGCTGAACGTTCGCATCGTTGCCTCAGGTCCCGTCGACACAACCTTCACGTCGGCCAATCTGCAGGCAACATATGGTGGTCGGCTTTCAATTCTCGATACAATGGCCGAAGCCGTCCGGAAGCAAGAGGAAACGGAGTGATGCCTGTTTGAGGCTTGATGATGAGGCAGGACGTCTGTTTCCCGCTTTCGTAATGCCCCCAGGAATCTCCAATCCAGCCCCCATCCCTGACCTCGAAGAGGCACTAAGCTGCTCAGATGTTTTTCAGTCAGACACTAATCGTTCTCACGGGTACGTTGTTGCTCGGCATCGCCTCCGGCATGGTGGGCACGTTTGCCGTGCTGCGGCGTCGAGCGCTCGCGGGCGACGTTGTTGCTCATGCGGCCCTGCCCGGTCTGTGCCTTGCGTTTCTGGCCTTTCATTCTCGTTCTATCATCGTGTTGCTGTCCGGAGCACTGTTGAGCGGTTTGCTGGGCGCAATCTCTGTTTCGTTGCTGAAACGGTTCACTCGGCTGCGCGACGATGCCGTGCAGGGGATCGTTCTGAGCGTGTTTTACGGCGGCGGCATTGCGCTCACACGTTTCATTCAGAACCACTACCGTGACGAACCCGGTGCGGATCTGAAATCCTTCATCATCGGACAGGCAGCCACAATGATGCAGGGTGACGTCGCGCAGATTGCAGCCGTCGTCGCTGTGACCGCCAGCATCGTCGTACTGCTGTTCAAGGAGCTGAAACTGCTCAGCTTTGACGAACAGTTCTGTCAGGTTCAGGGCTGGTCGGCAACGGGCCTGGACATATTGCTCATGGTGTTGACGGCAGTGACCGTGGTGGTCGGATTGCCAGCCGTGGGAGTCGTACTGACCGCAGCATTGCTGATCATTCCTCCGGCAGCCGCCCGCTTCTGGACGGACCGGCTGTCGAGAATGATGATGATCGCGTGCGCCATCGGTGGCGTCTCCGGCGTCTCCGGGACGTTGTTGAGCGCCCATTTTGACGGCTTGCCCACGGGGCCGTTGATCGTGCTGACGTCAACGGCGTTCTTTATTCTATCGTGGATCTTTGCGCCCCACCGGGGATTGTTGTGGAAGTCACG
>JBDONA010000682.1:0-15942 GCA_039831575.1 Fuerstiella sp. | reverse complement strand
TGTATCCCATGCGGGCTTTTTCGTGCCCAATGAAAGGCACCACGATGAGCAGCAACAACGTATGGGCAGCATGGTATCGAGTCCTGCTGGATGTTCACGAGAAACTAAAGGCGGAGAAGCTCCAGAAGCCTGAGGCCGTCAAACCGAATGAGCGTTCAAATGCAAAGGAACCGGCCCGGTGAAGTCTGACCAGATGCTGATCGAACGGGAGAGTCTTATTGAGGCAATTCTTTTGCTTCACAGCATCGCCACGTCAGCAGCGGACATTGCCCAGCAATTGCACATCGATCAGGCGACATGTTTACACGTCATTCAGACCGGCACGTTGCCGCACCGTCAGCTCCCGCTCATGTGGAGAGAAGAGCATGGCAGCGACTGACAAGTACTTTCAATTTCCACTCTCAGTGCTCATTGGTGAATGGGACACATCAGCCGAGTTGGCACATGCAATCATCGATTACGGATTGGTGCACCTCTTGAAGCATCCGCCCAATGAACTGGATGAAGCCGTCATGCCGCACATGGCCGAACGCTACGCCGATCGGAATGAACTCATTGAAGGAGCCGACTACGAAACCGATTGCGATCACGAACTATTCATGGCCGTGGCGGAATTCCTCAACCTGCAATTGGGGGTCAAAGACGTTCAAGCCGCGATGGAACGTGTTAATCGCTCCGCAGCCAGGTTTTCGGAGTCAGGAACTCAGTGCCGCCTCAGGACGGATATCACATGGGACATGAGAGATTGGCCGGTCAACAAAACCAGAGTCCTGATCGGAGTATATGGGGGCATAGGACAGGACAAACTCAAATGGATCAGCGGCCCCAGACTGCAGCTGTTGTCGGCGGGATATTCGGGGAAAGCAGACGCTGCAAATCATCAATTTAGGGGCGAGCTGACGGAGGCGACGGTCCGCTATTGGGTCGACGAACTGTGGCGGGCGAACTTCTTTCAGATGGCGACGGAAGGTCGGAAGAAGACCTACTACTCGAACAAATTCACTACCGATCGGGCGCTCGCTGCCTACGTGAAGGAAGTCAGGCCTGCTGAGAAGCGGAAGGTCACATTCTGACGTGGAACCAAATCGTTAATAACGCACGTGGCCGCAGAATACATTGGAAAAGTTACAGCGGAACTACAACGGATCCAACAACGGCTGGCACAACGGCTGGCACAACGACACTTATAGAAGCTTTACATAGAAACATTGCAGAGAAGCCTAGGCATAACATCAGGGCTTTTTCAAAGCCCTGACGCTCCTCATTTTTTGACACCCATGAAGGTCAGCAGCAATGGACGCTGTCGAAACTCAAACCGAACAATTCCGCCGCATCAGCCGATTCCGGCCCAGCCACGTATCGGCGATGGGATTCGAACCGCCACGTGACCAGACGCCCGTGAATCTGTCGAGTGTCAACGCCACCGACATCCACGAACGCCGGGACCAGTCCGAACAAATGTTGACCGACATTATCGGTGAACGGGTCGTGATCAAGTTTGCGCCCGAAGTCGGCGTCAAGTTCACTCACGATGTTCATGGGCTCGCCGGACCTGCTGTTCATGAGATCATTGGCGGGGAGCCGTGTCTGGCCATGGTCATCAGTCAGGCGTATCTGGACGTCCTGATACCGGTCCGTTTCGATTCCATCGCCGCCACGCCGGTCCTGTTCGACTCAGTCGTGCTGCATGAAGCAAGCCACCTGGTCCAGTATGGCCCGGCCCGCAAATGCAACTATACCGATCGTGCCAGCGTACAGCACACGGCGGGCAGTTCGGTCGACATCAATCCGGGGAAACCAAAGTGGTTCCAACACGGCGTTGATTTTCTCAGGTGCATGTTCCATCTCCGCTATCGGATGAAACAGCGATTTCATCACACATGCCTGCCGTTGGCATTTGACCATCAATTCTACGGCCTGAGTCCGGCAGGCGAGTACAGACGAGCGTTTGGTGACGCACCACGAAAACTTTCGCATCTGCCAATTCGAGAAGCGATCGCGAGACCACTGCCCTCGGCAGCACTTGACCTTTGGGGCCGCGATGTTGTGGCTTCACTCTCCTTTAGCCAGAAAGAAACGGCATGAACACTGCGACGCAGGAACCAATGACAGAATCAGAACGGGATGAATTCCTGGACGGAGTACAGACTCTGGAAGTCCGGGTGTCTGAAGAGGACGCGGCCAAATTTCAGAACATGGCTGTCAAAGTCTTTGCCGGTGAAAGCCTTGATCGCGTCACTGTCGTTCAAACGCTTCGGAGAATAGGCAAGACGCCTGACGACCTGAGGTCAGCGGTCAATACGCTCGAGTTCCGGACAGAAAAGCACAAGGTCTACCAGGCGGGCAAGGATGCGGAGGTGACGTATCCCGAAACCTGCAACGAGATCGAGCAGCTGGAGGCAGAGTTTCAGGCCATCCAGCAAGCCCATCAGGAGAAGCTTCTGCCGTTAACTACCCAGCGGGCCGACATGAAGAACGCGATTCTGGCGGGTGAGTCCGCCAAAGGTGATCTCGTCAACAGTGTTAATGACCAGACGCGGTGTCGAATTCTGGGTGACGCCATGAACCGGCGCGATTCACTCGTCGAAACTCGTGACGAAGTTGAGCAGCAGTTGGCCGAGAAAACGTCGTGGGTCGCTCGCATGATGTCGACCGGGTCATCTGAGTTCGCTGACGAGGTTAAGCGGGGAACGGCTGAGGTGAAGGATCTACAGGCCAGGTACGACTCGTTCGCGGGTGAGTTTGAAAAACTGGCGACGATGGAACAGGAGGCATTGAATCGACTGCTTGAACCGGAACTGATCTGAAGTCCTATGGGCATCGCAGGAACCGGACGTGTTGAGAGAAATGTGGTTAGCGGTTGGCGTGTTGTCAGCTGCGAGTGAATTTTGTGTTTTGGTGGATAACTACCACCCTGACGAAGGGAAGAAAAAATGTCGACGATTCTACGGTCCCGTAATCTGAACCAGAGTTCGGACGATCGAATCCTGGAGGCTGCCCTGTGCAAGTCCTGCAAGGTGCCCGATCATGAGAAACACTTCAGCGACCGGGAGTTGCAGGTTGCACATTCCATGTACCCACGTGGTATTGGTCTGCAGCAACTGGTGATGCAGGCAGCGGTCGCGAATGGATACGTGGCCAGAGCCGGAGAACAGATGAGGGCCGGCAACATGAGGACCATTCTTCAGGCCGCATTTTCGACGATGTCCTTACCGGGCATTCTGGAAAACCTGGCCAACAAGGAACTGCTGGCCGGATACGTGGCGGACGAGCAATTGATGTTGTGGAAAGAAATTGCAGTCACGAAGCGTGTCAACGATTTCAAGGAAGTGACGAGCTACAGATTGCTCGGTGACTTGTCTTACGAGAAGCTCGGCCCCGGCGGGAAGATTAAACATGGAGCTGTCGGAGAAGAATCGTACAGTCGGCAAGTCAACACCTATGCGAAGATGTTAAGCCTGACGAGGACGCACATCGTCAACGATGACCTGGGTGCCTTCGACGATCTTCGGAAACGTCTCGGCCGGGCGGCTGCACAAACGCTGTCAGATCGATTCTGGGAGACGTTCATGGATAACGCGGCGTTCTTCACGTCCGGGCGTGGTACATACGTTGAGGGCTCTCTGACGAATCTGGGAACGGATGGTCTGGGACTGCAGATGGGCGTTAACGCCTTCAGCACTCTACGGTCACCAACAGCCGATGGCTCAAAGCGTATCGGCGGTCAGCCCAGCATTCTGCTCGTGCCGATCGAGTTGAGTACAACTGCTGAAAAGTTCTATATCAACCAGAACCTTGGCGGCGGAACGGCTGTTGCCGAGGCGAATGTCTACTCCGGTAAGTATCGCCCTGTTGCAGTGCCGTGGCTGTCTGATAGTGCATTCGCGAATTCGTCAGCAACGGCGTGGTACCTGTTGCGTGATCCAGCTAGGTATGCCTCGATGGTTGTCAGCTTCCTGAACGGAATCGAGCAACCCACGATTGAATCGGCGGAAGCAAACTTTGACCAGCTCGGCGTGGATTTCCGCGGGTACCACGACTTCGGTTGTGACCGGGCGGAATACCTGGCTGGTGTGAAGGTCAAGGGAGCTGCGTAATCGGCGGCAGTAGTGTCGTCAGACCCCGCCGTGTTCTTTGAGGTTGGCGCGGCAGTAGTAACCTGGCGATGGGCTTGATGCTGCGAGCGGAAGAGAATTGAATTGACTGGCAGCTGTGCGGACACAAGCCTTACCAGCCATGCATTATTCTGTGGTAGTCTTCGCATCCGAAGTCGCGATGACTGCAGCAGCAAACTGCTCGGCTGTTATAATTTTTGTCGTGCCGCCAGCATAAAATACAGCCCCGCCAGTTTCTGGAACGCTCTTGTCGTAGATAAGTATCGTGTTCTCGTCATTTACCGCCAGGCCATCGGCAGTACGGCTATGAAGTTTGTAATCCCAGATAATGACGTACTGACCAGACTCGACGATCGTTCGGTGTTCGGGATCATCTAGATACGGAATTCCTAATTGACCCGAAGAAAGAAACTCTGCCGCACTACTCGGACCGCGACCTCTATGTTGGGAACAAAAGGTGAAATACGCAATGCCGATGTTTCTCAAATTGTTTAGGGTAATGGTGTCGGAGCGTTCTTGAACGAGATCAGGTATGACTTTGCGGAACTCCTCCTTGTCGACAAAACCATCGTTGTTGCCATCCCATCGATCTAAGATTTCCTGGTCTGGGATCTCCTCTATCGACAACTTGCCGTCTTTGTTGGCGTCCGAACCATTGAACTGGGCCATGAAATATTCCGGGCCAATTCCTCCACGATCGGGACGATCCCCAGCAGTGGGTTGAGCAGTCGGTTGAGCAGTCGGTTGAGCAGTCGGTTGAGCAGTCGGTTGAGCAGTCGGTTCAGCAGTCGGTTGAGCAGTCGGTTCAGCAGTCGGTTCAGCAGTCGGTTCAGCAGTCGGTTCAACAGTCGGTTCAACAGTCGGTTCAACAGTCGGTTCAACAGTCGGTTCAGCATCCGAGACCACCCCCACGTCATGCGGCTCCGGCTCCACTCTGTTTTCAAGAGCAGATCCTTCCGGTTCGCCGCATCCGATCGCAAACAGCACAAGGGCAGCAGCACATAATCGCATTGGTGAGTTCATGGGAAATAACGCCTGACGAATTGAGTTTCATGTGGCGGCAGCGATGCCGACTGGAGGCAGTACAGCGAGGCAACAGCCCTCTGTCAAGTAGGCCACCAACCAACGTTCCCCGTAGCACCTCCCAATCATTTGCACCTGTTCCCCAAACTCGTCAGGCTATGCCCAGGAGCAATCCATAGCAGCAGAGAAATGCAAATGCGGTCGCAAGCTCATCCTCGAAATGGACAAGGTTGCGCACAGCCGTAGCAAGGCCCATCACATATTTTCGTGATCTGATTCGTCGGCTACTTCGTTGTTGGCAGAATAGGATTGATAAGTCTGTTCATTGAGGAGAGAGTATTGTTTGAATTTCTGGCAAGCCAACAACAGACCACGGATCCGGCTACGTTGAAGATGATTGCGGTCGGTGTGACAAGCCTTGGTGGTGGATGGGCGTTCTACGAAAATTTCGTTCGATACGAAAAACTAGGCAGGCTTGTGCGGCTTCTCCGTGACACACCAACCAGTCGAATCGGCGACCTCACACCAGGATTGCGTGAGGTCACTGGACGACTGCTTGCGGCTGACGAAGAGTTAAGAAGTCCGCTGCAGGAAATACCTTGCGTGTCCTGGGCCGTGTTGGCGACGCGTAGAAAAGGCAGCGGCGAACATGCCCACACCATCACGGTGGTGAGAGATGAAGAATCCTGCGATACAATCCTCCGTAACAAGACTGGCTCTCTACGGATTGCGACAGGGGAATTTGATGAACTCGAATCCAATAACGAATCCTGGTATGGTGGTAAGGGGGCGTCATCCGAGGTTATTCAACGGTTTGAGAAGAAGTACGGGCAGTCGGCAAAGGGACTCAAGGTCCACGAATCCGTTTTGCCGACGCGAGTGAACTACACGGCTGTTGGTACAGTCGTTTCCGAAGAGGGACACCTGAAGTTAACGGGTGGACCAACGGGTTCCTTGTCCTTAATGTCCCCAAAACCTGAGTCAGTCATTGTTGCAGAGTTTCAGGCCCAGAGACTTACGCATCATGTACTTCTTGTGCTTATTCCTTTTGTGATGCTGTCGCCGACTGGTTTTTTCATGTCGATGAAGACGGGCGCGTATTCCATCCTGACGACCTTTGTGGTCACTGTGTTCGCGTGGGTTCTACTGAGGGCAATGGAAGGCAGTGCTGCTGAGACAGCTTGGTCGAAGGTCAAGAAACCAAAACGAAAGCGGTAAGCTGATGGTGGGATTCGGCACGGTGTTGACGGTGAAAGCAGTTCAGAGTTTCGACCACATGTTCTTGCAAACCGTTCATAGGTCAGCATGGCTATAAAAATCAAATGCAGAAAATGTGAAGCCAAGTTTAGCGTCAAAGATGCGGCTGCCGGTCGACGTGTCAAATGTCGCGAGTGTGGGGCACCCATAAAAGTCCCCGCCCCCAAGCCCGACGAGGAAGACCTTCTGGATTTCGACACAGCGGCGTATGGCGACGAACCGTCAGGTGATGACCCGTATCGCGACGATGCGTCAACCGGAACGCAGCCTCCGCCACGTCGGCGAAAGAAGAATTCCGGCAACAAACGAGCCGCTGCCTCAGGGGGTAAGAAATCGTCCGGCTCGAATCGCGGACTGACCATCGGCTTGTCAGCGGGAGGTGGATTACTAGTCATTGCGTTGCTGGCAATGGCGTTCTGGCCCGAGAAGCCAAGCCCCGAAGTGGCAGACGGTTCGGATGGCGATAACGCAGAAAGTTCATCGACGACGTACGGAGATCCTACGAGTCCCACCGAAGGCACCGCGACAGATCCTTCGACGCCGGTAACTGCCACCACGACAACGCCTTCGACCTCGGCAACTGCCAGCACGACGAGTCCTTCTGCCCCGGCGGCCGCCAGTGTGACGAACCTCGAAGGCGATCTTAACTTCCTTCAGGGGACATGGCAGATAACAGATGTCGAGAGCAGTACGGAACAACCATTATCAGAGAACGCTGTGAGTAACATAAAGTCGACAACCTGGACCTTCAAGGATGACATTCTCTTCATGTCACGGGCGAATGAGATCTATAGCACATCGTCCGTTAGCCCCAATTCAACCGCATCGCCCAGGACACTCGACATCACCGATCTGGACGGCAATGAAAGGGCGGGCAGGATTAATCCGGCGATCTACTCCATCGATGAAGAAACGCTGAAAGTATGCATGAGCACGACGCGCAAAGATCCCCTTCGTCCCAGGGAATTGAAGCCGAAGGCCGACCAGCTGGTTTTTACGCTTACGAGAACGAGTCTGCCGACCAACGCCGATTCGCCACTAGCCACGTCAGGAGCACAATTCGATTTCAAGGCGTGGATAAAGGCCGCTGCGAAGCTCAAGGCCATGAAGGTCTCTTCGGCGTTGGTAAGGCGTAGAGCAGACAGCACCGGATTTCCCGATGGCCTGACGCACTACGCCTTCATTGATTCAATAGCTGCTGATGGATCGATCTCCGCCAAGTTGTGGGAGGTGATCTCTTCCGTCAGCCATGTTGCTGTACGAACGTCGTCAATCAGCGATGCCGCAGTGACGCAACTGTCGCAGCACCCAGGGCTTGTTAGCCTGAACATCAGTGGTCGCTCGACAGTCACCGCCAACGGGATCGCCAAACTGAGGAACTGTCCGAATCTGAGAAGCCTGGCTTTTAGCGGCGTTCCGGTTTCGCCAGCAATTTTCAGCGTGATCGCTCAACTGAGCGAGTTGACATTCTTTGGGATCCGCAACACGCCCGTTTCGGGTGAATTGGCGGGCACGATCGTGAGCCTCAACAAACTGAAGTCACTGTCTATCATGGATGCGCCCGTTTCCGGTGAAATAGTGGACGCAATCGTGAGTCTCAACAAACTGAAGGTACTGAACCTTCAGAACACCGGAATCGCGGACGAGGACCTGGTTCAGATTGCAAAGCTGACCGAACTCAGAACATTGTTGCTCGGCAATTACAAGGTGCAAGGCAAGTCCAGGGTAACAGACAAGGGAGTGCAATCGTTGAAAAGCCTTACCGAACTCAGACAACTGTCGCTCAGCAATTTCAACGTATCAGACAAGGGACTGCAATCTTTGAAAAGTCTCACGAAACTGACGCTGCTCCAGATAAGTGGCTCTAGCATCTCGCGTCAGGCTCTGGCGGATTTTGAGGCAGCCGTCCCCGAGTGCCGGGTCCAGAAGTAAGCCACGTATTTGCGACGACACTCTCATGAAGAAATGCAAATGCGGTCGTAAGCTCGTTCTTGAAATGGATAAGGTTCGTGGCCGGTGTTACGAGTGCGTGAAGGAAGAGAGTCGGGAGCGACTGGGACGACGGCGTGGAAGAAGACGTGACAAGTGATTCAAACAAAGGCCCATACATGAAATTGTTTTTCGTACTGTTGTTGCCGTTCGCCTTAATTGGGTGCGGGGCAGAGCTTGATGCCCCCACTGACGACACGGTGTCAGCAACACCGCCTGAGCCTGCGTCCGCCACTCAGGAAGCTGCCGTCGACGCGATCAAGAATTCTGAGCATGTACCTGACGCACCGAATGCGTCACCAAAAACACACTCTGTCGCTGTTGCTGTTGCTGAGATCAGGAGTCTAGGGGGCGATGTCACACTCGACGCAAAGTCTGGTGAGGTGGTCTCAGCAAGGCTCACGATCAGAAGGGTCAAGAATGCGGGTCTGGAGCACCTGAAAGGGCTGACCAGCCTGAAGGAACTCAGCCTCGACGGCGTGTGGATCACTGATGCCGGCCTGGAGCACGTAAAAGGACTGACCAGTCTGACCTCGCTCGACCTCAACCGCACGCAGATCACGGACGCAGGGCTGGAACACTTGAAGATCCTGACAAGTCTGACACGACTCAACCTTCGCGACACGCAGATCACGGGTTCAGGCCTGGAGCACCTGAAAGGGCTGACCAGTCTCAACCTGCACGGCAACCTACAGATCACCGATGCGGGGCTGGCACATCTGAAAGGTATGGCCAGCCTGAAAACGCTCAACCTGACCCGCCCACAGATCACGGATGCGGGTCTGGAGCACCTGACCGGCCTGACCGGCCTGACCAGTCTCTACCTGCACGGCAACCCACAGATCACAGATGCGGGGCTGGCACATCTGAAAGGTCTGACCAGCCTGGAAGGACTCTACCTTGGCAAAATTCCGATCACAGATGCGGGGCTGGAGCATCTGACCGGCCTGACCAGCCTGACAAGGCTCCAACTGCAGGACAACCCACAGATCACAGATGCGGGGCTGGAGCATCTGACCGGCCTGACCAGCCTGACAACGCTCAACCTTGTCGACACACAGATCACAGATGCGGGGCTGGAGCATCTGACCGGCCTGACCGGCCTGACAACGCTCAACCTTCTCAGAACTCCGATCACGGATGCAGGGTTGGAGCACCTGAAACAACTGACCAGCCTGACAACGCTCACCCTCCTCGGCGCTCAGATCACGGACGCTGGACTGGCAGACATCAAGGCAGCACTGCCGAATTGCAGCGTAAGCAAATAACGCAGGAGGCAAACAACAAATGCAGATCGTGAAGAACATGCTGACAAGTGATTCAAACAAAGGCCCATACATGAAACCGTTTGTCGTATTGTTGTTGCCGCTCGTTCTGGTGGGGTGTGGTACTTCGGAAGGAAACGCCATCGCTGCGATTGAAAAGCTAGGCGGACGTGTCTACCTCGACGCGGATTCTGGTGAGGTGGTCGAAGTCGGGCTCAGCGGCACGTGGATCACGGATTCGGGACTGGAGCACCTGAAAGGCCTAGCCAGTCTGACACATCTCGATCTCAATCTCAACAGCAGGCCGATCACGGATGCGGGACTGGTGCACCTGAAGGGACTGACCGGCCTGACAACACTCAGCCTCCGCGACACGAAGATCGCGGGTTCAGGTCTGGCACACCTGAATGGCCTGACCAGTCTGACAGGACTCGACCTCAGCGGCACGGAGATCACCGATGCCGGACTTGAACACCTGAAAGGACTGACGAGCCTGACAACACTCAGCCTCTGCGACACACAGATCACGGGCGCGGGACTGGAGCACCTGAAAGGCCTGACCAGTCTGACATCGCTATCCCTCGACGATTCGCAGATCACGGATGCAGGACTGAAATTCCTGCAAGGACTGACCAGCCTGACGTACCTCGGGCTCAGCGGCACGCAGATCACGGATTCGGGACTGGTGCACCTGAAAGGACTGACCAGCCTGACGGGACTCTTTCTCCTGAACACGCGGATTGAGGGGGTTGGGTTGAAGCACTTGAAAGAGATGACCAGCCTGACTGACCTCTACCTCGGCTTCACGCAGACCAATGATGCCGGACTAGAGCAACTGAAGAGAATGACCAGCCTGACTAAGCTCCACGTCTCTCGTACTCAGATCACGGATGCTGGGCTGAAACACCTGAAAGGACTGACCAGTCTCGTTGAGCTCAACCTCAACGTCACGCAGATCACGGATGTGGGGCTGGAGCACCTGAAAGGCCTGACAAGTTTGAGGGAACTCGACCTCGTCAGCACGCAGGTCACAGACGCCGGACTGTCAGAGATTAAGGCCGCTCTGCCGAAATGTGAGGTAGACGGTCGATAACACCGGCCACACCTCAACTGAAACTGGCAGCCAACTACCAGGAGGCAAACAACGAATGCAGGTCGTGAAGAACATGCTGACAAGTGATTCAAACAAAGGACCATACATGAAACCGTTTCTTGTACTGTTGTTTCCATTCGCCTTAATTGGGTGCGGGGCAGAGCCTGATGCCGCAGAAGCGATCCAGAATCTAGGCGGGGAGGTCTCACTCGACGCAGAGTCTGGTGAGGTTATTGAAGTCGTCCTCGAACACACGCAGATCACGGACGCGGGACTACAACACCTGAAAGGGCTGACCAGTCTGACAGGCCTCCGGCTCCGCGATACGCAAATCACGGATGCAGGGCTGGAACACCTGAAAGGCCTGGCCAGTCTGACATACCTCATCCTCCTCGACACGCAGATCACGGATGCCGGGCTGGAACATCTAAAAGCGCTGACCAGTCTGACATACCTCAGTCTCCGCGCCACGCAAATCACGGATGCAGGGCTGGAGCACCTGAATGGACTGACCAGTCTGACACACCTCGCCCTCCTCAACACGCCGATATCGGATGCCGGACTGGAACACCTGAAAGGGGTGACCAGCCTGAAATACCTCAGCCTCTCCGGCACGCGAATCACGGACGCGGGACTGGCAGAGCACTACCTAATTGTGACGTAGGCAAATAACAAATGCAGGTCGTGAAGAACATGCTGACAAGTAATTCATATAAAGGCTCGTACATGAAATCGTTTTTCCTTTTGATGTTTCCGTTCGTTCTATTTGGGTGCGGGGCGGAGTCTCCAACTGCCGCGCCAACTGCTGTGCCAGGTACGTCACCGACGTTGCAGCAAAATACCGGCGGCGCGATTGGGCAACCCTATCGTCCACCTAGTCAGCAAAAAACGTTGTCGATAGCTGAGCAGAGTGCCATTGAAGCGATTAGGAGTCTTGGTGGCCAGACTCGGCTCGACGTTTGGTCCGGTACGGTGACTGCCGTCACATTGGGTGGAAACAGGTGTACGGACACGGGGCTGGAGCACCTGAAGGATCTGACGAGTCTCAAAACACTCATCCTCGGCAACACTCAGATTACGGATGCCGGACTGGTGTACCTGAAAGGCCTGACCAGTCTCACAACACTTACCCTCAATAAAAACTCGAAGCTCACGGATGCCGGGCTGGAGTACCTGAAAGACCTGACAAGCCTGACAACAATCAGCCTCGCCAACAAGCAGTTCACGGATGCGGGGCTGGAGCACCTCAAGGGGCTCACCAATCTCAAACGACTCTCCGTCACAAGCAAGCAGTTCACGGATGCGGGACTGGAGCACCTCAAGGGACTCACCAATCTCACTGAGCTAGAGCTAACCTATACGCCAATTACGGATGCCGGGCTTGCGTACCTGAAAGATCTGAACAGTCTTAGAACGCTCAAACTCAACAACACCTGGGTCACGGATGCCGGGCTGGAGCACCTGAAAGGTCTGACGAGTCTTAGAACGCTTAGTCTCAGCGGCGGTCAGATTACGGATGCGGGGCTGGTGCACCTGAAAGGTCTGACGAGTCTTGGAACGCTTAATCTCAGCGGCAAAAAGATCACGGATGTGGGGATGGTACACCTGAAGTACCTAACCAGTCTCACGTCACTCTCCTTTTTCCAGACGCAGGTCACGGATGCGGGGCTGGAGCACCTGAAAGGCCTGACAAGCCTGACATCACTCGATTTCCGCCACACACCGATTACGGGTGCGGGATTTGCGCACCTGAAAGACCTCATCAATCTCAAACGACTCTGGCTCATCAATGTGCAGGTCACGGATGCGGGGCTGATGCACCTGAAAGGCCTATCCAGTCTCCAGGTGATCATGCTCCAGGAGACGCAGGTCACGGATGCGGGAAAGATGAAACTCGAATCCGTGTTATCCGACTGCAGAATTGAACTCTCGTCCTATCGTTCCCCTGCGGCACAGAACACGTCTCCGGATTCTCAGGAGGATATCGTCGCCGCCATTAAAAAAATACGCGGCAGTGTCCGGATCGATGAAACCTCGGGAGAGGTGATCGAAGTAACAATGCGTGGGTCGAACGCGAATGCGCGGATGGAACTCCTGAAGAGTCTGAAAAGTCTCAAAACACTCAAGCTCATCCAGAACAGTAAACTCACGGATGTGGGACTACAGCATCTGAAGGGGCTTGAAAGCCTGGAAGTACTTTCTCTCGGCGGCAGCGAGATCACGGATGCTGGGTTGGAACACCTGAAAGGCCTGACAAATCTTACTCAACTTTCTGGACTCGGCGCGAAACTCACGGGCGCGGGATTGGAGCACCTGAAAGGCTTAGTCAGCCTCACAACACTCAGCCTCGCAAACACTCAGGTCACGGATGCCGGGCTGGAGCACCTGAAAGGCCTGACCAGTCTGACAACACTCGGCCTCGGCAACACACAGATCTCGGATACTGGGCTGGAGCACCTGAAAGGCTTAACAAATCTCACACATCTTAGTCTCAGCAGTGGGCAGCTCACCGGTGTCGGTCTGGTTCATCTAAAAGGGTTGAGGAGCCTCAGTGGGCTTACTCTGGGTGGCTATAGAATCACCGACGCTGGGCTGGAGCACCTGAAAGGGCTGAGTGGTCTTACAACGCTCCAACTTAGCAACACCCAGGTCACGGATGCCGGGTTGGAAAACCTGACGAGTCTGACGAGTCTGACAACACTCACATTCTTCAGCACGCCGCTCACAGACGCAGGGATGGTGCACCTGAAAGACCTGACCAGTTTGGCAACACTCAATTTCAACAACAACAGTCGTATCACGGACGCGGGACTTCAGCACCTGAAGGGGCTTGAAACTCTGAGAACACTATTCATCCGCGGCATGAAAATCACGGGTGTTGGGTTGGAGCATCTGAAAGGGCTGACAAATCTGACATCGCTCGATCTAAATGGCACTCGGATCACGGGTGTGGCCCTGTCAGAACTTGAGGAAGCGCTGCCTAACTGCGAAATTAGCCCCTCGTCCGCCAGTCGTCCTGTTGCGCGGAACACGCCAGCAAACCCTCAGGAAGCCGCCGTCGCTGCTATCAATAAGCTTGGGGGCGGTTTCCAGCTTGACTCGTCATCTGGTGAAGTGAATCTTGCTGTCCTGCGCGGCAAGCGAATCACAGACGCGGGGTTGGTGCACCTGAAAGGGCTGACCAGTCTAAGAACACTTACCCTCAACGAGACGCAGGTTACGGGTCCAGGGTTGGTGCATCTGAAAGGCCTGACGAACCTCAGAGTGCTCCATCTCCTGGACACACCGATTACGGATGAGGGGCTGAAGCATCTGAAAGGCCTGACGAGTCTCAGCCTGTTACGCCTCAGTAACACTCAGGTCACGAATGCAGGATTGGCGGAGCTTAAGGCAGCTCTACCCAGGTGTAACGTCATAGGAACGGCCTCGCCTCAACCGAATGCGCCACCGACAGCACAGGCTGACGCTATCGCTGCAATCAAGAAGCTAGGGGGCAGTGTCCAGCTCGACTCGTCATCTGGTGAAGTGATTCTTACTCGCCTGCATGGCAGGCAAATCACAGACGCGGAGTTGGTGCACCTGAAAGAACTGACTAAATTGAAATCGGTCTTCATCAACGACACGGAAATCACGGATGTTGGGTTGGAGCACCTGAAAGGACTTACCAGCCTGACTCTGATTACGCTTGGCCGTACGCAAATCACGGACGCAGGGCTGGTGCACCTGAAAGGACTTACCAAATTAAAATCGATCTTCCTCCCCGAAACGGAAATCACGGATGTCGGGTTGGAGCAACTAAAAGGACTTACCAGTCTGACACGACTCATCCTCTCCGACACACAGATCACGGATGCCGGGCTGGAGCACCTGAAAGGCCTGACCAGTCTGACGGAACTTAAGCTTTCCGGCACGCAGGTCACAGATGCGGGGCTGGCAGAGATTAAGGCAGCACTGCCAGAATGTAAGGTAACCGGTCCATAAGAACGGCTACACCGCAACCGAAACGGCAGGTCAACCAGCAGTGGGCAAACAACTAATGCAGGTCGTGAAAAACATGCTGACACGTAATTCAAACAGCCACGAGAAAACTTGACGGGTCCTGTCTGGAAGAGCACGCTTCTTTCAGTGACGCCAGCGACGGGCTTTTCTGCTGACGAGGGTTAAATGTCCCTGGACGGAGAGTTGGGGGGAAAGTCGCCAGCGGCGGGTCGTCGAATGCTCCCAAAGAGCAGCCCCAAATGATCGAGCGATGGCGGCCGAGCAGTCGCACCTGATCATTTCTCTCGTTCGTCGCTGAGAGTTTGCTTGGCTTGGTTTCGCAGGTGGTACATCACCCATGCGGCAAGAGTTGAAAACCCTTCTGCCTCAGCGGCCTCCCGAAAGTGCTCGCGCTCTTCCTCACCCTTCGTAATAAGCGTGATCGTGGTTCGTTTTGGGCGTTTCTCGGCTGTCATGGCTTTATCTGTACAACGTAGTGGCTTTCCAGTGCAAATAACAACTCACGAAGACACTATCTAGCAATGTGTTTGACACTATAAAGTAGTGGCTTTATGATGGCTAAGCCGGTTGGTCGAGAACTGGCCCGAATCTAATTCACCCAGGGTTTCGACCTGGATTAAGCCCATGGCGGAATGCTCGACCCATTTCCCATGGGCTTTTTCCGTAGAGCCATAGAGAGGCTTTGAAATGATAGTTGCCACGAAATCGAAACGATCCACGACGACGAAACTCATCCCGGCGGTTGCCTACATTCGCATGTCGACGGATCAGCAGGAAGATTCGCCGGAACGGCAGCGTGCTGAGATAACGGCGATGGCCGAAAAGGGCGGCTATGAAGTTCTGAAGTGGTATGAAGACCACGGATTGACTGGCACAAAGTCAAAGAACCGTCCGCAGTTTCAGAAGCTCCTGAACGACGCACAGATGGGTGGGTTCTCTGCGATACTGATGCACGAACAATCTCGGTTCGGTCGAGAAACGGCTCTTCAATTTGCCAGCCACTTAAACGTCCTCAATGAATGTGACGTCTCGCTTGTGACTCGAAAGGGGAAAGTAGATCCGAACGACATCGGCGGGTTCATTACCACCATGGTTGAGCAGTTTGGAAACCGTGCTGAATCAGAAAACATCGCTCATCGTGGGACGAGCGGGAAGCGGCGAAAAGTGTTAAATGGGGTTTGGATGGGGCATAGCCCGTTCG
>JBDONA010000583.1:0-3564 GCA_039831575.1 Fuerstiella sp. | reverse complement strand
GACAATTCTTATGACGGCAGAATCCCAAAGCGACGTGAGAAACGCAATCGATTCACCAACACCAGCCCAACTCTCACGACCCCGAACTCAGAGACATTTACAGCGTTCGATCACATTCACGTCCGATTCTGTCCTGCGGCCCTAATCCTGCCACACGTGCAGTTGCTGCAGGCCTCGGCCAGTCCGAATGCCAGACCATTGATCTCGTTTCCACTGACCGGTTCGCTCGTCGGGACGTTCGCCATTGTAATAGAAGAGATGGTCTGCTGAATCCCACCCTCCGTCGTCCCCCGAAGTGGCAATACCAAATCCGAGCAGCCGTTTGACGATCTGCACGATCTGCAGGGAAACCGCCAGCAGCAAGGCCATGAAGACTCCCATCGCAATCAGAAACGGCCCCATATCAAAAAAACGTTTGGCAAATGGCCAGGTGTGTGGCCACGTCCGCGGCGTATTTTTCAGGTGCTTATCTACTGCAGACCCAGCCTTCAGATGTTTTGCTGAGTAGTTTGTCCGCAACGAACAGCCCCAGATACGAAACCACAGTCGCCTCTGAGAGCCCTGTAGCCTTTATGACGTCCTTGACTCCGACTGGGCGTCCAAAGCTCGCCACGACTGTCGGGATTCGCTTCCTGCCCCCATTACGTGCTCGTAGCGATTCCGCCGGGATCTCGATAGACGGTCCGGAATACGACTCGGGATGGAACGACACTCTTGCAGTCGTCTTGATAGGCGAAGTCCTCGGGTGAGAGTGTGATTTGCAACAGCATTGAGATCTCCAAAAGGGTTAGTGAGTAGAGTTAGTTGATCAATTCGCAAACGGCTTCACGTCCGCGTTCTCGTAGTTGTTCCCGGCCAGCCTTCATGAGTTGGCTGACTCTGGATGGACCAGTTCCAAGGAGGTTGGCGATTTCTCGCATGGTGATTCCGTCGCGGTAGTACCACGTAAATATCAGGGCCTTTCGGCATCCCAGAGAACCGGAGAGTCCTTCAAAGATTTCGCTGCTCTCACCATCCACGCAGGATGATTCGGGGAAGCCTTCACAATCGATGCTGGTCGGTGGTGGAGGTGCTTCGATCTGTCGGCGTTTGACTCTCCGTCGTTCCAGTCGTGGCATGTGGTCTCGATTTCGTTCACCGTCAAGCATTGCCCCGTTGATTCGAAACGTGGCGTAAGTTTTGAAACTGGTCTTCTTCTCAGGGTCGAAGTTTCGAATGGCATTCACGAGACCGAGCAATGCATCAGACATGCGAAGAGTGTCTTTGCTTTCAGCCGGGGCTCTGTTTCGAGTCGCTCCTGAACTTCGTCCCAGACGCCTTCGAAGGGATCGGGCCGAGTGCGATACGATCGAGCCGTCTTCTTTTGCGACGGCAGCCCGTCGTCGTCGCGGTATTTTCGTGCCGATTTCTCGTTCATTTCCGCCATCCTTGCCGAATCGGCCAGAGTCCTGCCCATCCCGAGCAGTCGCCGAAGCTCTTTGACGCGTCCATCCGTGACCATCGCAACCTCCATAAAAATCAGGAGTTACAATGATCAACAATATCCCCACACGAGGGGAATTCTAATTGTCGCTCATTCAGGACCGCTGTCCTGACGCTCAAGCCACACTGTCATCAACCGGCACTTCTAATTGTCGCCAACCGGGAAAACTAGTTGTCGCTAAACACCGGCAAACGCGCGAATATCAATTACCGAAGGCACGGATCAATTCAGCGTGACTCAGTAATCGCACCGGTTGCAATGACACCGTCACTGCGGTGCTGCAGAATCTGAACCGTCCCTGTCGCCACCTGCCCGCTGAAGATGGTGGGCAGCCAGTTCCGTTTCACCCTGCTGCAGGTACAGACGTGCCAGCTCCTGATGCACCTGTGGCTTGTCCGGTCGAGTTTCCAGAACCTTCCGGAAGTGCACGATGGCTTCAGCCTCTCGTGAGGCGGATACCAAATAGCTGCCGAGTGTGAAATGAGCTTCAGGCAGGTCTGGTTTAATCTCAAGAGCACGCTGCAGGTGCCGTAACGCCGGAGAATTCTGTCTGAGCATTAGATAAGCGATGGCAAGGTTGGTGTGAACACTTGCGTCGCTGGAGTTGATCCGCAGTGCGGCTTCATAGTGTTCAACCGCTTCCGATAGCTGCCCCAGCCCGGAATAGGCAATCCCAAGGTTGTAGTAAGCTTCGGCGTTATCACGATCCAGTTCGATTGTTCGGCGAAAATGTTGAATCGCCTGTTGAAGATCGCCTTCCGCGAGACACGTGTTTCCGAGGCAATTGTGAGCGGCAACGTAGTCCGGTTCCAGCTGCAGCGCTCTGTGAAACAGATTTGTGGCGGCGTCAAACTGACCAAGCTGGCCCCGTTCGTAGCCCAGTTTCGTATAGGCAAGACTGCTTTCCGCAACGTCGGCGGCACGAGTAAACAACGTCAGTGTGTCCTTCCAGTACGAAGTCTGCACTCGCGCCGCGCAGGCCAGAGCTGCAATGACCAGAAATGCGGCTCGTCGAAACCAGGCCTCCCGACGTCGCTCACCCGCTGCCCAACTTGAGGCCAACCACACGATGCCAACCAACAAACCGATCATCGGAAAGTACATATACCGGTCTGCCATTCGTTGCCGACCAATTTGCACGATTCCAATCACAGGAGCCAGAGTTCCCAGGTACCAAAGCCATCCAACAATCAGGTACGGATGCCGGATTCTCACCTTCACAGTGTAAGTCGTAATTCCCGCCAGGATCACACAGGCCCCCGTAGCCTGTACCCACAGACTGTGGTTGGGATACGGATAGAAAACTGCCAGATCAGCAGGCCAGACTGTTTGCCTCAGGTAGACGATGTAACTTATCGCCGCGTTCAGACACCGCTGTACAAATGGAAAATCTTCGAACGTGCCGACGGCATCTCCCGTTTTTTGACCCACAAATGCGATGAGGCAAAAAATGATCGCGACCAGCAGGAATGAAAGTTTTTCCGTGACCAGCCGCCAGGCGTGTTGACCAACATCGCCCTCGCCAGCACTATCGGGCGTAGCCAGTGTCAGACGCTGCAGTGGCCAGTAGTCCAGGAGCAGCAGCAGAAAGGGCAGCGTGACGTACATCTGCTTTGACATAAGCGACAGCACCAGCAGACACAAAGACAGAATGTTCCACTTTTTCAGCTTCGTCGCTACGTAACGGACATATGCCCAGATTGTCAGCAAAGCAAAAAGTGTGCTCAGAACATCCTTTCGTTCAGATATCCAGGCCACCGACTCAACATGAAGCGGATGCACGGCGAACACAGCTGCCACGACTGCACTTTTCCCGACTGCACCCGTCATTCGGATCAGAATGACAAACAGCAACAATACGTTGGCAACATGAATGGCCAGATTCTCAAGGTGAAACCCGGTCGGATTCAGGCCGAACATGGTCACGTCAGTCATCAGTGACAGCCAGGTCAGCGGGTGCCAGTTTCCGGTGTCTGCACAGCTGTCGAAACTAAATGCCCAGGTAACATTCTGCCATGAGATTCCGCCGGTTACGTGTGCGTTTTCTGTGACATAGGCCCCATCGTCGTAGTTGGTGAAAC
>JBDONA010000960.1:0-3571 GCA_039831575.1 Fuerstiella sp. | reverse complement strand
CGTTTGTGATAAACAGCTTTTCGCCGTTGACGACATAGCTGTCACCATCCAGCACCGCGGTCGTCCTGAGAGCCGTGAGGTCGCTGCCAGCCCCCGGTTCGGTCAGTGCGAACGCGGATAATCGCCGTCCGCTGGCCAGCAGCGGCAGGTAACGTTCCTTCAACGCGGGACTGCCGAAGGTTCGCACCGGATCGACCGCGCCGATGCAGCCGTGCACAGAGGCCAGTCCGGCAACAGTCGGTTCGATGGTGGCCATTCTGGTCAGAAACGCGGCAAAGTGCTGAAAGGGAAGTCCGCAGCCTCCGTAGCGTTTGTCCACGAGTGCTCCCCAATATCCTGCATCACCCAATTCTGAAAGCACAACATCGCTTAGCTTGTCGGATTCATCGTACAGAGTCCCTTCTCGTCGATGCTTCCTGACCACGTGCAGACAATCGCTGGTCATTTGACGGACTTCGTCAGTCATCGGCGGCATTTCCCTATGGAACAGATCCGTCGGCACGCGACGTTCCCAGACAGCCCGATGGATCGGGCTGGCGGTCGTCCGATGACGTTCCGCGAACATCGTTTCCACCTGATCATCGGCAGTATCAACCATCCCGGTACGCCGGGCTTCGTCTGCCGACTTGCCACCCAATCGCAGGGCCGTTTCAGCAAACGAAACATTGTCCGGGCGCTGTGAATCATTTGCCTCATCAGCCGTGCTGGAAGTTTTGATGTCGATAGTCATGATCAGTTCCCCTTTTCTCAAGCCGGATCGGCGTCTGGCCTGTTCCGGTGTACAGTCTGTGTCTTTCTTACCCATCGCTGTGGATTGCTGTTGTGCATTGCGGGTCATCCCGTCAGAGCGGGGATGGGACCGGCAGATCTGCGTCCAACGGCTGGCTTTCAACTCTCGCATTCACAAGCCACGCCGATGGCTTAAAGCGTTCCCCATGTCGAGCCGTCAGTACGTGTAGATTATTCAGCAGCGTCGGATGCCCGATACTTTCGGCCAGTGTCATCGGTCCGCCTCGGAAGGGGGCAAAGCCAGTGCCCAGGACCAACGCCAGATCGGCCATCCACGATTCAGTGACCACTGCTTCCTGCATACAGAATCCAACTTCGTTGATCATGGGATAAATCAATCGACGTTGCACATCCGTCAGTCCGTCCGACAGATAGGCACCAACCAGGGTCCTGGGCTCCTGCCTGCTGCCGTCCTGCGTGCTGTTATTGCGAATGAACGTCGACAGCAACGGGTTGACCGCCACGCGTTTGCCGTCCTTGTAGACGTAGAACCCGCGTCCGCCTTTGCGGCCAGTCCACCCACGAGCGACCATTTGTCCGAGCAGTCGAATGACAGCTCTCGATTCGGGCAGCACGTCCTCCAGGGTCGCGGCCACATGCCATGCCACATCGATGCCAACATGGTCGACCAGCTGGAGAGGCCCCATCGGCATGCCAAAACGTTTCAGTTCGGAATCCACTCGACGGCAGTCGTAGCCTTCGAGGACTATTCGCACTGCTTCTCCGATGTACGGAAACAGAACTCGGTTGACAAGAAAACCCGGTGAATCCGTCGTGACAACGGCAGTCTTGCCCAGCCTTTTTACCAGCTTCAACAACGCTGTCACGGTCTCATCGCTGGTTTCTCTCGTCCGGACCACTTCCACCAGTTCCATTCGATGGACCGGATTAAAGAAGTGCAGTCCGGCCACTCGACCGGCCCGCGTTGTGGCCTTTGCCATTTCGGTGACGGACAGCGCCGACGTGTTTGAAAGGATCACCGCATCAGGCTTCAGTGCTGCATCGAGCGACGCAAACACGGCTCGCTTCACGTCCATTTTTTCCACGACGGCTTCGATCACAATGTCGCAGTCAGCCAGAGCGTCGAAGTTGTCGGTGACAGAGATGCGATTAAGAATCTCATCACGTTCCGGCGACGAAAGTCGCCTTTTCGTGACCATGTCATCCAACAGAGCTGAGACGCGGACCAGTCCGGCCTCCGCCAGTTCCGGGGTGAGTTCCTTCAGGATCACATGGAATCCGTGCAACGCCGCCAACTGACCAATACCTGCTCCCATCGCCCCGGCACCAATGATGCCGATTGTGCGCACGGCCGGAGTTTCAGCAGTGGCGGATTGCGTTCCGCTGTCTGCCGTCGGATGGTCGTGTTCACCCTTGTCCGTCGGGGCCACGGTTACGGTGTTTGTCGCTGAAGATTCGACGTGTTTCGAAGACACAGGGCTCATCCGCTCATCGGTCATCGTATTCGTCTCGGGCAAGACGGAACCCAAAGCAGACGAATGTTCGCTGAGCATGGGTATATTCAACGACCGTGCTCGCTCTCGCCGCAGGAACAGGTTCAGCAGATTGCGACAGGTAGGCGTTTCGATCAATGTCACGAACTCGTTGCGTTCGACTGCAAAGCCGTCACCATGCTTTTTGAAAGCAGCGCGAACGGCTCGTATCGCCGCCAGCAGAGCTGGATAGTCTTTTGCTGTCCGATTCACTTGTTTCGCCGCCATTCTCAGGACCAGCCAACGGCCGAGCCGAGAGTCAGATGCGGCGCGTAACAGACGCTTTTTCATGCTTGATGGATGGGGTGTCCTGACGTCGACGTCTGACGGCCCGGGAGAAGAGACATCGAAGCACAGATCGCGAACATGCGCGGACACACAATCATCCCACGAAACTTCGTCGTACACGGCATCGACCACGCCCATCTTTGACGCTGCACCAGCAGTCAGCTTTTTGCCCTGCAGAATCAAAGGCAGGGCTGCCAGCAGACCGACCAGCTTCGGTAGTCTCTGTGTTCCTCCCCAGCCGGGAATCAGCCCCAGTTGCACTTCCGGCAGACCGAGCCGTGTGGCACGGGTATTCATCGCGATTCGATGGTCACACGCCAGCGCGAATTCCAGTCCTCCACCCAGACATGGTCCGTGAATTACAGCAATCGTGGGCACAGCCAGTTGCTCGATCCGTGCAAAGATTTCCTGGCCTCGGGCAAGCACGGCCTCCACGTCTTCAGGCGACTGAAGCTCGGCAATCTGCTGCACGTCCGCTCCGGCAAAGAAGCCTGACGCTTTGGCACTACGAAACACAACGGCACGCAGTGCGGCGGGCACGATCGACACGTTCGCGGATGCCTTCTGCTCACTCTGAGAAAAGGCACAAAGATTCCATTCCAGTTCGCCGATCACGAATTCCAGTTCCTCAATGACTGAGTCATGAAAGACGTTCATCGAACGTGCGGCGACGTCGATCCAAACGGTGACGATGCCGTCGTCGTTGGGGTCGATTCGAAAATGTTGTAGTGCTTTGCTGATCATGTCTAAATCTCCGTTTCCACAACCATCGCGACTCCCTGACCGCCGCCGACGCACAGCGTCGCCAGACCCCGGTGCAGTCCCTTTTCCCGCAGAGCTCGCAGTAGCGTGATAATCATGCGAGTTCCCGTTGTTCCAACCGGATGCCCTAACGCTATGGCTCCGCCGTGAACATTCAGCCGCTCGTGCGGGAAGTTTCCCAGTGCCTTTGATCGGCTGAGCTCTTTCTTCGCGAACGAATCTGATTCAAAGGCTGCCAG
>JBDONA010000568.1:0-3571 GCA_039831575.1 Fuerstiella sp. | reverse complement strand
AATGCTACTGACCTGATTTCGACCGGACAGACCAAAGGTCGTCACTACATCGCGTTTTGGATTTCAAACACTGGAGTTATCAAATTCAGTCGTCGAAAACACGGCCAAAACATTTCCACCCCATCCACTTTGTCACTCTTCTGGGGAACATGGGATAGGTCGGGAAAATCCTAACAAGAGCGCATAAAAAAAGGCTGTCACCCGGTGGGGACAGCCTTTGATGTGTCAAACCTGCGCAAGGCGGAGGTCAATTCTCAGGTACAACTTTTTTTCTTCAGTGCAGCCAGACGTGACTTCGACCGCGCTGCAGCATTGGCGTGAATCAGATTCTTCGCCGCGGCCTGATCAAGAGCCTTTACGACCAACCCGAATTGCTTATCAGCTTCCTCGCGGCTTGGCGCTCCACTCAGCAGAGTGCGAAACCCCTTGATTTGGCCACGTAGGGTTGACCGGTGCTGACGATTCTGGAGACGTCGTCCTGTGCTTGTCCGGAGATACTTCTTGGCAGCTGGTGTGTTTGGCATCGGGGATTGACGTAAGTTGTTGTAGGTAAACGAGTTGGTTTGCTCGCCGGTGATTATGGGGGGCAAAACCGAAGCGAGGAAGCTTACCGGGTGATCGTTCAGAGTTCCAGCCTGATCGGCAAAATGCAGTGAAAACTCTACCAAAACAGAAAAACGCGTGCTCTGTGAGAACTTTCCACGCGTCCGTTCAGGCCGACATCACGCCAACTCGCTTCCCTCGCGTGGATTTGATGTTATAGAATCCCGCGTCGTGGAAAAAGCTGCTGCGGAGTTGCAGCAGGGTGGCGGACATCATTGTCTAACAATCGGTCAGGACGGCCGAGTCCGCTGCACAGAGGAATTCGCTGAGAAGACTTTCAGCAATATCGGAATGGATTCCGAGAAAGGACTCTGCCATGGAGCATGCATTGCCAGCTCCGCACCTGGTGAAGGGACTTCACCAGATTGTGAACGATCTATACCAAACACCCGATACCGTTCATTCGGGTCTCAGTGGTGTGATTTGTGGTGAAACCGAGCTTTTTGGTTGCCGCAATGGTCGCGTCGAATACTGCGGTGTGGATGTCGAGGACCTGTGTGCAGAGGGTTGCTTTGAGTCGGTCATTTGGCTGCTGCTGAAGGGGAGTACTGCCGTCCCCGATGAACTGGCCGACATCAGCACCATTCTGGCCGAGTCTGCGGTCGTCGATCAGCCGGTCAGTGAGACAATCGCAACTGTGCCGCTGCAGACGCGTCCGCTGGACCTTTTTCCGCTGAGCATTGCGCTGCTGTCCTGTTTTGACCCGACTCCCGGAGACCGGAGCTTTGAGGCGTCCCGTTCTCAGTTCTGGCGAGTGATGGCGCAACTGCCGGTGTTGTTGCATGTGGCGTTTGGTGGACAGCTGCAGGAAGGTCGCGCCCTGTGCGGTGATGAATCATCGAAAACACTGTCCTACGCGGGGCGGCTGCTGCAGATTCTTCGCGATGACAACTGCGAGCCAACGCCCGTCGAGGAACAGGCGATGAACGCGGTTATGATCTGCGAATGCATGACTGAAATGCGTCCGGCCTGCTTTTCCGCCCGGTTCTTCGGCAGCGCCGTCAACGACATCGTGGCCGCATTGAAGGCCGCCTCATCGATGTTTGTGTCGCAGCTGCGGAACGACCCGTTTGCCTGGTCGTCCGCACGCTTGAAGAGTTTCAGGTCTCCGGATCATGCCGATCGCTGGTGGAAGACTCGGCAGCCTAAAGGTATGCCGTTTGGATTTCACCGCGAAGACGAAGAGGACCTTCGGGTCGCAATCCTGCGGCAACAATCGCGAGAACTTCTCGGCAGCCTGGAGAGCATTGTGATGGAATCATCGGCAGCTCGCCTGGAATCTCTGCTGGCGCGCGAAGGTTTGTTCCCAACGACAGATTGGGCAGCCGCGAGAACTCTGACCCTGCTGAACGTGCCGGAAGACCGAATTTCTCTCGCTATCGGGATTGCGCGGATGGTTGGCTGGGCTGCTCAGACAATTGAGCAGCACACCTCTGGTATCCAACTGCTGCCGAGCCTACGCTATGTGGGCAGCGAGCCGGAATCGGTCTGAAACAGACGTCGACTCCGTCACTGCCATCATGCTGAAGGCGTGACACAGATATGGTTCGTTGGCGGGAATGACGTGTCACCCTGATGCGGCACGGCCGCAACCACAATAGGCGACCACGCAGAATCCTGTGGTCCGCTCCCGTCGTCCACCGGATACCAACAAACTGGATTGTTGTTCTTTCTAAAGCCCCTCGACAAAGCGAGGCGTTTCTCTGTCCGACGTTGCACAGAGAAATTCTTCACTCCACGCCGGATGGCCATCAGAAGTTTTCTTACATCATGTCACACGCATTTCAGCAGTGTATTCATCCCGACTGTCAGGCCACGTACGATATCGGTCAGATCCTGACCGCGTGCGAAAAGTGTGGCAGTCTGCTCGACGTTCAATACGACTGGGATCAGATCTCCGTCCCGACATCGCTCCGGGAATTCGAATCCCGCTGGAACAATCGACTGAATCCACTGGACTTCAGCGGTGTGTGGCGTTTTCGAGAACTGCTCGGGTTTCCTGCCGACGACCAGATTGTGACCATCGGCGAAGGCCAGACGATCCTGCAGCAGAACGATCGACTTGCTGCACTGATCGGCATGGATTCGGGAAGGCTGTTTCTGCAGTACGAAGGCCTTAACCCTTCGGGCAGCTTCAAAGATAATGGCATGACGGCTGCGTCGACTCACGCACATATGGTTGGCGCCAAAATGACAGCCTGTGCATCGACCGGAAACACCAGTGCATCGTTGGCTATCTACGCCGGCGTGTCCGGCCTGTTTCAGTGTGTCGTCTTTGTCGGCAGCGGAAAGATAGCCTACGGAAAACTGTCGCAGGCGCTGGACTATGGAGCAAAGACTCTGCAGATCGAAGGTGATTTCGATGACGCTTTGGCCCGTGTTCGCGAGCTTTGTGCGGAACACCCCATCTATCTTTGCAACAGCGTGAATCCATTTCGACTGGAAGGTCAGAAGACGATCATGTTCCGCGTGTTGGAAGGTCTGGGCTGGGAAGTGCCGGACTGGATTGTGGTTCCCGGTGGTAATCTCGGTAACAGCAGCTCCTTCGGAAAGGCGTTCATGGAATTGAAGCAGCTTGGTCTGATCGATCGTATTCCACGTCTGGCGATCATCAACGCCGCCGGTGCCAGCACGCTGGACGAACTGGTGAACAACAATGAACTGCAGTGGAACGACGGTCACAACAACTCCGACGTCATTCGCAACTACTACGCATCGATGGACAGCGAAGACCGCCGTGCCAATACGCTGGCGTCAGCCATCGAGATCAATCGCCCGGTTAACCTGGTGAAATCTCTGCGAGCTCTGAATGTTTGCGATGGCGTCGTTCGCAGCGTTGCGGATCAGGAGATTGTAGATGCGCGAGCGCTGATCGCCGCGAACGGCTTTGGCTGCGAACCCGCCAGCGGTGCGACCATCGCCGGTCTCAGACAGCTGCGTGCGGAAGGTGTGATCGCTGCCAGTGATC
>JBDONA010000090.1:0-3574 GCA_039831575.1 Fuerstiella sp. | reverse complement strand
GCTCCTGAAACCACATTTCATACGTGATCTTTGGGCATACCGCCCACAATGCCTGTGTTGATCTCTAATCTCAGCACAGGTTCGAGAAGGATTCTTCAATGACAGTTCTGCAATCTCTGCTGTCCACGTTCCGCCGCTCGCGAGCATCCGTCCGCCGAATTCGTCGTGAGAAACAAGCTGGTGGTGCGTCCGCTGAAACTCTGGAGTCGCGATTGCTGCTGACGAACCCGATTCAGGTCAGCAGCCTGCCTGGTGCGCCGGTGACGATTTACCTCGATTTCGACGGTCACATCGAGGCGGATCAGGACTGGACGTCGGCTCGGCTTGACGGCTCGAACGCCGACATTGATACACCCGTCTTTGGTCTGAATGGAGACGTGGCGTTCGATCAGGCAGAAACCGATCTGATCGAAGAAATCTATGAACGGGTTGCTGAAGACTTTCGTCCGTTCGAGATCAACGTGACCACAGTAGAACCCGGTTCTTTTCGGAATGGGCAGGAGTTATTGATCTCTGTGGGTGGAAATGGGAGCTGGAGTTCGAGCAACTTTCCAACGGTTGCTCCACCTCCGAATCGCGCGATTGCCGGCAGTTTTAATGACGGTTCTCTGCCTCAGACTGCATTTGTCTTTCCGACTGAGTACGGTACACCGGCAGGTCAGTTGGGAAAGAATCTGGCCGCCGGGATCAGCGAGACGGTCGCTGTGGCGATGGGGCTTGAAGTTCACGAGAATCCTGACGATACGCGACTGGTGGGAAATGCAGACGTTGGGCCGATTCTGGGTGATGGGACGGCAAGTCTGCGAGACATCTGGTTCAATGCCAATGGCGCGTCCACGGCAGTTCAGGACGACCTGGCCGCCATTGTTGCGAGTGCGACGACCGTTAACTTCAGAGCTGACGATCACGGAGGCCAAGCCACGGATAGTTCAGCAACGCCGTTTGTCGTTGGCCCTGGTGACGAGATTCTGACAGGCGTTATTGGCCAGAATAACGACGTTGACACTTTCGTATTCACAACTGCAGCTGCAACGGCAGACATTTCGGTGACTGGATTGGATCTGACAGGCCGATTCGGGACAAACAGTCCTGCGAACCCAGGGGCTAATCTTGCCCCGACCATATCGCTGCTTGATGTTAACGGCACCGAGCTGGCAACTGCGGGAGACATTTCCAGCATCACTGCGACTCTCAGCTCCACGATTCCTCAGGGCGTGTACTTTCTTCAGGTCTCGAATCGAGGTGAATATGGAAACCTCGGATCATATACCATTACTGTTTCGGGTTTGGATGTACTGCCATCGTTTCGGAATCCGATCGTTCGAAACAGTTTGTCATCTGCCCCGACGGATCTGTATCTGTCGTTTTCCGGTGACGTGATCAGTGATCCGGATATTCTTGCGAATCGAGTTGACGGCGGATCCGGCAACGTAACGATTCCTGCTTACGATTCGGACGGGGACGTCACCACGTTTTCACCTGCGGAAGTAGCTCAGATTGACGAAATCTGGGCTCGTGTGGCGGAAGACTTCAGTCCATTCGATGTGAATGTAACGACTGTTCCGCCGCCTACCCTGAACGGCACGGCGGCACTGCAGATAAATATTGGAGGGGATGGTGCGTTTCTCGTGCCTTCCACAGTTGGAAATCAGGCGATTCAGGCTTCGTTCTCAATTCCGCTTCTGCCGAACATAGGGTTTGCTTTTCCGGACAATATTCGAACGGCAGCACCTACGGACCCACAGCACATCGCATACAACGTCTCCAGTTCGATCGCCACATTGTTCGGACTGGGAACTCATCCACTCTACAGCAGTTTCGGAACTCAGCTTGCAGCATTGGATCCCGGTGGATTGGAAGTGGGACCGATTCTTGGAGCACCCACGAACAGTCTGCGTGATGTGTGGGTGAATGCCCCGAATAATGTTGGTGCGAGTGTCTTTCAGAACGATCTTGCCGCTATCACCAGCCCGTCTAACGGTATCCAATTCCGCACTGACGATCATGCTGACAGGACGCTGAACGCAGCGAATGTCAGCATTGGGGTCGGCGATGAACTTCTTACAGGGATCATCGAAACCAGTGACGATCTGGATGTATTCGCCTTTCGCACTCTGGAAACAGATGCCACGATTACTGTCAAAGGGCTCGATCTGGCGACACAGTTTGCCGGCGTTACGAATCCTCCAAACCCAGGCTCAAATCTCGATCCTGTGCTGCGACTGCTTGACGCCAGCGGAAACGAACTGGCGATGGACGACGTGGCGTTTGATATCAATGCTGCCAACAACAGCTTGACGGCATCAATTTCCATACATCTGGCGGCCAGCAGCTACTTCATCGAAGTATCCAACGGGTTCAATCCGCTTAGTGGTGAAAGGTTCGGCAGCCTTGGCCAGTACACCGTGACACTGCAGGGAGTCGACGTGAATCCCGTCACTGTCGACATCAATCCGGATACCTTTGCGGAGAATGACGGCGTTCAGATAGGAATTGGGCGGGTTACTCGACCGATCGGCGAACCGTCGACGGCTGAACTTATCGTGGAACTGACCAGTCTTGACGAAACCGAGATCACCGTACCGCAGTTTGTGACAATCCCAATCAACCAAACGTTTGTGACTTTTGATGTGACAGTAGTGGACGACACTCTGCTGGATGGTCCTCAGCAGGTTGCCGTGCAGGCAAAGGTTGCCAGCGTTCTTAACGCTGAGACGTTTGTTACGGTCACCGATCACGAAGAGATCACACTGGATCTGAATCCGAATCCGGTGGACGAAGATGCCGGCATTGCGACGCTGACGGTGACGCGAAGCAATACCGACGTTGGTGCTCCCAATCACTGGGTGACGGTCAATAACAACCTGGAAGAACGTCAACGGGATGGTACGCTGGTTCGAACAGCGCCGATCGAATGGCCTGGAGGAGGCACGCGGCCGGTAGGCGAAGACGCTCACGACGTTTTGGTGCTTCA
Organism: Fuerstiella sp.; assembly: GCA_039831575.1. Taxonomy (GTDB): domain Bacteria; phylum Planctomycetota; class Planctomycetia; order Planctomycetales; family Planctomycetaceae; genus Fuerstiella. Next base: position 600 of record JBDONA010000090.1, on the reverse strand, counting down.
GAACGGAGGCGTGGCGGTTTACAACGGCACTGTTAACGCAAGTCTGTCCATCTATACGCCCGCCAGTGATTCCTGGCGACATTTTTCGGCGATTGCAGGCCTGTCGGGAGACACCATCGACCCGACAGCCGGTGGCATCGCGTCGATCGGGGACTTTGTCTTTCTGACGGACCAGGAGACGACGGATGGTGACAGTCACGGCATGGTGCGCATCAACACGGTCACCGGCGAGATTTCACACTTCGGCGAAAATGCAGTCGGCGCTCGCATGTTCGGCACGACCAGTACGTTTTCTTCCACAAGCATCAATGAATACGACCCGACGACTGGTGTTTTGCTTAACACAATCACCATCCAGGCACCGATCGGGACATCCCGGTTTGCAACGGATATTGCCTACGATGGCACAGATTTGTGGGCTCTCGTCGGAACCGGAACATCGGGTCGTGAGGAAATTTTAAAGCTCAATCCCGATACAGGTGCCGTGCTGGAAACTCACTCTCCAACGATTCAAAACACCATTCTGGATGGCCTCACGGTCATGAATGGATTGCTGTATATCGTTGACAATACCGGGAATGGCTTTGGCCTCGGAACCGA
>JBDONA010001152.1:0-3579 GCA_039831575.1 Fuerstiella sp. | reverse complement strand
TGAATGGCGTCTTCGACGAACAGCCGACTGCCGGCACAACAACATTGACCCTGATTGAAAAACAGCCCGAACTCGGCTCCGGCTATAGCAGCATCCAAGTCAGCGTCCGCGAAGACGATGTTCGGAGACTTGCCACCGAGTTCGAACGTAAGTCGCTTCAATGTCGTGGCTGCGTCAACCATGATTCGCTGAGCTGTTTCTCCGGATCCCGTGAACGCAATTTTGTCGATCAACGGATGCTTCACCATCGCCGCCCCGGCGGTCGGCCCGTAACCCGGCACGATGTTGATGACGCCCGGAGGGAACCCCGCGTCCAATGCCAGTTCGCCCAGACGCAGGCACGTCAGCGGTGTTTGTTCGGCCGGTTTCATGACGACCGTATTGCCGGTTGCCAGAGCCGGACCCCACTTCCATGCCGTCATCAGAATCGGGAAGTTCCACGGGATGATCTGGCCACAGACGCCGATCGGTTCGCGGCGTGTGTAGCAGAAGTAGTCGCCGCGAATCGGAATTGTGTCGCCCTGGATCTTGTCCGCCCAGCCGGCGTAGTACCGCAGGCAGTCGATGGCCAGCGGCAGGTCCGCGGCTCTGGCATCACCGATGGGTTTGCCGTTGTCCAGCGTTTCCAAGGCGGCCAGTTCGTCCAGATTTTCTTCCATCAGGTCAGCCAGCTTCAGCAGCAGGCGACCTCGGTCACGAGCGTCCATCTTTGACCACGGGCCCGATTCAAACGCAGCTCGCGCAGCATGCGCGGCAAGATCGACGTCCTCTTCGTCGCCTTCCGCCACTTCGCAAATGACTTCTTCGGTGGCCGGGTTGATCGTCTGGAACGTCCTTCCACTGACGGCCGGTCGCCACTCGTCGCCAATCAGAATTCCCGTCTGGCGAATGGTGGGAGCAATGAACGTACCGGATTCAGTCACCACAGACATTTGAGTTCTCCTTACAAAAAAACCTGGAAACTGACGACTGCCGAGCAACGTCACTGAACGGTTCACTGACGACGTGTATCGTTGAAAATGTTAACGAGGCAGTTGCATGGGACGATTCAAGCGAGCGGGCGGGGCCGAACACCCGCTTCCACGGTTCGCAAAACCTGAATCAACAACAAAAACGTTCTCGTGAGTAATCGTACAGACTGCACCAACTCTGTCTCAATCGGTACTAAAAGTATGCCAATGTTCTGTCAGAAATTCGACCGTTCTGTGAAAAACGTGCCATTCGGGTCGGAAACAAATGAGGCAATCGGGCTGGCTGACAACTTTGGGTGGGCCCGTGTAGAGTCCGTTGGCCCGATTCGGCTGACATCTACTGTTCTGCGACGGATGACGGATGACGGATGACGGGCGACGGCAAGACACACGATCCTGCCAGGGCCTCAACTGCAAATTTGTTATCTGGAGTCGCTTTGTGAGATACGCCTCGATTGCATTACCGCTGTTCGCCGTGGCTTTGCTGGATATGCAGCCGGTGGAATCAGCGGACGCCGGGGCCCAGGCAACTGCCGCTCGGAAAATTCTCGACACATGGCATGCTGATCAGCCGAAGTCCGAAAGGCGTTCTTTGCACCTGGTCTGCTGGACTCCTTCCGACAGAGAATTTCCGCAAGACTACAAGCCTCGGCTGACGCGAATAATGGGGCACATCCGGGACTTCTATCTACGTGAGATGGAACGACATGGTTTCGGGGATCGCACATTCAAGTTGAATTATGACGGCAAACAACAGTTGGTTCTGCACACCGTGAACGGTCTTCACGCGACCGATCACTATGCCATGCAGTCTGGCAGCGAAATTCGCAGAGAATGTCTGCCGGTGCTGCAGCAGGCGGGCATCGAACCGGATCGTGAAACGATTCTGATTCTGTGTAACCTTGCGACCTGGGATAAGGAACACCTTCGGTTCACGCACAAGTCTCCTTATTACGCGGGCGGATCCTTTCGCAGCGGGACCGCATGGCAGCTGGATTCGCCGGAACTTGACTCACGCAATCTCGGCCTTACGAAACCGATGATCCGCGATGGTCAGTACGGTCGCATTTCACTCGGCAAGCACAATTCGATCTTCATTGGCGGAATCGCACACGAACTGGGTCACGCTCTGGGCCTGCCGCACTGCAAGGCACGGCCGGACGAAGCGGTCCGAGGGACGGCTCTGATGGGATCAGGCAATCGAACATACGGCGATGAAACTCGTGGCGACGGGCGAGGCAGCTTTCTGACGCTGGCTCATGCTCTTCGGCTCGCGTCGCATCCGCAGTTTTCCGGCTCCGTCAAGGGACTGCGGCGGACGGCCACGGCATCGATTGAAGACGTGTCGATTATGGCCGATGGTAAAGCGATTCAGGTTTCCGGCATGGTCAGTGGGGATCCCCCGATCTATGCGGTCGTTGCCTATTTCGATCCCGCTGGAGGAAGCGACTATGACGCGACAACAGCGACCGCCGTTCCATCAGCCGATGGTCGTTTTATGCTGCGATCAGACGCATTGCCCCATGGAAAACAGGGCCAGTTGCGTCTGTTTCCACTGCACGCCAACGGTTCGGCAGGTGGTCAAATGTCGCGGACGAAGTATCGATACTCCTACGATGTCGCTGCCGATGGAACGCCCGATCTGTCTACAGTTCAGGCACGACAGGAACTTGCACCGGTCATTGCCGCACTTATCAGCGGTGATCGCGACAAGGCACAGGCGCTGGCGGCCAGCATGAAGCTGGCAAAGGCTGCTGCCATCGCCGTGCACCTGACGCGATCGTTCGCCCCCACGCAGACGCCGGCCGAATATGACGGCGATTTAAAAGTGGTCAGCCTGACAAGCGTCAAACCGACGTCGGCTAAGGTCGGCTGGGCGCGTCCGACGTTTAATCGCGTTCCTGGCCAGTCGATGCTGCTGGAGTCCGGCGGACAGATTTACGAAACCGGAATCTACGCCCACGCGCCCGCCCGTCACACGTATCAGCTCGACGACAGATGGCGGTCACTTGTCGGCAAGGTTGGGCTGGCGTCAGGACACGACGGATCTGTGCGATTCGAAATCAAAGGTGACGACAAAATTCTATGGGAATCACAGGTGATTCGTGCAGGGCACACCGCCGACTTCGACGTGAAGCTCGACGGCGTCCAGCAACTGGAATTATGGACTCACCCGACTGACGATGGTCCCGGCGCCGACTGGGCACTCTGGCTGCGACCGCTGTTGAAGCGGACACCTGCCAGATAACAGCTCCGCCTCGTTGCGGCCATGTGTAGACAAAACCGCTGACGCTGTCTTTCCTCCCAAACGGCGACACTTGTCTATAATTCCCAACATGCAAGAATGAGATCGAAAGTTCGTTGTTGAGCCATGTTCCAACACACCTACACCAATGTCTGAAAAGATCGTTATGCGGATTGCACTCCTGGTTCTTCTGACAGCTTCGCCGATGACAGAAATTGTCAGCTCGGTAGTGGCAGCCGACACGCCGACACGACGTTTTATCGCAGCCGATTCGTCAAAGAAGCGAATCGCGATCATCGGCGAAGACGGCAGGATTGAATGGGAACGGAAGATCGGACCGCTGCATGATCTGCATGTGCTGCC
>JBDONA010000720.1:0-3585 GCA_039831575.1 Fuerstiella sp. | reverse complement strand
CATCTGCCCAAAATCGCCGTCAGTACGGCCGCGAGCATACTTCTTTGTCCATTGCGACGCACATTCGCCAACGACCCAATTGCACTGACTCACGGCTTCGCGAGCGACGGTGATCAGCTGCTCTTCTGTTTCAGACACCAGTTTGGACTCCGCTGAATTGTTGTTGATTGATTCCACCATGCTATACACAGCAATTCGGGCGATCTACCAAAGTTGGGTTGAACCTCAAAAAACTGCAAGTGTCCGACGCAGACAGGCCGGATCCTTGAATCAGGCGATCCCAATCGGCCACCAAGGCGTCTCAGAAGTTGGATTCAAGGAAAACGACGATGCGGCTGTAAGGCAATTCTCTGACATGGTGATCCAGCTCTGACGCTGTCCATTTCCCCTGTTTTGACTGCAGCAGGGTAGATGAATTGCCGATATCTGACCTATAATCGATTCGCGTAGCCCGACCGGCAATCTTTGCCACACCTACCTGAATTGCGGTCACTCATATGGAAGTGACCACCCTAAGGCGCGGTAGCCAAGTGGCTAAGGCAATGGATTGCAAATCCATGTACCGCGGGTTCGAATCCCGCCCGCGCCTCCTAAAACGACCAGTGTTTTCACTGGTCGTTCTTTCATGCGCGGTGGATTATTCTTCCTCCACAGAGGGGAGTGGTACAGAACTGGTACAATCCTGACCCTCGGCGACCGTCTTCCAGACTGCTTCGGCAACATCGTCGGCATCGGCAACGACATAGTATTCCATTGTCGTTTGAATGCTGTCGTGGCGCATCAATCGCTGAAGAATGTGTGGCTTCACTTTGTCAGCCCATCGGAATCCGAAACTTCGCCGGAAATCGTGAGCAGAAGCTGGCTTCACCTTTGTCACGAAGACGTTTGCCTTCCGGCCGATCGCGGTGATTTTCTTGGACACACGTTGTAGTGAAATTTCCTCCGTGAGTGGAAACACTTTACCGTGCCGGTCTTCGTCCCCGACTGACATTAGCCACTCGTGAAACTCCGGCACTATTGGCAGCAGGCTGGCCTTCTTACTTTTGTCAGCATCATCGGGAATGCGAAACATCGGGTGCTTGCCCGACAGGTCCACCGAAATGGCAGACTCGGAGTCGTCCCACTGGAGGTTCAAGGCTTCGCCGATTCTCAGGCCGGAAAGCCAGAGCCCCAAAATCAACCGCTTGAACGGGTCGACATCATATTCGTCAATGACTTTTGCGACTGCATTCAGTATTCGTTCCAGTTCTTCGGTCGTGATCCGGCGGCCTTTCGGCTTACCTTTACTGATACCTTTTGGCATGTCGATAGCTGGAACTTCGACAATAAGTTTGTGCCGGTGAGCCCACCGGAGCATCCGCTTCAGATTTCGCAGATTCTTTGCCGTGGTGCGTTTCGCCTGCTTGCCGCGTTTTCCACTGGAGTCAGTGTTTCCTCTCTCCTTACTAATTGCAGTCCTGAACCTGCTGACAGCGAGTGCGTCGATCTCCTGCAGCGTGTACGGATTTAGGTGAGCTTCAATCTTGTCCAGCGTAAACCGAATGTCATCAACGGAAGCAACCGCCAAGCCGGCTGTGCCTTCCGCCAAATATTGTTTCCGGAATTTCGCCCACTTCGTTTTCCGGGTAGCAATGTGCCGCCCGTCCTCCAGATCCCGTTGGAGCTTACCCGCGAGGCGCTCAGCCTCCCGTTTGATTTTTGTCTTCAGCGACTGCCGCTTCCGTTTCCCTGTGAGCGGATGGATGTATTCCGCCTCAAAATATGGGCGACCGGGACGCTTGATGAGTTTGACGTGAACCATTCGGGCTACTCCATAAATTGGGGTTCAGTTTCTTCGCCAGCAAACCTCTGCTGTCGCTGTAGAATTACGGTTCGTGAATCTGCACTTCCAATACCTGACGTTACCGCTGGTGATACGCACTCGTAACGCTCAGCAAGTCGTGTCAGTGTGCGGCTGGATGTAACTTGCTGAGCCTGAGTGAGTGTCAATCCGACGAAAATTGACACTGCGAAGGCTTTTGTTACCGGCGTGCAGGAATAGTAGATCGACACATAATGAGTGTCAATTGACTCCTAGTCAGATTGAGGAAGTATTTTGGAAATAGATGTCACATGGCTCCTATTCAACTATTCTCAGTTCAAGATGAAAGAACGCAGCCAGCTTTTCCGCTGTTGGAAGTGTCAGCGATCGTTCTTCATTCACGAATCGAGTGAGCTGTGATTTTTCCACTCCAGAATCTCTTGCCACGGCGTAGACCGTCATGCCGCTTTTCTGGACGGCTTCACGCAAAGCAGTGTCGATGGGTATCCGTTTTTTCTTCCGCTTCGTCACGGGTTGGCCCTGAGTGGGTGTCAGATTGCTTAGATGTCAATTAACACCGCATGTTATCCGGCGAAATTATTCGGTCAACGGCAAAGAATAGTCAGTTTCGTCGACGACAGAGAGCACTGATTTCATTCACAACCGAGATCCCGTACTGCCAAACGGCAGTTCGGAGTGCCTCGCGTTTTTCCTTGCGAGTACCAAATTTCAGAGCGTGACAGCAGTCACAGTCGTGCAGCACCCAGCGGTCCAGATACCGTATGGAACACTCCTGGAATGAAGGGCTTGGCATAACGCGGCCTCTCTCTGACTGACTGTGATTTTTACCTTCGTCGTCTCCGCCAGCATTTCTGCGGGCTCATGAACTTCATTCAGAAGCTGATGTGATCTGCGTGACGCTGAGGTTGACTGGACTCCACTAATCCCAGTCCCACCGGTTGCCGAAAATCGGGTTAACACCACAGAGTTCAGACTTTTCTCGTCCGCCTTCTACGTAGTCGACCGCGTAAAAACGATAGATGTCTCCCGTCATCCATCCGCGGCTGAAGAAATTGCCCTGAAACGGACGCCAGGAAATTCGTCGAATCAGGCCGCCAAACCCTTCGATTTCGGACCTTATCCGATGTCGACAGTACTGATCGTAAATCACATAACCGGCCAGACCTGGAACAGAAAACAATATCATTCGTACATTCGGCGGAATCACCGACCGTCCCAACATGGCCACCGCGATGCAGATGACTGCGAAAATTCCAGCCGCAATGCACACCCGCAGCGGCGTGAACAAAGGAGAGGCTTCCAGTTTCGCTGGCGTTGACGATTTCTTCTTTCGCCGACGTGGCAAAGGTTGCGTCCCGGTCGACGCGTCGTCTCCATACGGATCATCGCCTGACGGTTCGTCGCCATACGCAGCTGTGTCGAAATCCAGAAGTTCTTCTTCGTCCGTCTTGGGGACCGGAACCTTTATGGGGACTCCACACTGGCGACATTTGACACGTCGACCGGCAGCCGCATCTTTGACACTAAACTTGGCCTCACATTTTCTGCATTTGATTTTGATAGCCATGATTACCTTTGAACGGTTTCAAGAAGATGAGTTCGACGCACTCATGGCACCGGCCACGAACCTTGTCCATTTCGAGGATGAGCCTGCGCCCGCATTTGCACTTCTTCGCTGCCATTGGATTGCTCCTGGGCATAGCGTGACGAGTTTTGGGGATAGGTGCAAATGGTGGGGAGGACACGCTGCGGGTGTGTCCCCA
>JBDONA010000404.1:0-3588 GCA_039831575.1 Fuerstiella sp. | reverse complement strand
GGGTCGTTTTCGGCAGTCCGATAGTAATGCCAGATATGGCTATCAGTATTCCTACGCGAATGATGCTCTCCGGGATTTTGGGGTGACCGATGGCAGAGTCTGGTTTGAAGATGGGCTGTACTTCGACCGCAATCGAAGTCGATTACGAACCGAGGTTGACTATCGGGATTTGCTTCTTGATCCGAAATCAGTTCGTGACGGTTCTTTGAACCTCCGTGGTGAGGTCAACGTTAAGGCGATGCAGGACCTGGGGATACTAATCATCAAGGGAAACGAAGCTGACGTTAAACGGGTGGAGGGCATTATTCGAGAATTGGAACAAGCGAACGTCGGCGTCATACCCGAACCGTGGCTGCGTGCCGCTGCTCCGATGACGGAATTCAGCCCGCAGGGAACTGGCTTCAACCACACGGTTCCGAACACGTCCTTCGATCTGTCGGATCTTGTGGATGTCGATCGGCTGTCCCGGTTCGGGAGAAATCGCTTTTCATCCCCCGTTTATTCCGCCCACGATTTCGCTGATTCGCTGGGTGAATCGTTCGCATTCTTTCCCGATATCGACGATGACTTTGACGGATACAGGCGATCAGATGCGATGTGGGGCAAGTTGGGTATGCCTCTTGTTAACTACGTTGATCCGGATCTGAACAGTGTCTTGTGGGGCTTTCGTTCGCCCGCGATGCAGCCGCCTGCTGTTACGCGCTACGATGTGTATTTCGGCGATGTCACACCTGACTTTCGTCTCTTTGCTGACGTTAATGGAAACGGCGATCTCAACGGCCAGCGGTTCCTGTCCCCGCAAGTGAACCTGGGATTCGGAATGGGCATTCCTGCACAGGTCGGGCAGCAGCAACGTGGGGCGGAACAGTTCTTTAGCATACAGCATGGAATTCCTCAGCGGAGTAAGAAGTCGTTGGACCTTCAATCCCTGGATGATCAGTTGTCCGCACTGAGTTTTCAACGTGGCACAGTTGCGGTTGATGGTGAGCGGCACTTCTTACAGTTGACCGAACGGTTTGAGGACCTGTACCGCCAGCAGCGGTTCGCGGAAGCGGAAATCGTGGCGAAACACGCACGAACCCTGAATGTTGACGCGGTACAGAGTGTGATTATGGAAGAAAAGGCGAAACTTCAGCGACAATTTGCGTTCAATCATCAGCTCATGGAACAGCAGGCAGAAGGTTTTCTTGATGTCATGAGTGGTGTGGAACTGTCTGTGATTTCACCTCAGGTTGAACGCGCGCTGGGCAGAGACAAAGGCAGGTCGAAACTGTCACGGGGCTGGGGGGCATATCGTAGGCCAGAGTTACGTCGTCTGGTCGAGAGTGAACGGACTACCGAAAAGTTGCTGCGGCAGACTGTTTCGCTGCACTTCCATAACGCACCGTTGACGGACGTCATTCGTCACATTGCCACGACGTGCGGAGTGAATATCGCACTGGATACTCAGGCCATCAAAGCACAGGGCCTGACGGTCAATCAGCGGGTCAGCATCGATGTTGACGGTATTGCTCTGCAAAGAGCTCTGAATCTGCTGCTCGATCAGGTGGGCGGTCTGGTCTGTGTTATTGACAACGATGCTTTGAAGATCACCACCCGGCTGGTGAAGGCGTCGAGAGACCGGATTCATCCGCAATTCGGTCGAGATCCGCGGTATTTCTGCGACCTGATTTCTCACGCCCCAGGACTGAATACGTCAATTGCGGATGTGTTGGCCCTGGCAGAAACAATGAGCGACAAGCCGCTAGCCGTCGGTTCTTCCGCCCCGAAAACAGCTGTGATTTTCAGAGGGCAGATCACTGCCGCTGCGAAAAGACTTATTGACGGCGCGAGATCCAGCGGGTGGGAACGAATCACCTTTCCGGCAGCAGACGGGCAGGAACCGTTTTCTGTGTTGTGCGATGGGGCAGGGCGGTACGTTTACAGCCGAATTGTTTCGGAAGGGCTGCGGGAAGAAGTACTTTGCGATGGCGAATCGCTGACGCACGTGTATTCCGACATTGGCCTGGCGTCACAACGCACCTTCAGCCGATTTCATCGTCGCACGATTGAATCGCTGGTGCCATGGCTGGTTCCGTCGGTTGCTGAGCTGACTCGCGGTGCGGATGTGATTTCGATCGATGACCAGACAGTGGCCATTGTACGGCAGGCAGTAGGTGCTATCAGCACGGCGGCACCCGCGTCGAAAAAAGTCGATGTGGCAGAGAAAGCCGACGTCAATACTTCGGGCATCATCGAACAACCCGTCGCCGAACCCGGCCAGGATTCCAGCGGAGCAGCGGGTTCTGCCTTTGAGATACACTTTGTGTTCGGTGACGACGGTCGATTGCAGGAACGTCGTCTGGTGTCTTCTGAATCAAAGAAGGTTGCTTTACGCACGGTCTTTGAAAACGACGGTACCGTAAGAATGCTTGACGGTGATGACGAAGAACTTGCGGTCGTGAATTTGCAGCGAGAAGCCGTCGAGGCCCCGGCATTGGAGCCGGATGATGCACAGTTGGTTGTGTTGCCGATGCCTATTCGGTCTTCCGCCACCGTGCTGCAAGGCAAGACAGTCAACGAAGGCGAACCGGATCTTTCAACGTGGTCAAAAAAGGAACTGATGACGCTGATTCTCGCCGACACAGCTGAAGGCAACGGGCTACGAGTGGCCAAAACGATTGACGCACAATTTTTCCGCCGGAATGATCGGCGAGATGGACTGTACGTGCTGTTGAGTCGGTTTCCAAAGCGGTTGGTGTGGGAAGAAGACGTCGCCGATTCAGACGGTCGCAAGCGACAGGTGGACTTGCGTCCCTCGCCCGAGGGTTCGCCGCTGCGACAGTTCGTCCGGCAGTACATCAGCTGGATGCTGAACGCGGACAGAAGTGCCACGGAGTTCGCGATTGAAGGACCATCAGATGGGTTTGTCCAGCGATTGGCTACGGCCAGGAACCTGCATCAGCGCTGGAGTACCGGAGCTGCCACGAATGACCGTACAACTTCGCAGATCAGGACGGAGTTGCAGGATGCTCTGAAATTTGTCGCGTCGTGTCGCACGGACACGATGGGCTGGACGCTGCTGAGCGTTATTCATCCGAAAATCGAGGCGGCAGAACTGAACGAAATGTTTGCCCGTGCGGCGGCCGAATTCGAAGATAACCCACAATTAGTAGGGCTGGTGCGACAGGAACGAGTGACTGCGTTGTTCAAAGCGGGGCGACACAAGAAGGCTCGACAGCTGTATGCACAGTTGCTGCGAGCAGCCGTTCGTCAGGGTGCTCAGCCGCAAATTGCCGCGGACATCCGCGAGCGGTTTGTCAGCCATGGTGGCCAGGATGCGTGGTCAGAACTGGTCCTGGCCTGCGGGTCCGCTTTGACAAAGGCAAAGCTGCTGCGGACGTCGTTTCTGTTTTCTGTGCAACTAAGTCACCTGGGTGACACTGAAGCTGCCGGTCAATTGATGGAACAGATACTGGCGAAAGTCACCGCTGAGAATCGTCCGGACGTGACGTTGCTGGCCGTCGAACATTTACGACGGTTGGCGGATGGCAGGGCGGACGAATTGATGGACTCGCTGCTGGAGTTGCAACAGCTGCAGAACGACTC
>JBDONA010000797.1:0-3592 GCA_039831575.1 Fuerstiella sp. | reverse complement strand
AAACATCGGAAGCAGCTGGAAAAGGAAGAGAGTTCCCTGTCAGACTTTGCCACGTCAGAACAGATAAGCGGCAAATACCTCGCTACGGTCTGGAAGGTGTTGACTGATGGAGAAAATGACGCCGGTCCACTCGCCAAACTCCGCCGCCTTTGGGAGCAGCTGCCCACCGCCGCGAACGAAAATGGACCAAGCGCCGCACGTGATGGTTGTGTCCAAATGCGAGAGTTTGTCGTACGAGCGCGAGAACAACTGATCGTTCCCATCGACATGTCGGCGACAGCGGAGCTCAACAAGACTCTGCAACCCAGGATCATCTGGATTAATCGTCAAATGGCGGCAAATCGTCGCCTTGGTCGTTTACCGTTGCCGGATGGCACGCCGGAGTCGGATCAGCACATCGCAGCCGTAGCCCGATTTTGCTCCGCCTTTCCCGACTCGTTCTTTGTATCCGAACGCGGCCGCACGTTCCTCCATCCGAAAAACCGAAACAGAGGGCGACTTCTCAGTGCTGGCTTTCATCTCATGGTCGGATATTTTCGCGACGATGCGCCGCTATACAACATGATATTAGACGAACATGGGCAGCGCGAACTCGATGCCTTATGGCGCGAATTGGCTTACATCACACGAGCTCCAATGCGGCAGTTTCGTGACTTCATCTACTTCGAGCGGGCTGAGTCGACACGTTATTTGACTGCGCCCGAGTTCGACTTTGCCCGCAGCGAAGACAACACCGTCACTTCACCAGAGAAGTTGGGCGAAGTGGCTCGACTGTTTCTGGCCAAGGCTAAGCAGAGTGGAATTGGAAAATCCGGGATCGACATCATCGACAGCTACTTCCACGACATCTCTGGGCATATTCGCAGCGTCGAGATGGATAGAGAGTCAGCCAATCGAAAACACCTCGACGCGATAATTCGCTTCGCCGAACGAGCATGGCGGCGGCCGTTATCGAAAAAGAATCGAAACGATTTGCTGGTCTTTTATGCCTCTTTGGTGGAAAGCGACGAGCTCACCCACGAAGATGCGATCCGTGATATGGCCGTAACCATCCTGATGTCACCTCGATTCTGCTATCGCATCGATCCACCGCCACCGGGAAAAAAGGCGAGGCGACTCTCCGACGTTTCATTGGCGAACCGGCTCAGCTATTTTCTCTGGTCGAGCATGCCGGACGAGCAGTTGCTCGCTCACGCCATTGCTGGCAACTTACAAAATCGCGAAGTACTGATTGCCGAAACCCGGCGAATGCTGGCCGACCCTCGCGTTCGTCGAATGGCGATTGAGTTCGGCGCCAATTGGCTCGATTTTCGCCAGTTCCAGCATCACAATGCAGTCGACCGAAGTCGCTTTGAGCGATTTAACGACGAGCTTCGCCGGTCGATGTTTGAAGAGCCAATTCGGTTCTTCGTCGATCTTGTGCACCGCGACGGTTCGATCAGCGAGTTCCTCATGGCGGATCACACCTTTGTCAATTCGATCTTAGCGAACCACTACGGCATGATGACAACCGATCTTTCGCCAAACCAGTGGGTGCGAATCGACGGCGCGCAGCGGTACGGACGGGGCGGGTTGTTGCCAATGTCTGTTTTTCTCACGAAGAACGCACCCGGTCTTCGCACTAGTCCAGTCAAACGAGGATATTGGGTCGTTCGGCGGATCTTGGGCGAACAGATCCCAGCGCCGCCGGCGGACGTTCCCGAACTTCCAGAGGACGAGGCGAAATTGGGCGGACTCTCGCTCCGTCAATTGCTAGCGACCCACCGCGATGTGAAGAGCTGTGCCGCGTGTCACAATCGGTTCGACTCGATCGGTTTGGTTTTCGAAGGCTATGGACCCATCGGTGAGCGTCGCGACGTCGACTTGGGCGGACGACCCATCGATGATAGGGCCGAGTTTCCCAACGGTAGCCACGGTAGCGGACTGGACGGTTTACGAGCCTATTTGCAGGCTGAGCGTCAGGACGAATTCGTCGACAATCTCTGCCGGAAACTGCTCGCCTACGGATTGGGGAGAAGCCTGCTTCTATCGGACGAGTTGACGATCGAAGCGATGCGGGCCAACCTCAAGAACAACGACAATCGATTCGGCCAGATGGTCGAGACGATTGTCACAAGTCCGCAGTTCTTGAAACGGCGGGGAAGAGATTTCGACATCAACCCAGACTGACAATCTGCTAAGATGCTGTTGAGTTCATGAGCCACGGCTTTTTGGTCCTCGGAAAACGATGACCACAGGAACCGATGCAACGAGGAAAAAACATGCCGTATCAAATCGATCGCCGCACGTTTATCCGTGGCGTTGGTGTGACGATGGGACTACCTTGGCTCGAGTCGTTAGCGGTTTGGGGTGGCAATCCGACGCAACCTCTTCCGAAGCGATTCGCAGCGCTCTTCATGGCCAACGGCGTTCATCAAAAACACTGGTGGGCGAGAGGCCAGGGTGCAGAGATGGAGCTGGGTAAGTGCCTGCAGCCGATGGAATCGTTGAAGACCAAGATGAACTACGTCCACGGACTATTCAACAAGAACGCAACCGGCGTCGGCATTCACCCGGGGCAGACCGGGAACATACTCTCGGGCGTGTCGCTGCAAAAGGGCGCAGTGCTCCACGGTGGCATTAGTATGGACCAGGTACTCGCTAAGAAATTTGAAAACGAGACCGTCCAGTCGAGTATCGTACTGGGGTGCGAACAGCCCGTCACTGGGTATCACGAGACCAACTTCTCGATGGCCTATAGTTCCCATATTTCGTGGCGGGACGTAACGGCGCCCGTGCCGATGGAATTGTATCCGTCGTTGGCATTCGATGCTCTGTTTGACAATCGTGGAAGTCGCCGCACAAAGAGTATCCTCGATCGCGTCAGCGAACATGCGACAGAGCTACAGCGGCATGTCAGTCGAAGTGACAAATCGAAACTCGACGAGTACCTAAACAGCGTCCGTGAAGTCGAGAGGCGGGTCGAACGCATGCGGGCGATGAAGAACCGCGCGGACGATCGCAGCGTGGAGCGAGGTCTGCCAGCGATCAAAATGCAACGTCCAGACAATGGCATGCCCGAGGATCTCCGCGAACACATGCGACTGATGTGTGACATCATTGCACTCGCGATTCAGACCGATAAAACGCGAGTGGCCACATTGCTAATGTGCAACGATATCTCCGGACTCGTCTATCCGTTCCTCGACGTTCGAACCTCGCATCACTCCGCCTCTCATTACGACCACGGCGATGAATTCGAGCGAATCACGACCTATTATTGCAGTCAGTATGCGTACCTCGCCGGCCGACTCGACGCGATGAACGAGGGGGACGGAACGGTGCTCGACAATTGCTGTTTGTTGTTCATCAACAACATGTGGTCTGGCAAAGCACACGATTCGTTCAAGGTACCGGCCCTCCTGACGGGTGGACTCGGCGGAACGCTCGAAACAGGCCGAGTGCTCGATTATTCCGCCGAAGGCGATGACAACCGAAAACTCTGCAGCATGTATTTGTCGATCATGGATCGAATGGGTGTCACCCTCGACCGCTTCGGAGATGCCGATCAACGTCTGTCGGGACTATGATCCTTCGTGCAACGTTGCTCTTG
>JBDONA010000497.1:0-16134 GCA_039831575.1 Fuerstiella sp. | reverse complement strand
GCAATACCATCAACGCGATGACTCTGGGAGGACTGGCCCTGGCGGTCGGAATTCTGATCGATCAGGCCATCGTGGTACTGGACAACATCGAACGGCACATGCAGATGAATAAGGGCCACCTGCGCGCAGCCCTTGACGGCACTCATGAAGTGATCGTGCCGCTGTTCGTGTCCACGGTCACGTTTATGGTTGTGTTCTTTCCCGTGATCTTTCTGTCAGGGCTGGCCAAATATCTGTTCACACCGCTGGCGGTCGCAGTGCTGTTTGCGGTTGTTGCATCCTTTCTGATAGCCATTTTCTTTGTACCGGTGGCCGCCGCCAAACTCATGCGGAAGAGTGCCGAAGAAAAGACGGAAATCGTTGAATCGGCCGATCAGGCCAAAGGCTGGCTGGTGAACGGTTACCGGGTTCTGCTGCTGGGTTCCCTGAAGGCCCGGTGGCTGGTGCTGGCTGTCGCGGCGGGTCTGTTTGTGTTGTCACTGGTGATGGCCGCCAACACCGGCCGGGAATTGTTCCCACCGGTCGATTCCGGACAGTTTACAATCTACGTGCGAGCTCCGTCCGGTACCAAGCTTGAGCTTTCACGCGACATCGTCAAGCAGATCGAAAATGTCATCGTTGAGGAACTCGGTGACCCGGCTCCTGATAACCCAACGGCCGATTCCGTTTATCCGATTACAAAAGAGAGGTACACGGGCGGCGAAGATCGTGTGTTGACTGCGGAGGAAGTCAAAGCGGCAAAGGCGGATTCCATCTGCAGCATGCTGATCGCGAACATCGGTGTCCTGCTGGACTGGCCGGCCGCATATACGCCCAACACCGGTCCTATGGATTCGTTCATTCTTATTCAATTGGCACACGGGAACAGGAACGTTTTTGAAAAAGTCGAAATCCTGCGAACGAAACTGAACAATCAGTTTCCGGAAGTGGACTTTGCATTTGATACCGGCGGCATTCTGACAGCAGCACTTAACATGGGTGAACCGTCGCCAATCCATTTTCAGATCACTGGCTATACGCTGGAAACCGCCCACAAAATTGCCGGTCACCTGATTGATACGATCAAAGACGTGCCGGGTGCGATTGATGTCCGAGTCGCTCAGCGAAATGACTATCCCATGATTCGTGTGGAAATTGATCGGGTACGAGCGTTGGATCGTGGTGTCACACCGGAAGAGGTCATGAAGTGTCTGGTCAGTTCAACCAACAGTTCGATTAACTTTGACCCGGCCTTCTGGATCGACCCCAAGAACGGCAATCACTACTTTCTGGGAACGCAGTATTACGAAGAGGAAATTAACTCGCTGGATACGTTGCGCAAGATCCCGGTCAAGGGTGGCGGCGCCGACAGTCCGATCGTGTTTCTGGAGGAAGTGGCTGACATTATTACTAACGTCACAGGCCCGTCGGTGATCAACCATCGCAACATTACTCGAGTAACTGACGTCTATGCCAATGTCCTGCCCGGCTACGACCTGGGAACTGTTGTCGCAGAAATTGAGGCCGCACTGACGACCGAAGGGCATCCGCTGCAGCTGGAAGCCGCTCCCGACTCTCGAGCTGCTGTGGCTCAGTATCCGATGTGGTTTCAGAATACGCTGTCCGCGATCGGCCTGAATTCGCCAACACGATACAAGATTGGCGGTAAAGGCTTTACGGGCTTCACTGTCGAACTGCAGGGCGAAATTCGATCTATGCGGGATTCATTTGTCGACTTCGCACTGGGGCTGGTGCTGTCCACATTGCTGGTCTACCTGGTCATGGTGGCCCAGTTTCGATCGTTCGTTGATCCGCTGATCGTGATGGTGACCGTGCCACTTGGATTCATCGGCGTGGCCTTCGTGCTGACGTTCTGGGACACGCGACTGAACATCCAGTCGTTCATGGGCATCATCATGATGATTGGTATCGTGGTCGAGTACACGATTGTGCTGCTGGACTTTGCCAATCATCGGCTGGCACAGGGTGCGACGGTGCATCAGGCAATTGTTGATGCGGCCATCGTTCGGTTTCGACCGATTCTGATGACCTCCGTGACAACGGTTCTGGCGCTATTGCCGATGGCCATCGGATTTGCCGGCGGTGAAGCGGATGAACCGCTGGCCCGCACGATTGTCGGTGCGGTCATCGCAGCGACTCTGTTACCGAAGTTTGTCGTTCCCTGTCTGTACGTAATCTTCAAGCGGCAGCCTGAGGTCAGCGACGAAGAAGTTAAGGCCTGGGCGTAACGCGTTCCCCTTAACCGGTTGTTTAACCAAACTGGGTTCATCAGAAGACTTGACCATGCGAAACTTAATTCATTCCTCACCAGTCACCGGCTGGATTCGCGACGTCGTGCTGGCGTCAGCTTTTGTCGCTGCGACCGCCGCCGCTCATCAGGCGTATGGCCAGGTTGAAACGGTGACCGTGCAGGGCCGCGCGCATCGCGAGGTCATCGACTTGCAGGGGGCTTCTGTGCATGGGTTTCAGGACACTGAAATCAGAGCCAAACTCGGTGGCTACGTGAAATCCATCGGCATCGTGGACAAGCTTGAAGTGGACGTCGGTTCGCGCGTGAAGAAGGGCGATGTTCTGGTCGAGCTGGACATTCCCGAGATGCAGAACACTCTGGCGGAGAAAACCGCTGTGGTGGCGCAGACGCTGAGTGCCGTGCTGCAGGCGGAAGCCGCCATCGCAGAGGCTGATTCGGTCGTGCTGCAGAGCAAGGCCGCATTGGATCAGGTCAACTCACGCACCGCTGAAAAACAGGCGATGCTGAAACTGAACGAAACCAAACTGCGCCGGTTGTCCGGACTCGCAGCCAACGGCACCATTGGTCAGGACAACCTTGATGAAGCACGCTTTGACGTTGATGTTGCCAAGGCTGCGCTGGCAAGCGTCAAGGCCGACGTTAAGGCTGCCAAAGCCAACATCCAGGCCGCGGAGGCCTCCGTCCGCAAGGTCAAGGCAGATAAACAGAGCGCAGAAGCGACGGTCACTGTCGCCCGGTCCACGGTGGACCGTTTGAAAACCATGATGGACTACACTGTCCTGCGAGCTCCTTATGACGGTGTTGTGACAAGGCGGATGGTGGATCTCGGAAGCTACGTACAACCGGCCGAAAATAACTCAGCGGCCATGCCGGTCTTTGAACTGACCCAGATCAGCAAGGTGCGAATCATGGTCGCCGTGCCCAACAACAACGTCAGCAAGGTTCAGCCTGGTCAGGCCGTCATTTTTGATTCGATCGGCGGACTGGAAGGCCAGGCGTTTGCGGGCAAGGTGACTCGAACAGCCGGCATACTGGATCCGAAAACCCGAACGATGCAGATCGAAGTTCACCTGGAGAATCCTGTCGTCGATACCGTCAGCGGAAATAGGGTGGAGTTGAAACCAGGTCTGTACGGCACGTTGACGGTCGTCCGCAAAGACTGGAAAGGTGACGATCTGCTGCCGGTGGTTCCGACAACCGCCGTCGGCAAAGACAGCGCTGGAAACTACTTCGTCATCGTCGTTGAAAACGGAAAACCGTCCCGTCGCAAAGTCGTGATTGCCTTCAATGACGCAGCGTCCGTGGGGATCAGCGATGGCCTGAAGGTCGGCGAAAAAGTAGCGAAGTCTGCAGTCGGAAGGTAGTGATTGCCAGGAAGGGGCAGGTGCCCAAAATGCGACGCACTCCGCGGGCCGTTCCGGTTCCTGGTACCTGACCCCTTTTCCCCGCGTATCGGAGCCTACACGCCGTGGGGGATCGGACGTCCGACAGCTCGCAGTAGGTCCGCCTGAGCCTTGTTGTACTCCACGATCGCACGCAGGTAACTCAGCCGAGCCTGGCTGACGGCGTGGAGTGCCTGGATGGCTTCCAGCGGCAGACCTTCAAGACCTCGAATGCGTTGGAAGTTCATGTCGACCAGTCGTACGGCCTCACCTACGTTGTCTCGGGAAATGTCCATCCTCTGCCGTCCGGCCCGGACGCGATGCCATGCGTTCCTGACTTCTTCCGCGATCTGGTCCTGGACCTGATGGCTGCGAAAGACCGCCTGTCGGTATCGACTGCTGGATTCGCCGCGAGCTGCGCGCTCACCGAAGCCCAGATTGCGAACCTCCCAGACCAGCATCGCATCAATGTCAGCTCGTCCGTCAAAACGGTTGATGTCACTGCCCATGCCCCCACCGAATCCTCCCGCTGAGACACCCAGGTTCAGACTGGGGATAAAGGGCCGCAGTTCCTGACGTCTATTGTTGGCCAGTTGTGCCTGGGCCAGGGCGTGTTGTTCACCGACTTCGGGCCGTGTTCCTTGCCCCTGTGCGATGAGGGTGCCCAGATCCGATGCTTCAGATATCAGCTCAATCGGCAGCAGGTGATCATCGGCGCTGTACAACAGTGCTTCCGCAGATAACTGTGATGGATCAAGACGGACAATTCGAATCAATTCGCTGGATGCCAGCTTGATCTTCAGCTCAGCGTCGATCACGGACTGCTGATGATTGGCCACAATAACCTGAACACGCGACACCTCCGCCGGAGATGCTTTGCCGGCGGCCACAAACGCTTCGGTCATCGACAATAACCCTGCTGCGTCAGAGAGGTTTTCTGCACTGATCGAAGCTTCGCCCTGAGCCGATACCAGGTCGAAGTACGCCAGCGTTCCTTCCAGTTGTGCTTCGTTAAAGGCCACGGCCTGTTGGTACTGAGCTGCACATGCCATCTGTCTGGCGACAAGTGGCTGAAATAATGCGTCGGCGATCGACAGGTCTAGAAACAGTCGGGCTGGTCCTCCGGCACCGCCAGTCAGCGGAGCGTTGGCAACCTTGGCTCCGCCACCGACAAACAGTGAACTTCGACTGACATCCAGGATCTCACCGGTCGTGGCCTGAATCTGTCCTTCGTGTTTTGTGGCGCCGATGCCGACGTTCAGCGATGGCAGCCACAGTGCTTCTGCTGCCATGACCTCGGCTTGTGCCTGATTGATGCGTTCACTTGCCAACTGAACGGCCCAGTTGCGGCCACCGGCGAGTCGCAGGATTGTCGGCAGGTCAACGGGAAATGCTTCCTGCTCAGACGCTTCCGGTGGTACGGGCAGAGGTGAATCCGTTTCATCAATCACTTCAACGGAAGCCGCCTGGATGATGGGGATAGCGGATTCGATCGAACGTTGCCGATCCCGTCCGGTGGTTTCTTCAGCAACGGCGGAATCAGCCGCGGCGAAAAGTTGCTGGTCGTCGCGGTGGGGACGCTCGTTGTCCAGCGTTTGCACAAACGAATCCGTAGCGTACGCCCCGTAGACAGAAGCAAAGTTTTGCGTCTGCCAGGTGGCACGGATCTTAGTGCTCTCGCTGAAGGAATCGGTCTCGGAGGAAGTTGCGGCCTGCACATACGCCGCGACGGCATTTACATGTTCCGCGACAGCGTTGTCCTGGGCGTCATCAGGACTGCTCTGATCTGCGACCTGAGCGAGTCGGGCAGAGCGGGATGAAGTCTGGCATCCTGCCAGGCCCAACATCACCACGGCCGCCAGTGGTATCTGCCAAAGACGTGTTTGCATCACAGAACCTGTTTCCGAATTGGTGGCAATCCATCGCAACCATGAACGCACTGAGGGAACAGCCGAAGCCGGTCCTGGCGCTGCATCGCATCCTGCGTTGCAGACCCGGTGAAGAGGAATACTCCCCAAACACCGTTAAGCGCGGTCTTTCGGAAGGAATCGGCGGAACGGGTCAGTCGCAATTGCCGGATGTTGCCGACGCTGCGGGTTTCGACGGGAGACCTGTCAGACGACGGAAACAAATCGATTCGCACGGTGGAAGCGGCGGGCACGATTGTTCCGACAGGGCAAACTGTGCGGGGAGGATCTGTCGCCAGTCCGCGAGCACTTTTCATGGGCGGCAACAGGTGAATTCACTCACTTGTCACCTGGTCAGGGAAACCAGGACCTGCTTCAGGAAGGCCGGAAACTGCGGCTGTTCGAAGTCATCGATGTGCCCCAACGACGTGTACATGCTCGTACCTCCATCTGATCGCCTGTTGAGCCACGCGATCGGCTCGACGTCGACATTGGGGATTCTGCCGATTAACAGGGGAGTCGCTGAGTCAGCCAGAGGACTCACTTTGTACAGCGAACCATTACCGACCAGTTTGTCGACGGCGACATGCTGCATAAACAGTATCGCTGCAGCATCGTCCGCCAGCGCAACGGCGACCTGCGGACCTTCGCCGTGATGGTTGGTGTAGTTTCCTCCGAAAACCTGGCTGTCGAACTCCAGCCAGTTGTCCAGCCCTGCTGCTGGCTTTTTGCCGCGCAGGCAGAACGCATGGCTGGCCGTTCGGATCCCCACGACAGGTTTTCCACTGGCTACGAAATCTCGCACAAACTTCAGTTGCCTGTTCGGTAACGTCCGCCGCCGCACACTCACCAGCAGAATGTCGGCATCGGCCACCACGTCTATGCCGGGCAGGTTGTTGCGATGGTCAACGTCGTCCCAGACAAAGCTGACTCGAAAGTCGTGGCCCAGTTGCTCCGATGCAAACTTCGGCAGCGATTTGTGAGTCAGATACTCCCGTTCTGCACACAGTACGACAAGGTGTTTTCGTTTGTCATGTTTGAAACGAAACTCACTGCCACCGATGATGTCGGTACTCAGAATCGTCGGACACCAGTACTTTTCGATGTGCTCAACAACCAGATCCGTACCCGTGAAGTGGCTGACGAAAGGAGCCATTTTCGGATTGTACATCGTGTCTGTCATGTCTCGCATCAGCACCACGTTCTGTCCCTGCTGTACCATCTGCCGAATTGAAAACGGCCGCCCCAGCACGCACATGTTGGTATGCACACCCATCACCACGACATTGCTGATGCCGCGTTGTTTCATCAGGTAGAACGCTTCGGCGCTGTCGGTAATCGCGTCGCCGTCGGCGATTTCGATGTCGGGGTGCTGACGGCTCCAGGCTCGATAGTTCTTAACAGGCGTTTGGCAGTCGCAGCCACCGTCGGAATCGTCAATCGGCAGAGCCTTGCCTTCGATGCTGGCGTCCAGATGACACCAGCCCTGCAGTGGAATCGTCGTCTCAATTTTCGGTGCCGACTGTGCCAGTTTTCGCTGTGGCGTATTCTTGTAGAAATCGAGTGTATTGCTCGGGCAGTGGATAATCAGGGCACCCTTGTCGCGTGCTGCCTTGACGACGTCGTTCATTCGCGAAGCCATCTCGCCGACTCGTTCAGTGGCCTGCGGACACCAGTGCTTATCCCACATGTCACAGATGACGATGGCGGTCTCGGCCGCTTTCCATTCCGCAGGTTTCGTCAAGGTGTGCCAGCGTCCGCTGCCTTGTTCCGTTTCCGTGCGCGATCGCACGCTCAGCTTCAGGCTGGCATCCTGAGCAGCCGCCATTGAGATGCAAAGTAGAAAAACGGTGCACGAGCAGACGAATGAGCGGAGGTGGGTCGGGGTCGTCATGGAAATTGTCCGGGCGTCATCGAAAAAAGCCAGTGTCACAGCATACGATGAATGGCGTCGAGAACACAAACCTGTGAGAAAGTTCGTCCGTCGAGTGCTTCCACTGTCTGACAGCGAATTTGGCGGCATCAACCAGACAGAGTCATGATGGCGACCATTCCAAGACACGATCCGAAATACACAATCGCCCCGAGGATCAGAAAGACACGTGGTGATAATCCGAAGACAGACTGTCCTGGACTGTCCTGCTGTATTTGGTTGTAGCGGTGCATGTAATACCACGGGATGAACTGCGTCATGGCCAGAACTGTCCACGCCACAAAGCCGACCACGATTCCCAGCGGCGTTACGGTATTGCCTGAAAAGGTTGCAGGTGTTTCCGGGTTGTTGAACATCTTGCCCGCGAGGTCGAAAGGTATCGTGATCAAAGCCGGCAACACAGCTCCAGCAGCGCTAAGGGGCAGCAATGTGAATGCCGCTTTCAGGTCTCGCACGGTGGCAAACATTGTCTTGATTCCCGGCTGGGTGGCACTGTTGGATTCTCGCAACTGAACCATTCAACGGCCACGTAATCCAAAACGATCTAATTGTGCTTGTGTGCCACTGGCTGTGCCACTGGCTGTGCCAGTGTCCTGGGTGGCCCGTTTGCTTGCAAACAGGCTGCCGTAGGGCACAAGAGCTTGTGATGGAACGATCTTTTGGCCATCGATGTTGCAGCATCGCCGCAACTCTTGTTGCAAGCAACAGGGCGACCCCGCCATCGTCGTTACGACCAGAGTTCTTTGGATGCGATACGAGCACCTTCGGCGAGGTTGGCGAACTTGGCCCAGACAATGCGCGGATGAATTTCCTGTTCGGAGGCGGCGAAGGATGCGAAGCCGCAGTCGCTGCCGCCGATCACATTTTCTTTGCCCACGATATTGGCAAACCGAATCAGCCGCTGAGCCACCAGTTCAGGATGTTCGACCAGCGGCGTGGAATGAGAAATGACACCGGGCACGATGATTTTCCCTTCCGGCAGTTCAACATTCTCCCAGACCTTCCATTCGTGTTCGTGTCGCGGGTTGCCCGCTTCAAACAGGTAAGCTCCGGCGTTGACCTTCAGCATGATGTCAACGATGTCCGCCAGATTCATTTCGTGGACTCGAGGGCCGATGTTGATGCCGTAGCAGGTGTGAAATCGGATGCGATCGGTCGGCAGTCCCTTTAACGCATGATTCAGGGCTTCAACTCGGATTTCCGCCCACTTACGACAGTCCTCAACACTCAGCTTGGGCTGAGAAATGTAGTAGGTCAGCAGACGCGGATCATCGATCTGCAGAATCAGGCCGGAATCCACAATCGCCTTGTACTCTTCATGCATCGCGTCAGCGATCGCGTACAGGTAGGCTTCTGCCGAATCGTAGAACGCGTTGGCCTGCTGCCCTTCCACATCCGACGGCGATACGGCCGTCATAAAAACGTCCTCAACATTGTTCTTTGCGGCTGCCGCTTTGACGTTGTCAATCTCGCGCTGCAGCGTCGTTTGGCCACAGTATTTTATCGGACAGGTGCACACCAGCTTCACTGGCTGTGCCACCAGACCTTCGCGGGACTTGCGATGAGCGTCATAGAATTCCGGAAAGGCAATCGTCTCCCGCGAATCCACCCACAGGTCTTCTCCCTGCTGTTCGCGCGGAGAGAATCCTTCCAGGCGTTCGGCAATGTACGTCAGGAAGCTACTCTTGCCCTGTTCACCGTCGCAGACGATGTCGATGCCTGCCTCCACCTGACCCTTCACAATGTCATCAACGGCCTGCTGGGTTGACGACTCGAATTCTGAAGTCTCGTATGCTTCGCCCCGTTCTTTGGCAAACAGAAGGGCCAGTTGACGTTCCGGTCGAGCCAGGCTGCCAACGTGGGTTGTGAGAATTTTTTCGGTGCTGCGTTTCATGGTTTGATTTCGTGATTGTCGCCGTCGAGAAGCCACCATTGATCCAGCAACTGACGCATGTTCCGGACGCGGGATGCATGCTCAGCCACTGCCACCAGGTTGATAGTCTCACCAGGATCATTTTTCAGGTCAAACAAGCTCAACGTAATTGGTTTGTTTGCCGGTCCCGGGACCAGCAATTTGAAGTGACCATCTCGAACCCAGCGAGCACGCACATGTTGCGCCGGTGCATCCAGAACCACCGCGTCGTTCGGGTAGATGGTCCCGAAGACGGGGCGATTTGGAAGCGGTGCTCTGCCGGTCGCCGATGGCAGCAGGCTAATACCGTTCATTCGAGATGTGATCTCAGCCGTCAGGCCAACGGCTGACAGGACGGTCGGGACCAGGTCTACGGTATGAACGAGTTGAGGGTGGTCGGCCGCCTGCACGTGTCCGTTCCAGCGAATCAGGAAGGGAGTCCTGAGTCCGTCTTCGAATTCCGAAAGCTTTGAACGTGAATCATACGCTTCGTGTTTCGTTCTGTGCGGCCGAAAGCCGTTGTCGGCGGCGAATATGATCAGCGTGTTGCCCAATAGTTGCCGGTCATTCAGGTACTGAATCAACGCTCCCACGGTTTCGTCAAAGCGAGCGATCTCAGCATAGTACGGTCTCATGTGATCGGGGATTTGTTTACCCGCATATACATCGTGATATTGTTGCGCCGCATCGAATGGAGTGTGAGGCATGAACGGCGCATACCAGACAAAGAACGGTTGTCTGCCCGCGTGACCATCGATGAAATCGTAAACCGGCTGCATGGTTTCCCGGCCGATCACCAGGCCTGCGTCACCATTTCCGTGCGCCACCCATTCGCCGTTGGCCTGTTCGCGAGTGCCGGTGATGGCACCCAGCCGACTGGCCGGTTTGCCCAGCGTCATGCCCTGAGTGAACCCCGCTGTTCTATAACTGCCTTCCCAGTGTTTACCGGTCTGCAGACAGGCGTAGCCATGCCGCGCCAGGATTCGTGGCAGCGCAGGAACGCTTTTGATCAGATAGTCGGTGGTGGCTCGCGTTTGTTCGTACTGCGCCGCGGTCATCGTCTTCCGCATGACGCTCAGACCCGGAGGCGGATGGTTGAAATGAATGCCGTGCTGGTGTGGGTACAGGCCCGTCAGAAGCGTCGCCAGAGACGGACGGCAGACACTCATCGGGACGTATCCGTTCGGATAACGAGCGGACGTTTCCGCCAGACGGTCGATATTCGGCGTGTGGACCAGATCGTTGCCCATGAATCCGAAGTCACGATATGCCTGGTCGTCGGCCAGAATCATGAGCACATTGGGGCGGTCGGCCGCGGCGGTGGTGCGCGGTGGAAACGCCGCCAGCAGCAAGATTGTGAATAGCGCGCAGTGGCGTGTTGCAATTGCAACTCGTTTCCAAACTCCGGTTTGGGAAGTTGTGATATTCCGTGTTTCGGTGCTCATTGAGCCAAAAAACAAGGTGATCATGGACTAAGAAATTTCACTCTCCCTCGGGGAGAGTCGAGCTATCAGGCCCGGAGAGAGCCCTCCCCGGCCGCTACCGCATCCGACCCTCCCGCCAGCGGGAGGGTTTCATAAGACTCGCGACTTCAAAGACTCTGGTTTGGGAACAAGACACGATTGCTCCGTTCCCGTACTGTGTCTCACGATTACACCGTTTCGAAACCACTGCGTTGTTCTCGTTTCAACAACGCGTTTGCTGCCGCATCGCCGGGAAAGGTTTCCGCCTTCGGATCCCAACGGACCTTCCGGCCGACCCGCATCGCGATGTTGCCCAAATGACAGGTGCTGACGCTGCGGTGTTGACTTTCGACATTGGAAACGGGCAGCCTGCGAGCCTCAACGCAGTCAAAGAAGTTGCCCATGTGATTGATGATCGCGTCCAGCTTGCCCGCTCGCTCCGGGCGATCGAGATTGTCGAAGTCGTACACCGCCCAGTCCTGTCGCGTCAGTGGATTCGACGCCAGGTCTTCCACCGGCTGGCCCTGAACAGCACCACGATTGACAAAGATGCGGCCCTTGTCGCCGGTGAACATGATTCCGTTGCGACCGGTGTCACTGACCGTCATAACCACGTCGTTCGCGTACGTGTACCTGGCATGAAAGTCGATCGCCACGTTGTAGCCGTCCACCGTTTCCGGGTATTTCGCTGTGGCATCGATTTCGACGGGGTACGAATTGATCGCCCACTGCGCGATGTCCAGATGATGAGCCCCCCAGTCCGTCATCTGTCCTCCCGAATATTCGTACCACCAGCGGAACGTGTAGTGAGATCGTTCTTCCAGATACGGCATATCCGGTGTTTGACCCTGCCACAGGTTCCAGTTGAAGTTGCCCGGCACTGGTCGTGTCTGAAACGGCCCGCCAAGGACATTCTTACCGAGAACAATTTCGACCTGCTGCAGATTGCCAATACGGCCGCCGCGCACCATTTCGACCGCCTGTCGAAATCGGTGATCGCTCCGCTGCCATGAACCAACCTGCACCACGCGACCGGTTTCCTGGACAACTTTGCGCAGGATCTTTCCTTCGTCGATCGTCAGAGTCAGCGGCTTTTCGCAGTAAACGTCCTTGCCCGCTCGGCACGCGTCGATAATCATTTTCGTGTGCCAATGATCGGGCGTACCAATCGTGACGATGTCGACGTCCTTGCGCGCCAGCAGATCCTGATAGTTTTCGAAATGTCGTGGCGTGCTGCCAAAAGCCGCTTTGGCAGTATCACGGACGTTTTTGTCGACATCGCAGACAGCAACGATGTCTCCGTACATCTGAGCCTTGTGGGCGATCACGCTGCCCTGGTAACGAAGTCCAATACTGCCGACGCCCGCACGTTCTACCTTGTGTGTCGGCTTATCCTGAGCCGTCAAAGGCTGCCGCAAACCCATGCCTGCCAATGCGCCGGCACTCAGTGCTGACGTTGTCAGGAAGTTGCGACGACTGTTTCTGCTGGTGGCCATCAATTCGCTCCCATTCGTTGTTCGGGTGATCGCATGTTGCCCCAGGACAGCGTACTTTTCAGAGCAGCTGTGTTTTCAACTGACAGGACTTCTGATCAAGCGCAGCTTCCGACAGGCCAGCCGAATATTCACACGACACGAACTGCTATCCGCGGAACATGGCTGCCCGCGCCTTTTGCATTTCGTACGTGAATTGCATGACATCGAAGGCATTGAGTTCGCACAACAGACGTGTCACCTTCGCATGCGTTTCGTCATCGAGAACGTCTTCGACTTCTTTCATGCACTCAACCAGCTGAGCTTCCTGGTCACTGATTTCCTTGTCAGTAATCACGCCGTCCTGGAACGCTCGCACAAAGCTCTCCATTTGTTTGGCGTACTCGTCAATCAGAGGTTCTTTGGTGTCAGGGTCAATCCAGCTTTTGCGGGCCATGTAAGGAGTCTCCGGGAATCAGTTTGAGATTTAAGATTTGAGTTGGGATTTGAGATTTCAGACCGTGCTGCATCTGTGTGGGGCGAGTTCATGTTGCCATTCAGTGGCGATCTGCGACCAACGGGCGCGGCTGTGTTTTGTTGATTGGTTGCTTGCCTGCGGTGAGGCAGGGGCCTTGTCAAAGTCGTTCCACCAGATTCCTCATCTTCGTCAATTGCTGCTGCAGTTGCGATCGACCGCCTTCGGACTGCAGTTTTTCTCGCCATTCGTCGTTGAGAAAATCCATCTGCGTACATTCCAGAACCGCCGCAATTTCCTGCATCTCTTTTTCAAGCCCCTGGGCCGACGGAATAAACTCGGTCAGTGCAGCTTCCAGGTCGTCCTTATTTACAGAACTGCGTCCGTCCAGCAGAGCGACTCGTCTGGCAGTCAGCACGACGCTTTCAATGTCTGCCCCGCTCAGTTCCATGTGTCGCTGATCCAGTTCGATATCGTCCATGTCGATCGCCACGTCATTTTTGCGGCCCATCACTTTGAACATGGTGCGAATTTCGGCTTCGTTGTCCGGATAAAACAACGGGATATGGACTTCAGCGCGGCCCTGCCGTTTCAGGTCGATGGGCAGCAGATCGGGGCGACACGTCAGCAGCATCCACATGATTTTGCCACGGTAGCGAGTGTCTCCCATCTGCTGAGCGATCATGGCGAAGATGCGACCGCTGGTTCCGGAATCGCCACTTTGGTTGCGGTCGCCGAGCGACGCATCGGCTTCATCGATGATCACGATTACCGGCCCCAGACTCCGCAGCACGGTGAGGACTCTCTGCAGATTGCCTTCGGTTTCGCCCACGTACTTGCTGCGGAAGTTTTTCAACTTCACGCACGGAATTCCGATGGAACCAGCGTAGCATTCGGCCAGAAATGTCTTGCCCGTACCGACGGGACCGCAGATCAGGTAACCCATGGGCGCCGCGTCGGAATTGCCGTCACTGATCAGCTGAGCATCCTGGCGCAGTCGCCGGCAGCCCGCTTTGTGTCCCACGACCAGATCCAGCGTGTGTTTCGGTTCGACAAATTCCAGAAAACCTCCACACTGTCGTTCAATGGCCGTCTTCTTCAGCGTGCGGAACTGCTTACTGGTCGCACCGCCCGATCGGGCCGTTTGAGACAGCAGATGTTCAAGACTCAGCAGGCTCAAACCGTTGGAATTGCTTACCAGCTGCTTAGCGGTCAGTCGGTCAGCACCGTCACCACTGGCGATTTTTCCTGCCCGAGCATCCACGAATCGCTGCCGCGCCGCTTCGTCCGGCATGGGCACTTCGATCGTTGCGACGTGCGGGCTCTGTGCCAGTCGATCGTTCACTTCGGAAAGGTTTTCGGACACCAGACAAAAGGCCATATTGACACGGCGGACGTATGGGTTGCGAGCCCAATCCAGAAATCTCACGATGCGCGAAGCGATCGATCCGGATATCTGCACAGCCTCGCCGGGCGGCACCAGATACTGGCCGTAGTCAAACACCACGGCCAACCGTTTTCGCTTTTCCGGATCGTCCTCAACAAGGTATCGCTCAATCATTTGATCGAGCGTCAGCAGAATGTCGTCCGGCTTGCGAGACCAGTTGCGATAATGTCCGAACAGTCCGGTCAGGCTGCGCATCATCTCCTGATGACGCTCGCTGTCTCTGCCGGCCAGCGCCTGCAGCCCTTTGCTGAGATTATGTTGCAGAACGATGTCCCAGCGACCAAACAGATACTCGCCCAGAAATTCCGTCAGACTCAGAAACTCGGTCTTTTTGCCATCATTGCAGGCCACCAGATCGTGCACGTTGCCGTGCAGAATGAAGAAACAGGAATTCCCGGAAAAGTACAATTCTGCAATCTGCCGCGCCCAGTTCGGATACCAGTCCGGCAGGTCGAGATTGATGGCTTGTTCTTCGGGTTCTGACATGCGGCACGTTGTGGTTCGGTTGGAGGCAGTGACGGGGTGACCGTCTTGACGGCGAAGCAGAGCTTCGGGGAAATGCGTTCCCAAACCGGAGTTTGGGAACGAGCTTAAACGAGCTCAGAACGAGGCCAATCCGTTGGCGGTTGACACCGCCTCAGTTCGTTTCCGTCTGCCGTTGAGCGGGACCGAGATCCTTGGTTTCCTCGCCAACATTGGCGGTCTGTGGCGTGATCAATCCCAATTCCATTTCAAACTGCCGCAGGGCGTCTTCGGCCATGGCGGATTCGGCAGCCGCTTCACGTTCGATTTCTTCGATGCCCTGTTCCGAAAGGTCTGCGGCCACCCGGGCCTTCGCGCGGTTCGTATCGATCTTGTCCTGAAGCACAGATTCGATCTGACCAAGATCAGTCGTGACATCGAATTCGAACGTTCCAGCCAGTTCTGCAAGTTCTGATTCGGCACGGCTCATTTTGATTTCGGCATCGTACTTCTTGATTTTCTCCCTGATCCCGCCGACTGTCTTGGTTGCGTTCTTGATTTTTCTGACGTTGTTGTCGTACGCGTTTTCGTGCATTTCGAGCTGACTGACATTTTCAGCCATTT
Source organism: Fuerstiella sp. (assembly GCA_039831575.1). Lineage (GTDB taxonomy): Bacteria > Planctomycetota > Planctomycetia > Planctomycetales > Planctomycetaceae > Fuerstiella. Next base: position 806 of record JBDONA010000497.1, on the reverse strand, counting down.
CGTTTTTGGCCTTCTGAAGTTCCAGCGCGAACCTTGAGGCCGTCTCGCGATCGCCGGCCTGCAGGTACGACTTCACCTTTGCTTCCAGTTGAATCACATGCTTCTTGTCGCCGTCGACCTGACGTCCGACTCGTTCAACAAGGGCGCGGTATTGAGCCAGGCCTTCACGTCCGGACTTCAGCTGCTCAACGGCCTGGTCATATTCGTATTGCATCTGTGCAATCGGATCGGCTGTCCAGAAAAAGTTGGCCAGTTTGTTCAATTGAGCCCTAAACGCATGCCATAGTTTGCCAATGATCATCAGACCGCTTCCTCATATTGTTGTTTGAAACGTCTCGCAGCAGAGCTGCTCTCATTCCGTGTCAATCGTGCCCGTGCCGAATCCGCTCCGCGAGTTATGACGAACCACCCGCGCTGTGATGTCTTCTTAGAAAACCCGACGTCATGACCAGGCGCAACGTACTCCGCCCCTGCCTGGGTCAATAAATCTCACCGAACCGCATGCTCATATCGTACAAACCGTGATTCCGACTTCCAACCGGCCTTAAGTTGAGTGTTCGCAACCCTTGAGGATGACTTGCCATCGGCTGCAGACCGGGCTTGTTCCGGGGTGGCCTGTCGTGCCACATCAGTCGCGGCAGGGTGCCGTAACGGACGGTTGCGCGAATGGGAGAGATGGGTTAACGTGGCGATATTACTGACATTTTGCCATGGAGGTGCCCGATGAACTTTGCAGAACTGAGTCCGGAAGAACGCTTGATTGCTGAGCAGGCGGTTCTGAATTTACGAACGTTGAACAGTGCGGC
>JBDONA010000574.1:0-16171 GCA_039831575.1 Fuerstiella sp. | reverse complement strand
AGCAAAGCCGGAGATCGAAGAAACACGGAGAGCGGCCGGTATGGGCGACTCTCAGGTGCCAGCGACCGCCCGTGCTGTTGGCAAAGTGCGGCAGCTTTTGCCGTATGTGACCTTGGGTAGCCATTCGTACTGGTCGGCAGCCAGCCCGTGTTCGTTTAGGCAGAGTGGCCGGGACGCGAACGATTCTTACGTGTGCGCCGGCATGCGCTGATGCTCTTCACAACACGGCAGTGTCGGTTCCTCACATCGTAATGACTAAAGCCATTGTGTGCCGATGAGTCTGGCGGGACATCCCGCCGGACGATTCGAGCGATCGCTCGGAAAGTGATGGCCCCTCCTCCGTTCGTTTCCCCACTGTACTGAATTCAGGATTCGACAGATGACGTTCCACAATGGCGAAGACGAAATGATGGATCGGATCGCTGCAGATCTCTCCGGCGAAGCAGACGGTTCGCGCAACCCCCTGCCTGCAGTGGACGGCGTAATCGCCACCGCGTCCGACCTGCGAGAACTGCTGTTTCCGGGGATTCGAAACGCCGAAACCGGCATTTCTTCCGGGGGACGCGCCCGGTGCGCTAGGAGTCTCAGACGGATCAGGGCAATCCTGTCCATTGAGATCCATCGCGCGCTAAGTCATGTCCAGAAGGCGAGACTGCGACTTCATGATAAATCTGCCGGCACTGGAGCATTGGCGGAAGACCGCATCGCAACAGAGGCAGCAGCACTGGCGGATGATTTCCTCCGCACACTACCGCGGCTGAAAGCAACGCTGCAGCAGGACGTTCAGGCAGCAATTGACGGTGACCCGGCAGCAAAAACCCGCGAAGAGATCATTCTTTGCTACCCTGGCATCGAAGCGATCATCATGTTTCGCATTGCTCATGAACTGCACCGATTGGAAGTGCCCTTTCTGCCACGCATCATCACCGAATGGGCGCATCGGGAAACCGGGATCGACATTCACCCGGGAGCAACAATCGGGCCGCTGTTTTTCATCGATCATGGCACCGGCGTTGTGATCGGTGAAACATGTGAGATCGGCGTGGGTGCGACGTTGTATCAGGGCGTCACGCTGGGAGCGTGGTCATTTCCTCGCGACGATGATGGAAACCTGATTCGTGGCGCAAAGCGGCACCCCACGCTTGAAGACGGCGTGACCATCTATTCAAATGCGACGATACTCGGTGGCACAACGGTGATTGGGGCGAATTCGCAAGTCGGCTCAAACGTGACTCTCAGTCGCAGCGTTCCGCCGAACACCATCGTGACCATCGAAAAGCCGTCACTGCAGTTCCGCGAAGCGGGCTAGCCAGGCGGCTGTCGGAATACCTGAAACAGTGAGCCGCAAGGCGCTAGCCGCGGGTGAACGCACTGCCAATAACGGGCGGCTAGCGCCTTGCCGCTCACAAGAACAGACGTATCCGGACAGACTGCCGGGCGAATGACGGCGTTACTGGTGTGTTACCCAACGTCAGCTTCGAACTGGCTGCGGCCGGGGACGGCACAGAAATCACATGGCGTATGCAGGGCAACCTGCCGTGGTTCATGTTCTGGATGCGGTCGAGCATGGAGACGTTCATCGGCATGGACTACGAACGCGGTCTGAAGATGCTGAAGGAGTTCATTGAAACGGGGACCGTGCTTTCGCAGACGGATGTCATTGGTGTCGAATCGATTGAAGTGATGAACGTTCTCGGAGTTGGTGACTTCTGTTCAACGGACGATGTCGGCCCAACAATGACCAAGGCGTTTGCGACAGCCACGGAACAACTTTCCAGAAACGCGATTGCGATCGATGGGGACATGCTGAGCGTCTATCATCCCTGCGACCTGAAACTACGACGTTTCGACTTCACCAGCGGATATGCCGTTCCGTCGGGCAGCCAGGCTCCCGCTGGCCTTAATCACTGCCAGCTTCCGGCAGGAAAATCGCTGCATATTCGTCACACAGGCCGTTACGAGAATCTGGGAAATGCCTGGAGCGGAGGTTACCAATATGCCCGCTACAGGAAACTCAAAGTTGCGAAACGCGATGCCTTCGAGATCTACCGCAACAAGCCCGAAGAAAATCCGCCAGCCGAATTGGTCACCGACATCTTTCTTCCACTGAGATGAAGAATTCTGTCAGGAACTTCATCGCTGGGCGGTGTCGACAGGGAACAGTCGACGATTTGTTCATGCCGCAAGCACAGTCCGGAGTCAGTGACCAGTCGCATCGGCCCGGCACCTCCCGAACTTATCATCCCAATACCAGCAGCCGCGTCTGCTGCAGCAGGCGGCAGGTCTTCGACACCACGCAACGCAAACAGGTCGGCTGGTACACCCTTATTGACGCGGATCTCAACCATCATCGAGGCCAGTTTTTCCTCACCAGACGGTTTCGTGTGATAATGCGCGACCTGCAACGGCACTCCGGTATTTGGATTCAGCCAAACACGGTGAGTCGAGCCGTCCGCCTTTTCGTTCCGCCATTGGGTGGCTTCGTAAACCTCGCAGCTAATCCCCTGCACTGTTTCTGAGCCTGTTTTTCTGAAGGAATCGGGCGGCCCACCCAGAAGTTGTTCAAACATCTGCGTTTGAACCAGGTGTTCCACCAGCAATTCAGTCAGGCGGGGATCGATTCGTGTGGCAAGCGTTCGATCTTCGTCCAAAAGTCGAAGCATATGCAGGTCGTCGTCAATAGCCACGACGGCCGGTCTGACAATCGTTGGTTGCCCTTCTCCCGGGAAACTGAATCCGTAGGTTTCCAGCCATAGCTTGCCGGGGCGTTCAAAGAAGTATCGGAACGGAAACTGGTGCGGCTGCTCTTCGCCGTCTTCAGCAACGGTCTCCTGCACCAGGAACCTCCTAATCTCAAGACTGCGAATCGTCAGCAAGCGTTGTGGCAGGTCGTCGATCCCGTACGCCTTTTGGCCGGAGCCATCCCAGACAGAGGGAACAATCAGAGCAACAAGCAGCACGGTGGCCAACACCGTCAGCGAGCGTTTTGCGTTGCGTCGCACCGCAGCACCGGGAACCTCAGCACTTCCTTCGTTCGCTGGTCCAGACGCGCCGTCCCGTGCCGGAGCATCCGCAATCCCACGCAGCAAACGGTCACGTTGCTGGTCGTGGTCAGATGAGAACATTTCATAGGCTGCACGAAACATGCGATCATCGTTGGCATTAGTCATGGGTTGTTTCCTCTGCTTCATCCAATTGCTCAACGACCAGCCGCCGAGCGCGATCCAGTACTTTGTAAAACCCGGACTGTGACAGCCCCGGAATCTGCCGCGCCACTGCAGCCGGTTCCTCTTCCAGATAGAAAAGGTGCAGTGCCATGCGTTCCTGTTCAGGAAGACGACGAATAATGGCGCGAAGCTCAGCGGCTGCCGTGTCTGAGTTGTCAGGTGAGGCCGTTTCCGGGAGTGTGTCAACGAATCGAAGGCGATCGCGAGTGTGTCGTCTTTGCCAGTCCCTCACCGCGTTGCGAGTAATCCCCGTCAGCCAATAAGCAAATCTGTGCGGATCACGCAGCGTGTCAATCTGTCGGTAGGCCTTCATGAACACCTCCTGAGCATCATTCAGGTTTCCCGTACCGTCGAAGCACAGGCACCGCACCAACCGCGCATAACGGTCGTACAAGTTGCCAAAAGCCACGTCGTCGCCTCGGCGAACGCGAGCAATTGCGTCAATTTCATCGAATTCCGTCAACCGTTCTCCTTCCATAAAGAACAAGACGCTCGCCGCGACAGATTTTCCACGGCCACGGAAAAAAATCTTCAGCACTGTCCAGCAACCCACTGTGTCAGGACCAAATCCTCGTCCATAACACGCAGGCACGAAACGCGGTTTGCCGGGCACAGCAGGAAATCATCAGTCAACGCCGCGTTAATTGCCGGCTGCCGGATGCGTTCCAAATATGAGCGTTACGTTCGCGCCCTGCGGAATCAACGTTCTTCCCGACGGCCGACCGTGCAGAAACACAGACTGCCGCCAGCTTGTTTCATCCAACGAATGAGTATACTGCAGACGGTCCCGTGAGTTCTCGCCGCCCCGGATCCGCCAGCAACTGCAGTCCGGCACGACCGGCATTCGACGAATCCTCAACAGGGCGACTTCTTCTGCACACCTGCAAGTCGATGAGTTTGCTCTGACTTCTTATTATCGCTTTTCCAATGTTTCATTTCCGCGCGTCTATCGTTGTTCTTCTTGCCGTTGCTCCCTGGTGCTCCGCCGCCGATCCGGCCAGAGTACTTTCCGCAGGAATTGGTCAGCTGTCGTCCCCCGTTGAGTGGATGCCGGATCCCGATCGGTCGGACGTCACGTACATGGTTCAGAAAACGCGTGATGCACGACTGTTCCTGACGCCGAACGAGTGCTTCTTCCCGAAACGCGGCCTTGTCGCGGAAGGGACGGGTTCCGTTCCGGACATAGCAAACCTGAATGGTGGCAACTCGTACGCCTCCGTGACTCAGTGGGACGAAGGCGACCAGGTCGAGTGGGGCATCTGGCTGCGCAATACGGGCCGCATCAACGTTCATGTGTGGAACAGTGGCGGTTCTGCTGGTCAGTTTGCCGTCAGCCTGGGCGGTCAGGAACAATCGCTGTCCGTCCCCAAGATCAGCAGCGACAAGCCCACGTTAGCTGCCAGACTCGAATTCAAAATCCAATCGTCCGGTCAGCACGTGCTGCGGATCACGAACACTCGCAATGGCTCCGCCGACACACGATTGCACTGGCTCGAAGTCTCCGGCCCGGCAGTTCGCTCAGGTGCGGTGCTGCGCAAGAGATGGCGACCGGCCGCTGCGCATACGAAGTTTTCCAGTTCGCACAGTCCGAAAGCGGTTCGGTTGTGGGTGATGGAAATGGATGCGGTCCCCGGTTCACTTAATTTCTACGCGCCGATTACCACCCCGTTCGGCTACTACGGGCCTTCATGGAACGCGGACGGAACGGTCAACAGCAGTTTCAACTTTTCGCTGTGGTCCTTCGGTCGCAATGAACCTGAGCCACCCGTTCAGCAACTTTCTCACCTGCTTGCCATTGGCAATCCGAACGCTGCGTTCGGCACATTTGGTCACGAAGGAACGGGTGTAAAGATTCGCGATTGGGAGCCGTTAAAGGGACGTCAGGGGCAGCGGCAGACGCTGGCATTGCGGGTCGAACCGGGCCCGACGCACAGCACGTATTTCAGTTACTTTTACGCATCCGATGAAGCACGCTGGCGATTGTTCGGCGTCGGCCGGAAGAAGAACAAGCGCGCGCCGCTGACTTCACTGACGGTTGGCAGTTTCGTGGAAGTTCCCGGACCACCACCACGTCAGCGAACCGGCGCTTACACACGACGCATGCGATATCGTGGCTGGGTCATGGACGCGGACGGCAAGTGGTATGGACTGGATCGAATGTCTGTCGGAGACGTGAACAGCGAAACCGGTCTCACATATACCGATCGCGGAGTCGCCGCAGACGGCTGGTTCTTCATGCAAACCGGCGGCTGGACGTTTCGCCAGCCACCTGCCGGTGACCACGTCAAGGCTCAACCTTTCGATCGCCGCAACATTCCTTATCTCGCGGACGACAAACTCACCGTATTGATGAGTGTGCCCTCGGCAATTTCGGTCACTGGTGTTGAGCGGACCGGCGACAATGCACGGATCACATTCGATATACGAAATGCGGGAACCAGGCCAGACGTTATTGTCTATTCGGGCCCCACAGAAGGACTCACCTTCACCGATCGCTGGCCGCGCAAGACGAACGTGGATCGACCACGCGAAGGTACAAACCAAACGGTCCTGAAAAACGTTCCGCAGGACGGTCCGCTGCTGGTTCGACTGTTTCTACGCAACGCCGAAGGACAATTCTGGTCGCCGCAGACAGTTGTCGCGAATCCTCGTTGAAAAACGGCACCGTTTCCGCGGCGTACCGTTATGCAGCGGCGTTCACATGTTCAGTGTTTAATTCCCGTTGAAACGCGGGACTTTTCTCGATGCGTCTGCTAACCTTTTCCGTCCCGCCGAGTGCCGATCGAGGTGTTCGCGGTCCCGCCACAATCCCCACCATAAAACAGGTTCTCTCAATGACGGACGAAGAAATGTCTGTGTCTTCGGATCACAAGGAACGCGCCGCTCGGCTTGTCGAGGCCTGTCGCAAAGTTCGAGAACAAGTCAGCAGGATCGTTGTCGGGCAGGAAGAAGTCGTTGAACAGCTTGTCATTGCCATTCTGGCTCGCGGCCATTGCCTTCTGGAAGGTGTACCGGGACTCGCCAAGACGCTCATGATTCGGACACTGGCCGACACCATGAACCTGGACTTTCAACGGATCCAGTTCACCCCCGACCTGATGCCCGCTGACATCACCGGCACCGATATCATTCAGGAGAACCGTGATACCGGCCATCGCGATCTGGTGTTCGACAAGGGGCCAATCTTTACTCACATGCTGTTGGCGGATGAAATCAACAGAACTCCGCCGAAGACTCAGGCCGCGTTGCTGGAAGGCATGCAGGAACACGAAGTTACCGTTGGCGGCACGACGTATCGCCTGGACGAACCGTTTTTCGTGCTGGCGACTCAGAATCCAATCGAACAGGAAGGCACCTATCGTCTGCCGGAAGCTCAGCGAGACCGATTTCTGTTCAACGTAATTGTCGACTATCCAAGTCGTGATCAGGAAGCCGACATCATTGACCGCACAACGTCGACGATGACCGCTACCGTTGAACCCGTTGTTTCCGGCAAGGATATCATCGAATTTCAGTCCACTGTTCGGCTCGTGCCTTTGCCTGATCACGTAAAGCAGTTCGTGCTGGATCTTGTGCGATCCGCCCGGCCAAATGACGAAGGTGCAGCGGCCTGGGTGCGAGACATGGTCGACTGGGGTCCCGGTCCGCGAGCCTGCCAGCAGATCGTTTTGGCCGCCAAGGCACGAGCTATCATGCGCGGCCGGTTTCATGTGACTCGGGACGACATCGAAGCTCTGGCCTATCCCGTTCTTCGGCATCGCATCGTGCCCACGTTTAACGCAGAAGCAGAAGGTGTCAGCGTTGATGATTTGATTACTCGCCTGCTGAAAGAAATCCCGGTCGCGTCAAAACAGCTGCTTTGAGAATGTCCAATGCCTGGTCGTTGGCGAACATCACCGCGACGTTCCGGTCATTCTTCACTACAGCGAATTTCGCTGACTCATGGCCGCGGCTGACGTGTTTCAATAGCAGAACGGCTGCTCCCATGAGCCAGAACTGGTTCCGTCAATCTGTAAACTGCTCTAGTCATTCAAATCATCCCTTTGCCCCGTTTCTATCCGCATGCCCCATGTTCATGACGTCCTAACGTCACACGACATCAGCAAATTTGTCAACCTGCAGGTGCTTGCCCGGCAGGTGGTGGAGGGTTTCTGTTCCGGTCTGCATCTTTCGCCGCACAAAGGTTTCAGCGTCGAATTCAAAGAGCACCGCCAATACGTTCCAGGTGATGACATTCGCGACATCGACTGGAAACTGTTCGGCAAAACGGACCGTCTGTTTATTCGAGAGTACGAAGAGGAAACCAACCTCCGCTGCACGATCCTGCTCGATTCAAGCGGATCGATGGGCTACCAGGGTTCTCGCAGCCAGCTGAACAAGCACGACTACGCCGTCCGAACGGCTGCCTGCCTGTCGTATCTGATGCTGCAACAACAGGACAGCGTAGGTCTTGTGACTTTCGATACGCAGGTGCGTAGCTACGTTCCGCCTCGAGGTCGCCCGAAGCATCTTCAGAAAATCATCAATGAACTGGATGCGGCTACCCCCGGCAACGAAACCGAACTGGGCGACGTCTTCCATGAAATGGTCACAAAGATTCAGCGCCGCGGATTGCTGGTTATCATTTCGGACCTGTTTGGGGACGTTGACCGACTGCTGAAAGCGCTGGCTCATTTTCGACACGCCAACCACGAAATCATCATCTTTCAGATTTGGGATCCGGACGAACTGGATTTTCCGTTTCGCCAATGGACTCAGTTTTCGTCGCTGGAAAAGGCGAATAATCACCATCTGGTCGACCCGGCTCAGATTCGTCGAGCTTACCTGGAAAAGCTCGAACAGTTTCAAGAGTCCCTGAGCGATGGGTGTAATCGCCATCGTATTCACCTTGTTCCGATGACGACCGATCAGCCGTATGCCGACGCATTGGCGGCGTATCTTGGACTACGGAGGAAGTCACGATGAACTTCCTCAGCTTCATGAATCAGCCACTGGCATGGGGAGCGCTGGCGTTTTCCATTCCATTAATTCTGCACATTCTCAATCGAAGTCGCTTTAGGCGAGTCGAATGGGGAGCCATGCATTTGCTGGAATCAGTTGTAAAGGTCAACCACAAGCGGTTTCGACTGGAACAACTGCTGCTGTTGCTGGTGCGATGTGCCATTCCGGCATTGCTGGCGTTCGCTCTGGCAAAGCCGGTTCTTACGGGAACTCAGGCGCCGACCGGAGATGCCCCTGTTTCGCTCGTGATTCTGCTGGATACCAGCTACTCGATGGAAGCCACCAAAGACGGATTCTCTCATTTTGACAAGGCGATCGACGCGGCTTGTGCTGTTGTGGAGGCCACTCCACGAGGATCGGAGATTGCCGTTATTCAAACCGGTGGGGCGCCGACTCCGCTGTTTGACCAACCGATCTTTGATTCAAAAGCCATCGTGCGACGGCTGCGGACATTGCGAGCCGATTTCGGAGCCAGCGACATGCAACAATCTCTCGACGCGGGAATTGCTACGCTGGCCGGTATGACTCACGTTCGACGAGAGCTCATAGTGATTAGTGACTTCCAGCCAGCCGATTGGCAGGGATCCAGCGCCGCCGATTCCATTTCGCGTCAGGTCGCAGCCATGTCGGTCAAGCCGGAACTAACGCTAATGCAAACGGCAGACGTCGTTACCGAAAACATCTCCGTCGCATCTCTTGATTTTTCCAACCGGCCATTGGGAATCGGCCAGCAGCTTTCCATACGAGCCAACCTGCGGAATCACGGCAACACGGCGAGCGAGAATACTCGCGTGATTCTTAAAGTAGACGGCAACGAACAAGCCGTTTCTCAGATAACCCTGGCAGCAAACGCGACAACTCAAACCCTGTTTCCGTGCGAATTCGCAACACCAGGTTCGCATGTCTTTGAAGTGGAGGTTGTCGTCGACGATCCGCTTAAGAAAGACAATCGACTTGCCGCCGCGGTGACCATTTGGGACCAAATTGACGTACTCCTGGTCGACGGCGACCAGAGTTCTCAGCCGCTGAAGAGTGAAACCGATTTTCTGGCGGTCGCGCTGACGCCGTATACGTTTGGCCGCATGAAACTGGCAGACTTGGTGAAGACAAAGACGGTCAACTACAGGACGAACCTGGAAAAGGAATTCGAAGCGCAGCCGCAAGTCGTAGTTCTGGCCAATGTGCCGCAGCTGACCGATGCTCAATGCAATGAAATGCGAGATTACGTGCAGGCTGGTGGAGCTGTATTCATCTGTGCCGGCGGTAAAATCGACGCGAAGTGGTACAACACGGAACTGTTTTCAAAACGAGGCCTGCTGCCCGCCGAATTCGGAATGCCAAAAGGAAAGATCGACGAGAAGGGTCAAAGTTCTCGGATCGTCGCTCAGCACTTCGACCATCCGGCGCTGCAGTTCTTCAACGAACCTTCCAACGGCGACCTGTCGACGGCTGAGATCCGACAGTGGTACGAGTTGATTCCGCCTGAGAATCGCTCCATGATCTTGACGTCTGTTGCTGCCGACGAACAGCCGCCGACTGTCTCGACCTCAGACGCCATTGTGATGGCGCGACTCGATTCGGGTGATCCGTTGCTGGTTGAGAAAACACTGGGAGACGGAGTTGTCGTGCAAATGGCAACCGCCTGCGACGCGGACTGGTCGGATCTGCCCATGAGACCATTTTACGTGCCGCTGATGCAGCAAATTGTTACCACCATGGCGACCCAGTTGACTCCGCCACGGAACATTCAAACAGGAGAGACGGCCGTAGCTTTGTTTGCAGACGGCATGGTCACCGACACTGCTCAACCCAATCCGTCCGCTTCAGTGACCAACGCGAAAGATTCCATTTCGCTTTCAATGACTACTCCCACCGGTGACCGACGAACCGTGCGTGCCTTTCGACAGGGTAACCGTTTGATGGCTCGTTACGACGGTACTCGCCGGCCGGGTGTTTACAGCATGAGCACGCCCGAAGGTCAGGCCGTTCACTTTGTGGCGAGCACATCACGGGATGAATCAGATCTTTCGTTGCTCGATGAGACCCAACTGAATTCTCTGGCTGAAAACATGGGAGCCCACGTGGTTGAGTCGCCGGCTCAGTACCTCGAACTGGATCGACTACGCCGAAACGGTCGCGATATCTGGCGATACCTGCTGGCCGGGTTGCTGGCGTTCATGTTTCTGGAACTGGTTTTGCAGCAGCGTTTTTCGAGGGTCCGCACATGACAAGTCTACGGTTTGTCGGCGACCTTCCTCTCTGGCTGGGCCTGGCCATGGCGTTGCTCGTCGCGGTGATGGCCTGGCGATACTATCGTCGCGAAAGCTTCGATTTGCCGCATCGGCTTCGATGGATACTGCCTTCACTCAGGTCTCTGGCGTTTTTCCTGGGGATCATGGTGCTGACCGGACCAGTGCTGCACCATCGTCAGACGATCGGGGAACTTGGTCGAGTTAAGATTTACGTCGATAGTTCTCGAAGCATGGCTCTGCTGGATCGTCATGTGACGTCGGGGCGGAAGCTGCTAATTGCAGAACAACAGGGCTGGATCGAAGACGGCCGCATCAACTCGGAACTGCTCGACCAGGCAACCAAACTTGCGGACGCACGTGCGAAGACAATGACAGGGCTTCGGAAAGAAGGCCTCATCGCCACCGATGTGCTGTCTCTGCGAGACGAACTGCTTGCCATCGTCGAACCCATAACAGCTTCGTTCGACAGTATGCCCACCGGTACTCCCGCCAATGGAGGGGCAAACATCGACTCGCCCATGCAACCGGACCAGTTGATCGTCGATCTCAAGACCATGGCCGCCACTGATGTACCGACGACCACAGCAGCGGTGAATCAGCTCACAACCGCATGTATAGCTCTCCAGACGATAGAACAACAGCTTCTGACAGCCTTCAACGCGGATGTGCAGCAACTGATTGATTCCGGAGACGAATCCATCCAGGCGGCTCTGGAGATATTCGATGAAACTCCTCGCTGGCGTCGGGCCGAACGTAGTCTCCTGGAAACCGAAGGGGCTTTGTTTGACGAACTCAGGCAATACCACAACGTGGAAGTGCTGGCACTTTACGATCATGAGGCCATTGAACTGCTGGACGGACGTGCTGCTGAAGAAACGCCGGACCAGCTTTTGCAATCACCCGAAGCATCAACCACAGATCTTACCAGCGGCATTGCGGCAACTCAGAAGTCAGTTGGGAGAAGCGAAAGCACCACTGAGCAGGATTCGCCGAAGGACGTCGTGAAGCCGAACACGGCCATTGTTTTGCTGACCGATGGACAGCACAATTCCGGTCCTTCGCCAATTCAGACCGCTCGCGTTTTGGGCGGCCAGGGGATTTCGTTTTTTCCTGTGTCTCTGGGAGCCACCACGCACGCGCCGGATATGGCGGTCACAGGCCTCGAGCATCCGCAAATGGTGTTTAAGAAGGACCGCGTTCGAGGCGTTATGATTGTTCGCGACCTGATGCCCGCTGGACAACCGATGCTGGCTCGGATCGAACACCAGGGCGAAGTCATCTGGCAGGAACAACTGCTCACCCAAAACACGGGGGAACGCCGCATAGATTTCGAATTCGGCATCGAGAAACTTGTTGAACAAATCGGCAGTCAGTTCGAATCGGAAGTGACTCGCCACGCAGTTGCTATGGAAATGACAGCTTCCGTCAGCCCGTTGCAGGACGAAGCAGAAACGGAAAACAACCAACAGCCTTTGAGGTTCGTGGCGGTCACGCAGAACTACCGAATGCTGATTATTGACGGACGTTCTCGCTGGGAAACTCGATATCTGCGCAATGCGTTCGAACGGGATTCGCAGTGGGACGTGACTGTTGTCATCGCCGGCCCCGGAACGGACGATGAAACTTTGCCGCGAGGCGAAAAAGATGCCTTCCCGGAAACACGTGAATCACTTTTCGGTTACGATATCATTATCTACGGTGAAGTCGTGACTGAGTTATTCGCAGAACACGAATACAAGTGGATCCGGGAATTCGTGGAAACCCGAGGCGGCGGTATCGTGTTTCTGGATGGTCAGCGGGGACGGATGAAGAACTTCACCGAACAGAATCTCGGACCCTTGCTGCCGGTCGAATGGCAGGCCTCCGGGTTCTCGGCGGAACCAACAAGGCTGCAATTGACGGAAAAAGGCAGTCGTTTGCCAGCATTGACGTTTGAGGTGGAACAAACGGCGAACGAACGATTCTGGAACGAACTACCGCCGCCTCATACGCTGAATGCGGTCACTGTTGTACCGGGCGCGGAAGTGTTAGTGGAAGCATTGGTTGACGGCGCAGCTGCTCCGGTCATGGTGACTCGCAATTATGGTTCGGGCCGAATTCTGTACCTGGCATCGGATGAAACATGGCGCTGGCGCTACAAGGCGGCGGACACTTATCATCAACGTATCTGGAATCAGATCGCCAGGTACGTGATGCCGCGACCATTCGCGGCAAGCGACGAATTTCTGGCGATCGACACTGGGCCCGTCAGTTACCAGGACGGAGACACTGCGAACATCCGGATTCAACTGAAGGGACTGGATGGCAAACCAGCTGTTGGCTCCACCGTGGATGCACTTATCTGGAAAAACGAGCGGGTTGCCTCCACGGTCAGCCTTAGCCCGGATCCGGATGTTCCCGGCATGTATCGAGGCAATTCGGGATCGTTGGATGAAGGCGAATACGACGTCTCAATTCGAGCATCCGGGTTTCGTCAGGAAGCATTGAAAGCTCGAGGCAACTTTGTCGTGCTGCCACCCGAATCGGGCGAACTCGAACAGACGGCATGTAACGAAGAATTGTTGAAACAGATGGCTGCCGCATCCGGCGGAGTCTATCTGCGAGAAGAACAACTCGGAAGTTTGGCCGGACTTCTCAGCCCGCTCAGCAGTGGGCGAGTCGTCGAATCAGACACTCTACTTTGGCAGAGCTACTGGTGGTTTGCCGCAATTATGATTTTGTTGACGATGGAATGGTTCCTGCGCAAACGCGCAGGCTTGTTGTAAACGTCGAAACTTCAGGAAGTCGTTTTGTTGGAGTGCACGCTTTTTCGCGTGATTGGTGGCACGCGAACGCGTGAACTCCCACAACTCATTTGGAATCCGGGATCAGCCATGAGCACTACTACTCTCGATCCAACAGTTGTCAGCAAGCTCAGGCGGTTCGCTCGTCGCCGATCTCGCATGATCGCCATTCGAGGTCTTTGCGGAGCGACTGCCACGTTCCTGATATGCATGACGTTCGTTGCATTTCTGGACTGGGGATGGGTCCTGAGCGACAACGTTCGCTGGGCCCTGAGCGGTGCCGCCTATTTTCTAACGGCAGCCGTAGCGTGGTGGATATCCGGTCGAAAACTCGTACACACTCCCGGGCAGGAAGAAATCGCGTCGCAGGTTGAAGACGCCGAGCCGGAACTTCGTGAGAATCTTCTTTCCGCCGTCGAACTGGCAACCGACAACCCGGACACCGTCACAGATTCACCCGTCTTCCGCGGTCTGTTGCAGGGGCGAGTCTCCCAGCAAATGGCGAAGATACGTGTCGGCAAACTTTTGCCGTTGAAACTCATAGCGCGGTGGACAGTGACCGCCGTAGTGGTTGTTGCAGTCATCGCAGTATCGTTATTGAACGGTGGACCACGGTTTCGCAGCCTGGCAGCCCGAGCGATGCTGCCGATGGCCAATATTGATCGAGTCTCTCGAATTCAGGTTGAGATTCTGCAACCGACTCCCAATTCATTAATGATCGCGAAAGACGAAACCGTAGCGATTGTCATCGCCACATCGGGAGGTGATGTTGACGAAGCCGTTCTGGAGACATTCATTCCGGGAAAACCACCGCAGCAGCAGACGATGCGCATTCGCACGGACAATGAATTCGCGGCAAACATTCATGTTGCTGAAGACGTGGTTGAATACAGGATTCTGGCGGGGGATGCCGTCACGAAACGCCATCGAATTAACGGGGAAAATCGTCCGCGAGTAGTCGCGTTTCACAAGACTTACCAATACCCGGAATACTCTGGTTTCGAGAACAAGACGATTACAGAAGACCACGGCGATGTGGTTGTTCTGGCCGGCACACAGGCTCACATTCAGCTGGATCTTGACCAGGAAGTCAGCAAGGCGGAATTGCGAATCGATGCTGTTCTGTCAGACGAAGTCACGACAGTTCCGTTGACTCTGAATCCCGAAGGGAAATGGTCTGCCGCAGTTCCCGTCGAAGAAGACGCGATCTACAAGGTGCATTTGGTTTCGAAGAAGACCGGTTTCGCAAACGTATTCAGCCCGCGATATGAAATCCGGCCGGTTCCCGATTTGATTCCTCGAGTGGGTTTTGTTGATCAGCAGGAAACGAATCTGCTGCTGCCGCCGAACGATATTCTGGCCCTCAGGGGAATGGCTGAAGACGACCTTCCGCCTGAGTCGTTGGCACAGGAAATCTCCATCAACGGGCGAGACTGGATTTCCGTACCACTGGAACTGGAGCAGACACCTGGTCATTCGACCGCCTCAAAGCGACAGAATACCGTCGATGATGCTCCATCAGCCAATCCAAAGCAAACATCAGGCCCGGGGGCGGCGCACCGTATCACGGCCGCCTGGAACTGGGATCTGCTGGAGCTGAAACTCAAGACCGGTGATCAGATAACAACACGACTGGTTGCAACAGACCTGAAAGGGAATCGAGGCGAATCCGTGACGCTGAGAATCGTTGTTTCGGCGCCGGATTTCGATCCGAAGCGACACGCAGTCATGGAGCACAAAGCGGACCTGGTCCAGGTGGTCGACCGCTTCGCAAAAGTTGCTGAAGAACACAAATCGTCCGCTTTGGAAATCGTGAAACGAATTCGTGACGACCTGAAGGCTGGCACTCAGCTAACGGAACAGGAAATTGCCTTCGATGGCACGAGCCTGATTGCACTCACCAAAAACATTCAACAGGCCGCCGCAGAGGCACTGGAGGATGTCCAGAACGTCACCAGAAAAATGCCTGCTGGCGTCGACGCCTATGAATTGGATCTGGCGGGTCGCGTGATTTCACGAGTACTGCACGATCACACGAATCGCCCACGTCATGCGGTGGCCGCATTTCAAAACGCCGCAGATCGTAAAGAGCGTCAGAGGCTCGTTGAAAAACTGAAAGAAGGATTTGAGCGATCCGGCGACGATGCGAAGAGTCTGGCGTACCACTATCGAAGTCTGGTCGCACAGGACATCTTCAACGCTTTGGCATGGGACTTCGATGCCATGATGGAACAACAACGTCTGATTGCGAATAGTCCCACGCAGACTTTTGCCCGGCTTAAGCGACAGGAAACCGTTGTTCTGAATCAGCTGCGTGTCGTGGAACGATTCACCAGAAAATTCCAGCGCGGTGTGCCCGATCATCTTCAGGGACACATGACGCAACTTATTGACTGGACAGGTCGCTGGCAGGACAACCTCGAACAGTCCATGGAGTCTGAGGAAAAACTGCCTCAGCTGCAGCGGCATGTCAAAGACCTGCTGCGCGAATTCGGCGACCGTCAGCGGTACGACGTCATCGATGGAGGCATGGCAGATCGGCTCGTGCAGGCGCGGCACGATTTCGATCAGCGATCCGGTAGTCTGACGGAACCACTGTCGCTCATGTCGACTGCCACGCATCAGGAAACACGCAGAATGGTCGAAGCCGGCCTGGCGGATGATTCCACCAGAGCAGAGGAACTAAGAATTCAGGCAGCAGTGTTTGCCGCAGAAGTCGACCTGAAACTAGCACCTTGCCTGCAGCAGTTTCGGGATCGAAAAACGTTGACTCAGAACCGTGTCGACAGCGATACGCAGTTCGCAAGTGATTCCGGGCTCGCGCAGCGAGCGATCACCTCGCTTCAGAACCAGTATCGTCGGGGAGATCCACAGGAATCGATTGTGCCAACAGCGTTTAACGAGATCG
>JBDONA010000865.1:0-16236 GCA_039831575.1 Fuerstiella sp. | reverse complement strand
CGTCGGTTTCAGATTTCATCTGCCCCGATTTGCTTTCGTAGGCGTCAACCAAGGCCCCGTAGGCAGTGGTGTGCTCCTTCGAAGTCCTATCCGACCCGATGTTGGACGTCACCGTCCACGAAGTGCCTTCGGGGTTACCTTCGAACTTATAGTCTGCGATTTCCTCGGCTCCCATTGCTGCGATGGGATCAGGGCGTCCGAAGTACGCAGCCACCGACATTCCCATGAACGCCACAGAACTGACGGCAAGGAGAATCGTGGCGATTTTTGGGAAAGCTGTTCGCATTGAATATATAAAAAGGGCTTATTGGCAGCGTTACGTTATACGGCCACAGGGAAAACGGAGTCAAACAGAAAGTGTGTGACCAGAAGGATTTGTGGTATCTCGCATGAAGTTGGACGCCAGAACATGTCCTCGCATCATAATATCGGACGCCACGACTGCTGACTGAGGAATCACAGGAGAAAACCATCCAGCCTACGTGACCGGGACAACCGTGTCAGACGCGAAATCCCCTGGAATGTGTATGTTCGGCCCCAATCCGGTCGATTGAAGGATACCGCGAAGTGAACAGCAATGGCGCATGTTGCCTGATTATTTGTCGGTGTGAGTATGCAGCACGTCGCCACTTCTTTGCCCTGTTGATTTCGAAATGCGTGACTTTCCAGTAAATTGCCGTCCAAAGCAAAGGTGTTGACCGGATGTTGCAGACATTGCCACAGGAAGCAGCGAAACCCGGTTCCGGGGTGATTCGTCACTGGCCGGGCCGCCCCTATCCACTTGGCGCCACTTGGGATGGTCAGGGCGTAAATGTCGCTGTCTTCTCTGAGCACGCCACTGGCGTGGATTTGTGTCTGTTTGATTCTGCTTCTGACCAGATTGAGACGCACCGCATCCCGCTGACGGAGTGTACACATCTTGCCTGGCACGGATATTTTCCCGATCTGCGGCCCGGTCAGCTGTATGGCATTCGCGTTCACGGCCCCTTTGCTCCCCACGCAGGGCACCGTTTCAATCCGAACAAAGTACTGCTGGATCCCTACACCCGCGCTGTCGGTCGT
Organism: Fuerstiella sp.; assembly: GCA_039831575.1. GTDB lineage: Bacteria > Planctomycetota > Planctomycetia > Planctomycetales > Planctomycetaceae > Fuerstiella. The sequence continues at coordinate 15,174 of JBDONA010000865.1, read as the reverse complement.
GGCATCAATTGGTCGGATGCCATGTTTGGTTTTGAAATTGGAAACGATGACGCTTCCTTCAACGAAACTGACAACGCTGCCTTCGCTCCTTTGGGCGTCGTTGTGGATTCTGCATTCGATTGGGGTGACGACCGGCATCCGTGCACGCCCTGGCACAAGACCCTGATTTACGAAACGCATGTCAAAGGGTTTACTCAACTGCATCCTGATGTGCCGGCAGAAATTCGCGGTACGTATTCCGGTCTCGGGTCACAGGCGGCTATTGACCATTTCAGGAAATTGGGAGTCACCGCCGTCGAACTGATGCCCGTTCACTATCACGTTGATGATCGTCACCTCATCGACAACGGACTGGTCAACTACTGGGGTTACAACACTCTTTCGTTTTTCTCACCTGATTCACGCTACTCTTCGGCCAGCGAACCGCAAGCGGTGGTCAACGAGTTCAAACAGATGATCAGGCAATTGCACGCAGCTGACATCGAAGTCATTCTTGATGTGGTCTACAACCACACGGGTGAGGGCAATGAGTGCGGGCCGACATTGTCACTGCGCGGCCTGGACAACGCGTCGTACTATCGACTTATGCCCGACAACAAACGGCAATACCAGGATTTCACCGGCTGCGGCAATACTCTGAACATGCAGTCGCCGCGCGTACTTCAGCTGATTATGGACAGCCTGCGGTACTGGGTCCAGGAAATGCACGTTGATGGATTTCGATTTGACCTGTGTAGCGCGCTGGCGCGGGAACTTCACGACGTCGACAAACTGAGCGCCTTCTTTGACATTATTCTTCAGGATCCGGTGTTGTCAGAGATCAAGCTGATTGCAGAACCGTGGGACTTGGGCAGCGGCGGGTATCAGGTTGGCAATTTTCCTCATGGCTGGTCCGAATGGAACGGAAAATATCGCGACACGATGCGCCGGTTCTGGGCAGGTGACGGAGGCGCTGTGAACGAGTTTGCAACCCGTTTGACGGGCAGCAGCGATTTGTACAAGCACAACGGTCGCCGACCACATGCCAGCATCAATTTTGTGACCGCCCATGATGGTTTCTGTCTGCGTGACCTGGTGACGTACCACGAAAAACGCAATCTTGCCAATCTTGAAGACAACCGGGATGGCGACAGTCACAACAACGGCTGGAACTGTGGCGTGGAAGGCGAGACCACAGACCCCGCGATCAACAAGGTGCGATTGCGACAGCGAAAAAACCTGTTTGCGACGCTGTTGTTGTCTCAGGGCGTTCCCATGATTCGCGGGGGAGATGAATTGGGACAGACGCAGCATGGAAACAATAATGCGTATTGTCAGGACAACGAGATCAGCTGGCTGCACTGGGACCTGGGCGACGAACAGCAGGAGTTTCTGGAATTCTGTACGAAAGTAATCCAGCTGTGGCATGATCAGCCCGTGTTCAAACGCCGCAATTTCTTTCAGGGGCGTCGCATTCGCGGAGCCGGAGTGAAGGATATTGCGTGGTTGTCAGCCACCGGGAATGAACTGACTGACGATGAGTGGAATTCCGGGTGTGTGCATTCCATCGGCGTACGTCTGAACGGCGAATCGATTGATGAAGTCGACGAACGTGGCGAACGAATTACGGGTGACACCTTGCTGATGCTGCTCAGTAATCAGACCGTCGCCGAATCGTTTATTCTGCCCCATCACAAGCCTTCGGAACGGTGGCTGCCGGTGTTCGATACCAGTGTCGACGAGGTCGCCGACACAGCATATTGCACCGGAGAATCCTATCCGTTGAATGGCCGCAGCGTGGCCGTCCTGATTCTGCAGAGCGGTTGGCCTGAAACACAGAATCTGCTTCATGCGCGGCACGATGAACCGCTGCAGGGACACAATAGAACCGACTAATTGAATGCACTGCGCCGCGTTCGCAATTTCCGCAGCAGGAACATTGAACGCCGAATGCGATGACGACAGCGTCCTGCTCCCGGACTGGAGTCTTCAAAGTTGCACGTTTTCGTAGCCCCTCCGGCAGGCGCGAGGGTCGGATGCAGTAGTGCCCGGGAAAGGCCCGCTCCGGGCCTGATAGCCCGACTCGTCCAGAGCGAGAGTGACATTTCGTCGTTCACGTTCACATTTTTTTCGTCTCAATCACGACGGAAATACGGAATACCGCAACTTCAATGACTGGAGTTTGGGACCGATAGTCGCAAGACTTCACTGTTGTTGAATCGTCGCTGAGCGTGATTTTGGCTCGCGACCCGGTGTAGTTCGAGGCGCACGCGGACAGTCAGCCATAGGGCTGACACTGCCCAAAGAAGCAAAGATGATGAACAGAACGTGTTTTTCGATGCCGTATTGCGGCAACCAGGATCGAGCGACCGCTCAAAGACCGTTGGCTCGTTTCTGCTGGTTACCGCAAAGACGCATGCGAAACGGATCGCAGGCGTGGGGCAGGGCATTGGTGCTCGCGGTCACGACGCTGTTGTGTGTGGCTACGCCGGCCACCGCAGAAACACCGAACATCATCGTCATCATGGCGGATGATCTGGGTTACGGTGATGTGTCGTGCTATGGCGCAACGGCATTAAAGACACCGTACATCGACCAACTGGCCAGCGAAGGTCTGCGATTCACCAGCGGTTATTGCTCGGCTTCGACCTGCACGCCGACTCGCTATTCCATGCTTACCGGGACCTACGCCTTTCGAGGCGAACGCACGGGGATCGCGCCGCCCACTGCACCGGCCATCATCAAGCCGGGTACAGAAACGGTCGCGTCGATTCTGCAGCGAGCCGGGTATTCGACCGGTGTCGTCGGGAAATGGCACCTGGGTCTGGGCGGAGCCGGCGGACCGGACTGGAATGGCTTACTGAAGCCGGGGCCCCTCGAAATCGGCTTCGATACGTGTTTCCTGTTGCCGACCACGAACGATCGTGTGCCGCAGGTTTATGTGCATGATCATCGTGTGCCCAATCTCGACCCGGCGGACCCCTTGTGGGTTGGCAGGAAGAAACCGAGCGACGACCACCCGACAGGAATAACTCATCGCGACACGCTGAAGATGGACTGGTCACACGGCCATAATGCAACTATCCACAACGGCATCAGCCGCATCGGCTTCTACACGGGGGGGCACGCAGCCCGCTTCCGCGACGAGGATCTGGCAGACAAGTGGGTTGAGAAGTCCGTTGAATTTATCGAACAGCACAAGGAGAAACCCTTTTTTCTGTTCTTCTCATCACACGACATTCACGTGCCGCGCATTCCCCACGAACGCTTCCAGGGTCAAACGTCTCTCGGTTTCCGTGGCGACGCGATCGTGGAACTCGACTGGTGTGTCGGTGAATTGATGAAAACGCTCGACCGTCTGCAGCTGGCGGAAAATACGCTGGTCGTATTCTGCTCAGACAACGGGCCTGTCCTGGACGACGGTTATAAAGATGACGCGATTGAGAAGATCGGCCACCACCGCGCCGCCGGCCCTTACACGGGCGGAAAATACAGCGTCTATGAAGGTGGAACGCGGACTCCGTTTATCACTCGCTGGAAAGGACGAATCAAGCCAGGACTGAGTGATCAGCTTGTCTGCACCATCGATCTGGCGGGCAGTCTGGCAGCACTCAGCGGTCAGTCCCTGCCGGACGACGGCTGCCTGGACAGTTTCAACGTGTTGGGTGCGTTGCTCGGGGAAGCCGACGCCAGCGGGCGCGATCATCTGGTGCAGCAGAACAACGGCAACAACGGAACGTACGCCCTGCGGTCGAACAAGTGGAAGCTACACCGCAACGGCGGAAAGACGGCTCGCAATGTGGTCGTTGAAAAACCACTGGCAAATACCAAAGTGCCGCAGTTTCAGCTGTTTGATATCGACAAAGATCCTGCGGAGACAACGAACGTGATCAACGATCACCCGGAGATTGCAGGTCGGCTGAAAGCGCAGCTTGCCCGCATCATCGAGGATGGCCGAAGCCGTCCGTGACCGCGACGGCCACTGCTTTCTCAACTGTCAAACGATCATCGGGTGCCACGGAAAAATGATCGCGCCGAACAACATCTACGGTTTCCACGCAGGCCGTCACAGCATGTTCGGGAATGACTTTCAGACGAAGGAAGGTCAGAATCCTTTCGGACGTCGCGTGCGACGTAACGACTTCGATACGGACCATGGGGCTGGGCGTGAAAGCGGTACCCCGAAGTTTGCTGCGGCCCGCTCCGGAACAGGGCAGTGAGGTGTATCCTGTTGCCCCTAGTTTCACAAAGTTTTCCAGCAACCATTCTTCCAGTGTGGCTTCCCCGATAACGGTCAGGCGTCTCATGGTCGCGAGTCCGCCTTTTCGAGCCGCATGGGCGTTGTCGGCCAGCGGCTGAAGAGAGTCGAGACCGCGAACCTCAAAACGCAGGCCTTCCTGCCCGAAGTCCTGTTCCATTTCTGTCAGCTTTGCCATCACGCTGTGATCGACAAGCTTGGTGTCTGATACGTCGATAATCAGGTTGCGGCGCTGCACGAGCCCAATCTGTTCGATCTGACGACGGAACGGTATCCAGTTGCTGAAGACGGCTGATTCGCGCGCCAGGATCAGACTGGTGTTCTCGTCGATCTCCTGAACTTCAAGAAACGGTTTGAACAGTGACTTCAACGGGACGCCGTTCGCCACATGAAACACCATCTTCAGAACGATTCCCGCAGCGACTCCGATCAGCAGGTCGGTGGCCAGAACGACAACCAGTGTCGTGACAAAAATGGCAAGCTGTTCCTTGCCTATGCGATAGACGTGAATAAATTCGGTTGGGTGAGCCAATCGGAAGCCCGTATACACCAGCATTGCCGCCAGGGCTGCCAATGGGATGCGGTGCAGAATTGTGGGGATCAGCGCCACGCAAGCCAGCAGGAAAATGCCGTGCCACATGTCGGCATATCGCGTTCGTGCTCCGTTGTCGATGTTCGCTTTCGATCGGACGATCTCGGAAATCATCGGCAGTCCGCCAACCCACGCCGCACACAGGTTGCCAACTCCCACCGCCATCATGTCTCGGTTCATGTTGGTTTTGCGTTTCCACGGGTCCACAAGATCAACTGCCTTGGCGCTCAGCAGTGATTCCAGGCTGCCGATGACGAAGAACATCATCACCCACTTCCATGCTTTTGCTTCGCCCAGCGCAGAGAAATCGGGATAAGTGATATCGTCAAACATGCCAAACACGCGATCCGGCATGCTCACCAGATACTGATCGCTGAGTTGATATTCGTGGCCCTGCAGCCGGTAGGAATGCGCGTGCAGCAGGTCGAAGCCCATACCCATCGGCACGGCGACGAACAGCACAGCCATCGGTGCCGGAATCATTTTCAGTGGCCAAAATAATCTTCCAACCGTCGGCCAGGCAAACATGATCAGAATGCTGACGATACCGATCGCCGCGATCGCCGGGTTCGCCTGAGCAATGTACGCCGGAATCTCCTGCAGCATTTCGAGCGGCTTACCATCAGCCGATACTCCCAACGCAACGGGAAACTGCTTCAGGATGATGATCACACCGATCGCGGCCAACATACCGTGTACAGCGGACGTTGGAAAAAACTCACCAAGTATCCCGGCTCGGAAGATCCCGAACAGTATCTGCAACACCGCAGCTGCCACTCCGATTGCCAGCGCTGCCTGATAGGCCGACTGATCCGCTGCCGTCCATTGACCATCAATGAAGCCGTTGCCGCCAAAGTCTTTGACACATCCGATGGCGATTACGATCAATCCTGCCGCCGGGCCTTTGATCGTGAGTTCTGAGTTGCTGATAAGTGTCGCTACGAACGAACCGATAATCGCGGTGAAAATACCGGCGATCGGCGGATATCCGCACGCCAGTGAAATACCCAGACAAAGCGGCAACGCGATCAGAAACACCAGAAATCCGGAAATCAGATCATGCTTCAGGTACTTCACGAACGCGGCGGGACGACCGCGAGGAATCTCTGCATCAGGCATATTGGCCATTAACGATTTCCGATTGCAACTGCAGTTTGAAACGGCTCCGGACGACGTCGATCGGTTGCGAGACATTGTCTTAGGGTGCAGGACGGAGCGAGCGGGTGCTCCCGACGCTGGTCCATACCGGAATGGCTGCTGATTCACAGAGTCGAAGCCGGATGGCACCGAGTGTGTGGAACGAATGGCGTGCGCCAGCCACGCGAGGCAGCGTAGCGTAGCGAGCTGTCAAACCTCAATCACGAGGAATGGCGTTTACGGACGTTGATTCTGATTTTTCCCACAATGAGGTTGCCGAGTCATCGGTCCGGTCGCGCTGCGTTAACCCTGTCAGCGTCTGATGTTGCGCTCCAAAACCGCAGAACCTGGCGGACGAAGTCGTACCGTGCACAGGAAACTATGATCCAGTGACAATCATTGAATTGCGGTCTGCAACGTGGAAAACGAGTCAGCAGCCTGCTGGGAAGGCCGTGCAGACGAACGGTGTACACTCACCTGTCGAACCGTCCTATGAATCAACGGCGCCGTTTTCCAGCAGTCGTTTCAGGTTAGTCAGTTCGTTTTCAGCAGCATTGCGGCTGGACTTGTTCATTATCCAGCCGAAGAAAAAAAACATCAGCTTTATGACGCCCTTACCGGTGACTGTCGACATCTGGGTGACTCGAGTGCGTCCGCCCAGATCTTCGAACTTGTATTCCACCTCCAGGTCGAACTGCTGGCCGGTCAGGAAAGCAGATGACGCGTAGGGCGGCTCGTGCCATGTCACAACCCCCAGAAACCCGATCCGTTGACCGTTCTGCTCAGTCACCATCCGAAATGTGGTCCCCACCCGGTCTGGTTTCGATTCGATCACCTCGTCTTCGACAACAACGCTGCTCCATTCTGCAACCCTGTTGATGGTGCAGTCAAAGACCTCTGCGATGGGGCGGTCGATTTCAATGCTGGCTGCGGTGTTCATGCGTGCTTCCCGGAACTCGTGACTTTGCTCTGAGATGCATTCACGCTACACCAAATTGCTGATTATTCGAAGCCGTTTGTGTTGATTTTCTTCTGGTCCCGCGCGTGACTGCCGTAGTCGTCCTCCGGCAATGAATCCGGGCGAAAGGTCGTTGTGACCGTCGCGACCGATACATCTGATCGGGAAAAGCGGATGGTGAGACGTATGACCAACAGAATTCCGCCGCGAATCCGTTTGTGGGGTAGTGTTGCCAAAACGCAACATAACCGGCGATGCGTTTTTTGATGCACTACAGGAATAATTCCGATGCGACAATTGCTCACCAAACTATGGAAAGAACAGGACGGGATGATCATCTCGTCTGAAGTCATTCTGGTGGGAACGATTCTGGTCATGGGCTCCATTGCCGGCCTGACGAGTCTTCAGCATGCAGTCGCAGAGGAGCTTACAGATGCAGCCAACGCAGTCCACTCACGAGGGACAGATCACGACAACGGTAACACGTACGAACTATACAGCAGCGATACAGAGCCCGAAGTCGCAGGCGACTACGGGCACTGACACGGTGCTGGCCAGGTGATCTGGACCGTTCGTTCGGGGTGAGCTGCCGAACGGACCCAAATGCCCCGCTTCACTTTCGTGCAGCGGGGCTTTTTTATGCGCTGCGGAGAATTCCTGCGTTTTTTGCGACGAAAGCCGTTCCATGGCGGCCCCTCAGAACGTCATTTTCGGGACTTATTCAGGATTGAGGCACCGAAGTGTTGAGGACTTCCAGGCATCCGCTTTAATGGTCCGGCTGAGTGACATCACAGATCCCGGACAAGATCACGATCGAGCCTCGTTGGCATTGTCGGATGACGGTTGCAGACCTAAGGAGGGCGCCGATCCTCCTGGCAGCCGTAACCTGGCCGGATAACGGCAAACAAGGACCTAATAGAGCATGACTCGGCACATTTTCGTCACTGGCGGCGTCGTAAGCTCGCTTGGCAAAGGACTGACCTCCGCCTCAATCGGTATGCTGCTGGAACGTCGTGGTCTGACCGTTCGTATGCAGAAGCTGGATCCGTACATCAACGTCGATCCGGGAACGATGAGTCCCTACCAGCACGGCGAAGTCTATGTGCTTGACGATGGTTCGGAGACGGACCTGGATCTCGGCCACTACGAGCGATTTACGTCCAGTGTGCTGAATCGTGATTCGAATTACACGACCGGTCAGATCTACCAGACGGTGATTAACAAGGAACGACGCGGCGAATACCTCGGCCGAACAGTTCAGGTTGTCCCGCACATCACGGATGAAATCAAAGCCAGCATTCGGCGACTGGCCGGGCCGGATATTGACGTCGTCATCACGGAACTCGGTGGAACCGTCGGCGACATCGAAGGGCTGCCCTTTCTGGAAGCCATTCGACAGATCCCGCTGGACATCGGCAAGGAAAACTGCCTGTTCATTCACTTGACGCTGGTGCCTTACTTGAAGGCGGCGCGAGAAGCAAAAACAAAGCCGACGCAGCACAGCGTGCAGCAGCTTCGGACCATTGGCATTCAACCGGATGTTCTGGTGTGCCGAACAGAACGTCCGATCGGCCCGGAACACATCGACAAAATTGCCCTGTTCTGCAACGTCGAAAAACGAGCGGTCATTGAAGAGGTCGATAAGGAGTATTCGATCTATGAAGTGCCTATGGGACTGGTTGAACACAAGCTGGATGAACTGATCATCGAGAAGCTGGGTATGCAGGCTGGCCCGCTTCAGCTGGACGATTATCGGGATTTGATCCACCGAATTCGAAACCCCCGACACGAAGTGACCGTGGCCGTTGTCGGCAAATACATCGACCAGTTCGACGCCTACAAGTCAATTTATGAATCTCTGGACCACGCCGGCTTTCATCACTCGACAAGAATCATCGCGAAACGAGTGGAAGCAGAAGACCTGGAAAACAAAGGTGCGGAAAGTCTGTTGAAGGGCGTCGACGGAATTCTTGTTCCCGGCGGTTTCGGTATGCGGGGCATCGAAGGCAAAATACAGGCCGTTCGCTACGCTCGGGAAAACAACATTCCCTACTTCGGCATCTGTCTGGGCATGCAATGTGCCGTGATCGAATTCGCCCGCAATGTCATGGGACTCGATGACGCCAACAGCAGCGAGTTTCAAGCCGACACTCAGCATCCGGTGATCTGTCTGCTGGAAGATCAGGCCGATGTTGAGAACAAGGGCGGCACGATGCGACTGGGCAGCCAGCCCTGCCTGCTTTCCGAAGGGTCTCACGCCCTGTCAGCCTACGGAACAGCGGAAATCAATGAGCGACACCGTCATCGCTACGAGTTTAATCCAGAGTACCGGGAACAATACGTTCATGCAGGCATGACACCCGTCGGCACCAGCCCGGATGGGACACTGGTGGAAGTCATGGAACTGAACGATCACCCGTGGTACGTCGCTGTTCAGTACCACCCGGAATTCAAGTCACAGCCCAACCGACCGCATCCGCTGTTCACAGGGTTTGTCGGCGCAGCTCTTGAGAAACGTCAGACCCGGCCGAAGCAGTTGGTGTGAAAACCCAAACTGAGCGAAGGGTTTTCTGACCGCGCCCAGTGTGGACCGCGCCCAGTGTGGACCGCGCCCAGTGTGGACCGCCAAGTCCGTGCCACGGTCGGAGACTTTCGATCGCCGAAACGCGGCGTCAGCCAGGTAGGATGCGTGCTTGCACGCACCGCCGCGGTTTGATCGGCACGTACATTCGACGTGATGGTGCCTATGCTTGAATTGGTGGCGACATCAATTTGTCATGTATTTCCATTCGATGCGTGCAAGCACGCACCCTACGTTGTTTACTTGACGATACGCGGTAGTTTGTGTTTCACGGTCCGAAACTGAAGCTCTCTTTTGTACCCTGGAATGCACTTGATGGTTGACAACACGTCTTCGTTGACAAGCAGTTCCGTGGCTGTGATGCAGATAGGATAATTCGGGAACTCAGATATTTGGCTGAGGCGATCCAAGTCTTCGAGCGGCGAAACACTTTTGTATTCACTGCAGCGGTGTTCAGAAGACAGAGAATCGGCCTCACGCACAACGCAATCGGGAGTCGGAACGAGTCCGATCCAGTCTCGACAAACTGCGTCACGAGTGCGGATGGCGGAGAATGAAAAGCCGTCGAGATAACAAAGCAGCGGTTCCAGAAGCGAGAGATTCATGGCAAACGCATGAACAATTTCCGCAGAGAGAATTCCTGAACTACCTGAAGGCAATCTCTTCACGTGAAGCCATTGCAGTCGATCACGAGCGACACACCCACGGCACGATCTGCAGAATGCAGACGTTTTCCAATCACCCGACGTCAGGTGAGAAGCATTAAAGATCGCATCTCGATTATTAGATTCCAATTGGAACACAAAATTAGTTTGTGATGACACTGGAATGCTCCTCCCGGCGCGATGTCGGTGTTACCGTTGTGGTTGTTCTTGCAGAACGCCTCGGCCCAATTGTGGCCCCGGTGCTATTTATCAATCTTGCAATTCGCTTGAAGGATTGCGTTCTACGCGCCAACCAGATCAATCGGATTCGTTGCGATCAGGGCGCGCCCGGTGGCTTACTCGTATTTTTGGAATTCGTCACCAAACCATTCGCCGTCACCCCAGCCGGCTTCGTAGTGACCATCGGTCAGCCAACGGTGAAAACTGGACCACGGCCAATCAATGACCCTCCGGACCAAACCGTGCTTCAACGGATTCACGTGAATGTAATCTGCACATCGTTGAAAATCTTCCTCGTCACGAACCATGTGTTCGTAAAAACGCCGCTGCCAGACGTTGTGTTCGCCACGAGATTGCCGACTCATTGACCGCTGCCGCTTTGTGTCTTCAACCTGCGCCCATCTCTTCGTAAACAGTGTCTTGATCTGACGAATCCGCACAGAAAACTCAGCATCCCGCGCAGGCAGACACATCAGCATATGAAGGTGATCGGGCAGCAGAACAATGGCAGGAATAGCAAATGGATGTCGAGACGTGACTTCGTAAAAAGACTCACGAAGGAACTGCCTAGCGGTGTCGCTGTCGAACAATCGTTTTCGATTGTGCGTCACGATGGTGAAGAAAAATGTGCCGCCAGAAATTTTCCAGCGTCGATAATCGCTCATGCAGATAGTCTACACGTCACGCTTCCTCATACCAATTCAGGTAGGGTGCGTGCTTGCACGCACCGCGAAGGCCAGACGCTCAGCTTCGACAATTCATGGTGTCGATCTGACTTTGTGTCTGCGGTGGCGTCGTAACGCGGTGGTTGCGGACATGGTACGTGCAAGCACGCACCCTACCTTGTTAACGCACATTACAGCTCTTTTAATAAACGCCGACTGTAGTTGTCTTGGCAAAGATGTGATACGGCCGTACACCGCTGACGCCGTCCCACGGATACTTTTCGTGAGGGTCTTCGCGTTCGGCTTCGTCGCGTTCCAGAAAGCCCGGAACGAAGAACTCTTTCGTCAGCGTGTACAGTTTGACGCGACCGGTTGCGTGATAGTCGACGACCTTTGTATGGTCGTCAAAGTCGACCACTTCCACCACTGCTCGTGGCTGCGGAGCGTAGTATGTCACTTTGTATTCGTCTGCCGGATCGAACGGCTTGCCACAGGCCAGACCCATCAGCGTATTGCCGTACGTTGGCGTCATGTAGACGTTGGGGCCAAGCAGTTCTTCGCAGGCGAAACGGTTCCATTGCTGAGTGAACTCCGTCCCTCCGCAGAAGATCCCCTTGATGCCTGCTTCTTCGATGCTGCTGCCTTCATCCAGCAGTCGCATCGCCAAAGCTTCCAGCAGCTTAGGCGTGGTGAACATACATTGAATTTCGTTCCCTGCCCCGATGATGGCCATGGCCTGATCGATGACGTGATTGCTGTATTCCTTGACCTCTTCGACTTTGCCCTTCTTCAACAGCTTAACCACCCAGCGGGGATCCAGGTCCACGCAAAAACTGATGCCGCCGCGGTGCTGGGCCAGATGTTCGATGGCCAATCGCAGTCGACGCGGTCCCGACGGCCCCAGCATCAGCCAGTTGGCTCCACGAGGAAAGTATTCGTCCGGCAGAGTGTCACTGAACATCTGGTAGTCGATCCAGTGATCTTCGACAACTACGCGTGACTTGGGAACGCCCGTCGTGCCGCCGGTTTCAAAGACATAAATCGGCTTGTCCTGATACGGCTGAGGAACCCAGCGGCGCATCGGGCCGCCACGCAGCCAGTCATCTTCGAACAAAGGAAACTTTTTCAGGTCGGCAAAGCAATTTACCTCTGTCAGCGGGTCGAAGTCGAAATCCTTCTTCTTTTCGAGCCAGAACTGACTTCCCGTGTCATCGCCAAAGTGCCACTGCACAATTTCCCGGGTTTGCTGATCCAGCAGTTCCTGATTCTTCTGCACTGCTTCGGCAACATTGCTCACAGGTCGGTTCCTTTTTTGCAATCTGGTGGGATGGTTATTTTGGAGGGGCAGGTGGGACGCACTTTTGCGTCACAGCATCGTATTCGCGGTTTCCGGCAATTCAAACCACGATGACGCCGCTAACCCACAATTCTCAAACTGCAGAGCTTCTGGTCAGACTTCTTCTTTGAGGGAACTGGTTATTGGGCGAAGTTTAGCGACCAGCGGCAGTGGCCCCATGTTTTTCGTGCGGCAGCTGGATTTTGCGGCCGGCCCTGGTATGTCAGGATGCCGGGTCTTCGACTTTCTGCAACAATACTTTCCGAGTCGAATCTGTTCTCCCAATTGTCAACGAGTCTGGTCAATGAAACGCATCGGGATTCTGACTGCTGGAGGTGATACACCAGCGCTGAACGCAACCATTTACGGGGCTGTGGAACAGGCCAATGCCGCCGGCATCAATGTCTTCGGGCTGCTGCGAGGTTATGCGGGCCTGTTAGCGAACGACGTTCCTCACGTGCACCTGAATCCACTGTTTACCAGCATCCCGGAACTCGATCCGTGTCTGGGCGGGACATTGATTGGCTCCTCACGGACCTACATCGATCCGGATTCTGACCAGATCGAAGTCGTAAAGAACAATCTGCAGCGATTGAAACTGGACGGTCTGATTTGCATTGGTGGCGACGGCACTATCAATGGCATGCAACCGATTGCGGAGTTCACTCAGTGCGTGCTGGCACCCAAGACCATCGACAACGACCTGGGACTTAATTACCTGGACGAGCCCAATGAATGGCAGCGGCGCAAGGCCGACAATAGTGATGGTCACGAAGAAGTACAGGTCCGTTCTCGCCACCGTATGGATCTGGAAGACATCATCAACTATGCGACTCCTGGCTACGCGACGGCAGTGTTCGTGGTGGCCCAGTGCGTGCGGCGACTTCGTACCACGGCTGAAAGCCATCGACGGATTGGAATTGTCGAAGTTATGGGACGTCAGTCCGGCTATATCGCATTAGGTGCCGCCTATGGTCAGCCGGATTTGATTCTGATCCCGGAAGTTCCTGTTGACTTCGACGTGCTTGAAGAACGGGTTCGTCAGATCTACGACCTGCAGCACCACGTTCTGATTGTGGTTGGCGAAGGCGCAAAGACGGCGGATGGTCGGGACCTGGGTGCCGCGACACCGACCTATGACCTGGCGGGCAACATCCGCTACAGCGGTGCCGCAGACGCTTTGAAAAAGATTCTGCAGGACCGCATTGAGCCCGAGTTTTTTGATCATGCGCGAGCTCACGAGCCTGCCACGGCCGCCTATTTCACCCGCAAAGTCGGACATACGCAGCGTGGCGGACGCCCCATTCTGTTCGACCGTTTTCATGCTTCCCAGCTTGGTGGAAAAGCGGTCAGGCTGTTGGTCGACGGTGAAAACAACGCCGTTGCCACGCTGCAGTACAGCCACGCAAATGGCTTTGATGTGGCTTCTATTTCGGCGAACAAGCTGAGAAATCAGTGGGGAGAGATCCACCCGCGATGTGTTCACCCGGCTATGTATGATGACCACCGAATGCAACCATCAGAATTCGGCGAAGAATACCTGAAGCCAATCTTCACGAACGCGATCGGCTGGGACGACGTCGAATTCATGAGAGCCGAACTCTTCAGCCCGGGGAACCTTTCCACCCCTTACCAGAGCGTCAACACAGACGTGAGCAAACGTATTCGTTACGTGTGACGTGTCATCAAGTCAGGTTGCAGGACCGACCTGGCCCGACACACATTTCCGAGCGTCAGCTCGTGTCGGCGTACGGGCTGTCCCCGCATCAGATCAGATCCCGAAGTTGTTTCAGAACCTTCGGAATCTCTGCAAACGGATTCGGCTCTTCGAATTCCAAAGCGACGTAGCCGCGGTAGTTGGCGTTTTGCAGGATGCGGATGACCTTCGAAAGATCGGCCGGGTAGTCCGTTTTGCGATCGGCCGTATGCAGCATCACTTTGATCTGAGCATTCACGGCGTATGGAGCGATTCGTTCCAGATCGCGATACGGGTCATCGGTGCGAAAGTTTCCGCTGTCAAAGTTCACGCCAAACCAGGGCGATGATTTGACACCGTCAATGATCTTCAGCAGCTGATCGGGAGTTGCCGTAATGCCGCCGTGATTCTCCAGCGCCAGAAAGACACCCTTTGTCGCGGCGTAGTCCAGACTTTGATTGATACCGTCGATGCACCGTTCCACGGCAGCTTCTTCGGTATCTCCCTTAGGTACCTTTCCTGCAAAGATGCGAATCGCCGGAGCTCCCAGAATGGCGGCGTAGTCGATCCAGCGGCGACACTCGGCCAGCTGTCTGTCACGAGCTTCCCCGGCGGGCAGACAGAAGTTGTTGCCGATCGCCGTGCCGGAAATGTCCAGCCCCAGTCGGTGTGTCCGCTGACGAAGACTGAGCAGATACTCCGTGGTCACTTCTTTCGGAAAGTAATAACCCGTCAGCTCAGTCGCACCAAGTCCCTGTTCGGCGCAGTAGTCGATGAACTTCTCCAGGTTCATTTCTGCAGCGGCGATTTCGTCGGGCATACCGCGGCGGGCAAACAACTTGTTGAAGCTGTACGCGGCAAGACTCAGTTTCAACAGTGGTTTACTGTTGCGGACCGGCGGATCAGCGGCCAGAGCTGGGGATGAGGAAGAAAACGGAAGAAGACTGCACGCCGTTGTTGTGGCCGCAGCAGAAAGAAAGTTTCGACGTGTCGGGGGCATTTGGTGTTCCTCTAGTTGAGCTGTCAGGCTGAGGCATTAACAAACGTTTGATCGTTGTTTTTCGAAGAGGCTCTAAATCGTAATCCGT
>JBDONA010000240.1:0-3622 GCA_039831575.1 Fuerstiella sp. | reverse complement strand
TCGTGGTTTGACATCGTCACTGCCTGAACGCCCCACCGCCGTCCCTGGACTGCTGCCCCTTTGTACATTTTCGGACCGAGGGCCACCTCCATCCACGCTGAATCAAACGGCCAGAAAATCTCGCCACTTGATTCCAAGGTGTTCAAATTGATGGCCGGAAAGCCAAACCTGCCCCTTCGACTTCTCTACCTGCTCGTATCGAATGGTTGCGAAAGACGAAGGTTGAACAATGACAGAGCAAACCAAAGTCTTACAATTTGCCATCGCCAGCGTTCTCGTGTGATGCTGGATATTCGGTTTCGTTTTGGAGCAGTACACGCATGGACAATGAAGTCAGACTCGTTCTGTCACGGGTCGGCAAGTCTCAAATTGACGCAATGTTCGCACGCCAGGACGATGGCCCCGCTATCGACGACGAGGACTTCCTGCCGCTCCTTGAGATCGTCCTGACGGCGTTTGAGGCGACGGTTGGCGGACATGCCGCCGTTGAGGAACTGTGGAAACATGCCTACGCCGTTTACGGCCTGGACTGGCTCTCTTGCGAGTTGTCGGCAAACACGAATCTCAGTTGACGTGATTCAGAACTTTTCAACTTGTCATCCCCTTCGCTCCACGGGCATTACCCCGCTTCGTCACTACTACGAGATGATCCGACTTCTCGATCGACTTCGGACTGCGGTCGTTTCCTTCGCACAGGCCTACCGGGTCGGTGGGACTTCCGTCACAACGCTCGGACCGATCGAGATCTCCCGGGGTAAGACACAGTGATGTCCCGCCGCTCCCGCCTCCACTACCACCTGGCCACGATCGGATATTGGGCGTCACGGATGAAGGCCCGCTCACCCAGACCAGACAGCCTGCTTGGAGATTCACTTTCGTTCGGTGCTGCGGTTCGCTACGAGCTTCCATCTCACACGACCTCACGGCAAAACCGACACCCCGACCTCAGCCGACGTGACGATTCATGCAACTGCTTTTCGCTCATGGTTACCTCCGATAGGTCCCATAAAGGACTTTCACCTTCAATCACTGCGCCATGCCCGGCGCACCTCCGTTTCACTCGCTGCGCTCGTTCCACTACGAACGCCCCATCTTTCCCTTGCTGCTGACGCAGCTTTTACAGAAACAATGTTACACTACCTACAGAAAGACCGTGTGATGGCTTTATGCCGAGCACGTTGCAAATTGAGGCCTGCATCAGTGAGTGTTTCATTGGTGATATGGTTTCACAAACTTACTTAATCTGGAAAAGAAAATGGCAGAAGGCACAGTCAAACGAATCACAAGCAAAGGGTTTGGTTTCATTGAGGACGGGACTGGCAAAGATATGTTCTTTCATAGTTCATCGGTCGAGGGAATCAGCTTTGACGAACTGACAGAGGGCCAGCGGGTTACGTACAACGTTGGAAATGGTCCGAAAGGGCCTTGTGCGGAGAACGTGAAAATCGCGTAACGGCACCAGGTGCTCAGCAGGGCCGTCGGCGTCTCAGTTCGAGCGCAGCGTGCCCTCCTTTGCCGTTTTGAAGCCAAACGGCCGATCACTGTTCTGAATGCGTTCAATCGAAAAACGAATGTTGGACGGGCAGTCGTCATCTGGGCATCCGGCACGATGATTGAGCCATTTGGCGATCACACAGAACGCGAATCTAAGTCAACCTTTTCTCAAACAGAGAGACGCGAACATGGGCGACAAGGGAAGCAAAGACAAGGGCAAACGGGAGCAACGGAAACAGGCAAAGCTCAGCCCAAAGGAAAAACGAAAAGCGAAGAACGACAAGAAAAACACGTCGATCTGATCGGTAACCGGGTCAATAATTTGCGTTTGGGCGAATCGATTCTGCTGGGGCGTGAGCCTCTTCATCGTCAGCCGATTGAGGGGCTGTACACCGACGCTATCGCACTCATTTCGAAGTCGTCGAGTCGAAGGTCAAGCCTGCGCGGCCATGGGGTAAGATCGCTCAGTCCGCATTTGGCGAGGTTCCACGGTGTCAAACATCAGGGACTGACAACAGTGAAAGCATTTCTCAGACGATTCTCGCCATCGGGCATCACCCACGTGTACTTCTCGCTGAACGCGAGGCCGGGATCGAATGAAAAACAAACGCAAAACCGAACTGCCCCGTTCAGACGGATGGAACGAATCTGAGCCGCTTGCCGTTTTCTGTTGCGACGACGTCGAGCGTTCGTTTGGAAACACGTCGAGCCGTGTCAGCAGCCATGACGAGAACTAATCGGCCTCCATGTGTAAACACTACGTCGCCGTTCTGCTCAGTATCCGACTGAAACTTGACACGACCGTCCTTTGCGGTCATCCGCACAGCAACACCATCCGGATGCCGTCTGAGTTTGCGTTGAAGTCGTGCAAATGCTTTTTCTGTGATTGTTACCATGAAGTTTTCCTTACAAGACAGCTGAGAAGTTCAGTCTGAATCAAGCCGCTGTCCAAACACAAATTGCTACAGTGAATCGAGCAAAGCGGAACGGCCTCCACGAATTGGCCCGGCGGTCCTTGAATTGTCTCGGGATTGCGCTTCATTAACTGTGATTGAGCGTCCGCCGATACTCTGACCATTCATTCTCGCGATGGCTTCTTCGGCGTCATCCATACCGGGCATCTGCACAAAGGCGAAGCCCCGCGGAGATCCAGAACCGCGATCCGTCACGATTCGAACGGAGGAGACTCGACCGTAGCGTGCAAAGGCATGCTCCAGTTCGGCATCCGTTGTCTGAAAAGACAGGTTGCCGACAAAAATTGTTGTCATTCGATACATCCAGCCCGATGGGCAAAAAGTGGCTTTGCCACAAGCATTGACAGCGAGTTTACAAAGAGAGCGTCGCCGTATACTGTCAGGCGAGCCTTGCAAATCATAAAACACTTCCGAGGTAAAGCATGCGCTCTAATCTGCCGGAAGCAGTGGTGCGAAATTGAAGAACGGTCTTAAATCGTTCGCCGTTGCGATGGTTCGCTTCAATCCATGCCAACAGTCGCACAGAACAAATCTGCAACAGACAGATTCTTGTCGAAGAACGATGAAGTTTGCGAGTCGAATGCGACTGACAGTGACTTCAGACAAGTCGACGAGGGAAAGCACTCCTCTTGCGTCATCACGAAACGGATGAGCGAACCCGTGTTGATGTAGTATAGACGTTATCGTCACCAAACGTGCGAAGAATCGATAGTTTCCCCTGTCATACTTCGGTCATCGGCCGCAACTGGTGTCTGTGTCGAGCGTTGAGGGGAACTTCGGATCACAAGTTTTCGGCGTTATCTCGTGATTCCTGGCTTCCCATACGTATTCTGCCTGAGCGAAAAACCCACTCTTTGATGCCCCGCCTGAAACTGAAGGCGGTGTTGCCGCTGATCGTCATGCTGCCCGCCAGTCGCTGATTGTCGTTGGCATGACTCTGGGTCAACGCCCCGTTGCCAACTGAGTACGTTCCCCTGAAACGTGCCGACCTTGCCAGCCTTGTTCGTCGCAGACCAGCTGAACGATCCGTCTATCTGCAGGACCGGTCGAACAGTCACTCCCGTTCTCCAAAGTTGTACTGCGGTTACCATCAAAAGATGGGGCGGCGATCTTCCGGCACCACAGGTCGAGCAGGCCACCGCGTCCAATTGGTT
>JBDONA010000027.1:0-16260 GCA_039831575.1 Fuerstiella sp. | reverse complement strand
CCGAAAGCGACATTTTCAGTAACCAGCACCCGGCAGCACTGAGCAGGCTGCTGTCCCCAGAAGCTACGGCGAAGACTGAATTCGGCGATTGAACAGCGGTGACATTTTTCCGGTGTACCCGTTTGTAGCTGCCAAGGCACGGGCCATACATCGGAAGCACGGATTAAAGTTGATCATTGTCGACTACCTGCAGTTGTGCGAGGCGTCCGGTGTGCCTGAACACATGCGAGAACGGCCCTGTTCGGCCAAGATTAGCCGCCGGTGTAAGCAACTCGCCCAGGAGTTCGGCCTCCCCATACTGGCGCTGGCGCAGTTGAATCGCGAACTGGAAAAGCGAAAGGATCCACGACCGATGCTCTCGGACCTGCGTGAAAGTGGAGCGATCGAGCAGGACGCGAACGTCGTAATGTTCCTGCATCGGTCAGACCTGTACGATTCGGAAGACAGAGCAGGTGAAGTTGAGTTAATCATCGGGAAGAATCGTTCCGGTCCGACCGGGATGGTGCGGCTGACATTTCGAAAGGAGTGTACCCGCTTCGAGGACTACAGCCACTACGATGGGCGAATGTAGGCCAATTGAGAATTGCACGTGCTTTGTTCAATGCATTCCGCGGGCGAGGCCATCCATTCATAAAAAAAACAAAACGGCAATTCCAGCAGGATGAAGCTATTTAAATTAAAGGTAACACAGCGACAAACACTATACTGCTGTTACCTAAAAGTATGATACGTCCCGATGAGTCACAGCGACGAAGGCCAGGAAGTCACTGCATGATGATCACAACGGACCGCAGAGCGCAAAGAAAAACGCTCCGAAGAATAATTCTTCGAAGCGTTCTCTGTTTGCTCTGCTGACTGGATGCGGCCCCGCAGGACTCACCATCACAGTCGAGTCATTCGCTGATTGCAGGTGTTACTGACAAGCTGGTTTAAACACCCTGCAGGAAACCGTTTTTTCAACCATCCGGCATACCTGAACCTGAACTTCACGCTGCTCAGGACGTTTTACACAGACACAGTAAGTGTAAGGAACTTCTTCTGTAACAACTCGAGGAACGCAGACTGTTCGAGTCCGCTGTTCCTGACGAGTTTTTGTCACACAGAAGGTGTAAGGAACTTCTTCCTTAACAATTCGTGGGCAGCAGACTGTTCGAGTCCGCTGTTCCTGACGAGTTCTTGTCACGCAGTAGGTGTAAGGAACCTGTTCCCGAACGATTCGGGGACAGCAAACTGTTCGAGTCCGCTGTTCCTGACGTGTCCTGCACACAGTGTAAGTGTAAGGAACCTGTTCCTTCACAATTCGTGGGCAGCAGACTGTTCGAGTCCGCTGTTCCTGACGTGTCCTGCACACAGTGTAAGTGTAAGGAACCTGTTCCTTCACAATTCGTGGGCAGCAGACTGTTCGAGTCCGCTGTTCCTGACGTGTTTTCGTGACACAGTAGGTGTAAGGAACCTGTTCTGAGACACGCTCACAGCATGTGTAAGGAACTTCAACCTGCACCAGGTTAGCAATCCAGCATCGCCTCTTGCAGCCGGTTTTGGGGTCGCAGGATTCTTCCCAATGACCCTGATCCCTGCAAACCGTACGTGTCTTCTGAACCGGAACCAACCTGCAGACAGTTCGCGTCCCGGTCATCTGCTCCTGATAAGGAACACATACCGTGTACGTTTGCTCAACCTGATCCACCACTGTCCTGCAGACAGTGCGAGTACCCGTCATTTGCTCCTGATATGGCACACACACCGTATACGTCTGCTCAACCTGATCATTCACAGTCTTGCAAACAGTTCGAGTACCCGTCATTTGCTCCTGATATGGCACACACACCGTATACGTCTGCTCAACCTGATCATTCACAGTCTTGCAAACAGTTCGAGTACCAGTCATCTGCTCCTGGTAAGGAACACATACCGTGTACGTCTGCTCGACCTGATCCACAACAGTCTTGCAAACAGTGCGAGTGCCGGTCATCTGCTCCTGGTAAGGAACACATACCGTGTACGTCTGCTGAACCTGATCATTCACGGTCTTGCAAACAGTACGGGTCCCCTGACGCTGCTCCCGATGAGGAACATTAACCGTGATGGTTCGCGTCTCGGTTACCATCTGTGGGCACATGACTGTTCTCTCAACAGTCTCCCACGTTCCACAGCTCTGGCCGCAGGCAGTTCCACAACTTGAACCACAGGAGCTGGCACCACATGGGCTGCAGCTTGAGGCACAAGGGGCGGAGCAACAAGAGCTGACTTTGCCGCCGAAGCAGCCACCAGCTTGTGCAGATGCAGACATAAGCGCTACAACTGCGAGTGACAGAACATAACGCATGTTCGTTCAACTCCTCCTTCGAATCGTAATGATTCTGAAATTTGAAAAGGTCACGAGGAACGCCCCTCGTGCGCACAACATCAATTCCGGTGTTGAAAAACCCGGCGGCCGCGAAGGCAGGATGGCTGTGATTAAGCCGACCACGGGGACATTGCCGCGTCAGTCAATTGCAATCATCGAGAATAATAACATGGGAAGTTTTGTATAAACAGAGAATTTGGATAAATTAAGACACCCAGCTGTGAGGTTACCGAACCGGCAAAGTCTGCCGATTAATCCAGTCAGCGGCAATCCCTGCAATTACTGTTGCTGATTACGATTTGTCTTGCCCAGATTTGGCAAATGCACTTTTTTCGTCCGAATCGTTTCTCAACAGCGTTTGGCCGCGACAAACCTGAACGATTGGTGAGACCGTGACCCCATCCTGCACCGCCAATTCGAATTCACCGTGGTCATTCGCAGCGGTTCGTTGTGGACGCAGCATGTCGGGGCTATAGTTGCGCAAACTGCCTTGGCGACAGGAAATTCCACGTCAGCGGCCACTCACACGACAACCTTTGCTCCCAGCGACCCCCATGAAGTTCTGCCTTGTCGATCGCATTACGGAAATCACACCGGGCGAGTCGATTTCTACGATCAAAAACGTGTCACTTGCTGAAGAGTACCTGCAGGACCATTTCCCGGGATTTTCTGTCCTGCCGGGAGTGTTGATGGTCGAGGCGATGGTGCAGAGTTGCGCGTGGCTGTCTCGTGTGACCGATGACTTTGCCTTCAGCACACTGTTGTTAAAGCAGGCTCGGGCGGTCAAATTTAACAGTTTTCTGAAACCCGGGCAGACTCTGAACGTAACGGTGACCCTCAAGAAGAATGAGGACGATTCGGCCAGCTTCAGGGCCGCAGGAACTGTTGACGGGACCTCGGCGGTAAGCGCAAGAATCATTCTTTCCAAACAGAACCTGAAGAGTCGGCGTCAGGACATGGGAGCGATCGATGATCGCATTCAGGCAGCAATGAAGGAATTGTTTGAGCAGATTCGACCGGACCATACTTCAGCCTGACGTTTGTGGCGAAAGCCCTGCTGGCCCTACTGCAAAGGGACTCAAAGTCGCTCAGTCCCTGTCAATTCAAGAACCAGACCCCCTCTTCACTGAAAGACCCAGATAGATGAGTCTCGACGGACGTGTTGCAATTGTTACCGGTGGCAGCCGAGGCATCGGCCGCGCTATTGTGGAAGCGTTGGCCGCTGACGGCGCGAAAGTCGCCTTCGTTTACAATTCGAATGTCGCTGCCGCCGCCGACGTCGTTGCCAGCCTTAGAGAAAAAGGCCAGGAAGCCATCGCGTTTCAGGCAGATGTGCGGTCCAAGGATGCTGCTGACAAGGTGATTGCCGACGTTATCGAAGCCTGGGGTTCCGTTGACATCCTGGTGAACAACGCCGGTATCATCAAAGACGGACTGCTGGCCATGATGGACGCCAAACAGTGGCAGGACGTCATTGACACCAACCTGACCAGTGTGTTCAATTTCTGCCAGGCCGCGACTCGTCAGATGATGTCACAGCGGTACGGGCGGATCATCAACATGTCCAGCGTCGCTGCGGATGTATCGAACCCCGGTCAGGCCAATTACGCCGCCAGTAAGGGCGGCGTGGAAGGATTCACTCGCTGCATCGCCACGGAACTGGCACGCCGTGGTATTACCGCCAATGCCGTGGCGCCAGGCTTTATTCAGACGGACATGACCGAAGCGGTCGTGGCCGCCGCCGGAAAAGAGATCAAGAAGAAGATTCCGGCCCGCCGACTTGGCGATCCGGAGGACATCGCCAATGCCGTCCTGTTTTTTGCACAGGAATCATCGTCCTACGTCACCGGACAGATCCTGAAAGTGGATGGTGGCCTGACTTTGGGCGGTCTTTGAGAAACACCGTCCCCGAAAAATGGACAAAGGTGAAAACTTTCGGCTGTTGCCGCTTCACGGCGCTTATTAGTCGATTTT
Organism: Fuerstiella sp.; assembly: GCA_039831575.1. Classification (GTDB taxonomy): domain Bacteria; phylum Planctomycetota; class Planctomycetia; order Planctomycetales; family Planctomycetaceae; genus Fuerstiella. The sequence continues at coordinate 11,939 of JBDONA010000027.1, read as the reverse complement.
TGGGTGTGGCCTGTCTACACTCTGCCGACGATTTCCCTGGCTTTGGGGGTCAGGGTAATTCTGGGATAGCCGCTTCATTCACCGTCGCCTGAATGAAATCGGTTTGCTGGGTTTGGCGACGGTTTCAAATTGCGCTGATTGAATCGCGTGATCTATGGAGACACTTGTAAATGGCATCCTCTGAAGAGATCTTTGAGAAGGTCCAGGAAACTCTAGTCGACGCACTGGGCGTCGATGACGACGAAGTCACTGCTGAAGCGACGTTAATCGGAGATCTGGGCGCTGAATCCATCGACTTTCTGGACATCGTGTTCCGTCTGGAAAAGAACTTCGATATCAAAATTCCGCGTGGTGAACTGTTCCCGGAAAACCTGGCCAATACGGAATCCGGTTTTGTGGCAGACGGCAAGGTAACCGAAGACGGCATCGCGCAGTTGCGAGAAAAGATGCCTCATGCGGACGTTGACAAGTTTGCAGAAGACCCACAGGTCAGCAAGATTTCAGACATGTTCACAGTTGACATGATCTGCAAGTTTACAGCGTCACGTCTTGGCTAAAGCAGTCGGCCTAAGCCACTGGCTTTGCTGGACTGAAACAGGTGTACCTGGCGAGCGGTGCATGTCAGCGCACTGTTAAATCCGGTGACTGACGCCACCGGCTCTCCATCTACCATGTTTTGTAGGTTGTATGCAGTCGGTCGGTTGCAGCGGGACATCCGTTGCGCAAACCGGTGTCAGGACGTTATTCACAGCGGCTGGTCATCGCTTCCTCGCCTTTTGCAGACAGGTATGATGCCATGCGATGGTACTGGATCGACAAGTTCATCGAATTCAATTCCGGCGAATCAGCCCGGGCCGTGAAGAATGTATCGTTGTCAGAAGAACATATGCACGATCATTTTCCCGGATTCGCTGTCATGCCCGCGTCCCTGATGATTGAAGGAATGGCTCAGACAGGCGGCATCCTGCTCGGCGAAAAGAATAACTTTGAATACAATGTCATTCTGGCCAAAGTGCCGAAGGTTGAATTCCACAGCCTGGCCTGCCCCGGTGATCAGCTGATTTATTCCGCGACTCTGGAAAACGACAGTGCAGAGGGTGGTTCAGTCAAGGTCACGGCAACTGTCGAAGACCGTCTGGTTGCTGAAGCCGACATCGTTTTCGTCCACCTGTCGTCCGATGACCCGCAGCTCAGCCGGATCGATCAAAAGAACTTTGTGTTCCGTATGAATCTTCTGGACATACTGACCGTAGGAAAAATCGACGAAGGCGAAGAGTCCTCAGCCACCGCATGACATCCGTCTGCTGCTGGCGGGATCGCAATTTTGCAAAGAGAAGAACTATGAAACGTCGAGTGGTTGTGACAGGAATCGGGTGTATCACTCCTCTGGGCAACACCGTTGAGAGTCTTTGGCAGGCACTGCAGGAGGGACGCAGCGGTGTTGGAGAAATCACGCATTTTGAAGCGTCAAACTTTCCGACCCGGTTTGCGGCCGAAGTTCGCGACTTCGACTTTGACTCCCTTGTCCCGGACCCCAACCGGTTTGCCGATGCCGGTCGCAACATTCGCTTTGCGATTGGTGCCGCCACACAGGCGATGGCGGATTCCGGAATTTCCGATAGTTCCAGTTTTGATCCGGCAAGGCTGGGAGTCTATCTGGGGGCGGGTGAGGGTCAGCAGGACTTTATTCAGTTCATGACTCTGGTGGCCGATTCGAACAATGACGGCGAAGTCAATCTGGAGAGATTCACACGAGACTTTCTGGATGCGATGAATCCTCAGTTCGAACTGGAGCTGGAGCCGAACATGCCGGCCGCACATCTGGCCAGCCTGTTTAATGCTCAGGGCCCCAACCTGAACTGCCTGACTGCATGTGCCGCATCCAGCCAGGCGATTGGCGAAGCGACTGAAATCATTCGCCGCGGCGACGCAGACGCCATGTTATCCGGCGGTGCCCACAGCATGATCCATCCATTTGGTGTCACGGGGTTCAATCTGCTGACCGCGTTATCCGAGCGGAACGATAATCCTACAGAAGCGTCACGTCCCTTTGACCTTGAACGCGACGGGTTCGTGTTGGGCGAAGGAGCAGGCATGGTGATTCTGGAAGAACTGGAACACGCCAAGGCGCGCGGGGCTCAGATCTACGGCGAAATCAAGGGCTACGGTTCAACTGCCGATGCGTACCGAATTACTGACATTCATCCCCAGGGACGCGGAGCTATTGCGTGTATTAAAATGGCCCTGGCCGATGCGGGAGTGAATCCGGAAGAAATCGGATACGTGAATGCTCACGGAACAAGCACAAAGGTGAATGATCGCGTTGAGACGATGGCGGTAAAGGGCGGACTGGGAGAACATGCGTTCAAGACGCCGGTGTCCAGTATCAAGAGCATGCTGGGGCACCTGATCGCCGCCGCTGGCAGTGTCGAAGCCATTACTTGTCTGCTGGCTATGAGGGACGGAGTTCTGCCACCAACAATCAACTATTCAACGCCGGACCCCGAGTGTGATCTCGACTACATTCCCAACGCCGCTCGCGAGACAAAGGTGACAGCCTGCCTGTCCAATAGTTTCGGTTTCGGTGGTCAGAATGTGTCACTGATCATCACCGAATTCGCAGCGTGATCGAATTCTCACTGGCTTACACTTGCAGTCTGGAGAAGGTTGCCGACTAGAGCGTCCTGTTTAACGGAGTTTGTATCTCGATGTCGCTCTGGATGATTATTGCCATCGTAGGCTGCACGATTGTGTTCTGCGATTTCTGGTATCACCAATATGCGTCGAAGCGAATCCAGGGAATTCTTGAAAGCGTAATGCCGATCGGGGCAACGGTGTCCCAACCCGATCAGACTGCGACATTGCTTTCAATTCCCACGTCAGACGGACTAAAGCTGTCCGGTAGTCTGTATTACCCGGCAACCGAATCGCCCGGTCTGGTCGTGTTCCTGCCGGAGCTAAACAGCGACCACTGGACCGCAGTGACATATGCCCGGGCCTTGATGTCTGCCGGGTTTGCCGTCCTGAGTTTTGACTTTCGCGGCCAGGGAAACAGCGATTCTCAGGATGGGTACGAACCCAGTCACTGGATCACGGAATTTGAGTTAACAGACATTGAATCGGTGCTGGCGTTCATCAGGGACGACCCCAAACTCAGTCAGCTGCCGTTAGGGATGATGGGCGTCAGCCGCGGTGGCAGTGCGGCGATGCTGGCGGTCTGCCGGTATCCGCAGGTCGCCGCGGTAGTCACCGACAGTGGCTTCACCACCATGGAAATGATCCATTCGTTTCTTAACAAATTTTCCCGCGTGATCATCCCTGACTGGATCTTCAGTCGATTACCGAATTGGCACGTGAACAAAACATTGCGGACCTCACTGACTCGCAGCGAGAAGGCCAGAGCCTGTCGTTATGTGCTGTTGAAGTCGGAATTGGCGACGCATACGCAACAACCCGTCCTGCTGATTTCCGGAGATCGCGATTCTTATGTCACGCCGGCCGTAACACGAACGATTGCCGCCGCGCTCGGACAGGAAGACAACGTCTGGATTGTCAACAAGGCGAAACACAACAGATCACGTGCGAAATGCCCCGACGAGTACGACCAGCGCATTGTTGAGCATTTCAGCAATGCGTTCGCAGAGGCCGCGTCGGCCGACAACCATCACGACGGGGATGGTTGGGCAACACAGCCTGCCAAACGAGACCATCGCCACGTGGCCGACGCCACACAAGTGACTTTTCCGTCAACCAGCGGTTAGAGCAGCTTACCTATTGTCAAGAACCGTGCTGGCTTTTGCGCATGCCGCTTTCTCAGGCTGGAACGCGTCTGTCGCAGCGACACGTCCGCGTGATTCGCAATATCACAGCGACTCAGATGTTTGACAGCGCCCCATCAAGTTCGTCACGCAGAACTTCGAAGGATTCCAGTCCCACTGACAGCCGCACCAGTTCATCGGTGATTCCGATCGCGGCTCGGTCCTGCCTGGACATGAATGCGTGAGACGTTGTGGCCGGATGAGACAACGTGGTCCGCGGATCGGCGAGCGTCGGAGAAAACGGGATATTCTCAGCTGCCCGCATGAAGTTCGAAACACCCTCTTTGCCGTCAGCGACAAGGCGAAACGAGATGATGCCCCCGGTGCCATTCGGATACAACGTCGTGGCAAGTTGATGAGTGCCATGTTCGGTCAGCGACGGATGAAAGACCTGACGCGTTCCCGTATGGCCCTGAAGAAACTCTGCCAGCTGTGTCGTTGTATTACAGATTTGTTTCATTCGCAGCGGCAGAGTTTTCAATCCACGCTGCGTCAACCACGATTCAAACGGATTGCCGTTCTGACCAAAGGCACTGGCCATTGATCGGACGGACTTCATCCGCCGAATCGTGCCGGCCGCCACGCCCAGCATTACGTCACCGTGGCCGTTCAAATATTTTGAAGCACTATGCACGACAATGGTGGCACCATGTTCGATGGGGCGGATGAGTTCCGGTGTGGTGAACGTACTGTCGACGACCAGCGGCACATCCTCCAACGTGTCGGCGACCATTCTGATGTCAGTGACTTCCAGCAACGGATTGGAAATCGTTTCCACAAGGCACATCTTTGTGTTCGGCTGCAATGCCGCTTTTATGGATTCCGGATCACCGGCGTCCACATACGAAACATGCACACCGAATTTCTGGTGCAGGCGTGCGATCAGCTTCAATGTGATGCCGTACAACGATTTCGCCACCAGAATGTGGTCGCCGGATCCCGCCAGATGCATCAGTACAGCAGCGATTGCCCCCATGCCCGACGAAAAAACACATCCTGCTTCGGCGCCTTCCATCGCCGCAATCGAATCAGACAAAGCCGCGTGATTCGGATTGCTGTCGCGTGTATAAACATGCCCGGTCACGTTGCCTGAATAGATGTCCGCCAGCACTTTCAGATCCGGCACATCGAAAGCTGTGGTTTGATAAATAGGGGCGGTACTGGGTTCCGTGACAAAGTCTGTCGGGTGCCCCATTCGGGATGGATGTTGTTCGGTCATCTGCGGATTCCGGGTCAGTTTGCAAAACGGACGAAGTGTAGTCAGGTCACAGCGCGGTGTCGTGTGTAGGTCCGTATTTGCCACGGCGACTCAGTTCCTGAAGTACACTACTCTCGGCGTGAGCGGCAAGACGCTAGCCGCCGGTTTTTCCCGAACGAACCCGCGGCTAGCGCCGTGCGGTTCACATGCCAGTGTGAAACACTGAGTTGCCGTGCCGTATTGGCAGACCCGTGCTGCATCACACGGTTCGGCGGCGAGTTCGAAGTCTGGACGGACTACCCTGACCAAACATTTTTGCTGCAATCGCTCGTCCAGGTGGTGCGGCATCCGTTGAAGTTGGCGGCGATTCCACTTTCGGCAGATGTGACCACAATTCGCTCACCATTCTCGGCTGCCGCCCGACCAGCACGTCTGCCAGCGGCAGAAGAAGAAGCACATCCGCGGCACAGTAGCGAATCAGTTGATCACGAGCAGCCTGGTTCTGCTGGTCTCGCCACATGGACCAAAGCTCGACGGCAAAACCACCGTCAACATCCCGCAGATCAGGCGGACGATCAATTCCCAACTGCGACACTGCCTGTTTCAGACCACCTTGAAGGTCTCGATAGTAGCACGGCCACCTGAGATCGAGATGGGGACAGGGGAGTTCCGGAATGTGAAACCCATCAAGAACTCGGGGGACATCAAAGGTACTGCCGTTGAACGAACCCAGCAGCTCAACGTCATCCAGCAGATCCAGAAAGTCGTCCAGGTTTTCATGCTCAACAAACGTATGCAATCGATTCTTATGCCAACAGACGATGACGGTAATTGTGTCGTCGTATTCCAGTCCGGTGGTCTCGATATCAAAGAACGAAGCCCGGTCAAGATACTGATGCAGCACCCGCCATTTGTCCCTGGCACACAGGTTTCGGACGAAGTACTGAATGTCATCATCCGCCAGCGCCTGCAGGCAGCGTTCTGATTCGTCCAGGATTTCGCTGCGAAGTCCGGGCGTAAGACGTTCCGGGGCGGCCACAGCGTCGTGCCAGGACCGCACGCCTGCTTCGTGCAGTTGTGCCAGCCGTACCGGGCCGATCCCCCGGAAATGTTGAAGCGCCTCGGTGATCACACTGTTTTTCCGTTTCCCGGTTTGCCTGAAAATGTCCGTCGGCTGGCGTCAAACGGACTCACGACCAGGCTGGAACATACCAAAAATGCGTTCGAATTGGAGACCCGAAGCGTCCGCGCACTGATACCAGGCACACCGGATCCCTGGCGGCAGACTCGACATCACCCTTCAGCGACACACATTTGCTATGATTGTGTGGCACTCTCGCTGTTGCACCAGCTGCTGCTCCACACTTTCGAGAGACTTACCCACTGATGGTTAGCAGACGAATATTCCTGCAGGGACTTGCCAGCGGCACGATCATCGCATGCCCAGGATCTCTGCGCCAACTTGCTATGGCAACGGATTCGGTCAAACGCAGCGCCACGATCAGCGCCCCCATGCCGCAAGAGGATGTCTTTCACTTTATTCGGCGTCTGCATGGGGCTCATGACGCAACCATTTACGCTCAGATTCTGGGTGCTGCCAATGATTTCAAAGAAGGGGACGAAGCCGTCGGCGTGGCTGCCGCTGATGAAGCCTCACGACGGAACGCCCGTGCCCTGCTCGCAAACACACGGCTGCAGGACATTGATGCGCACTCCCTGCATCAGGACAACCTGTTTACCTTTATCTCCGTTGGGGGAGAGGAAAGCACACGAAACGCACTCACCGGCCGGACGCTGGACCAGTTCAAACAGTTTCTCCTGACGTCCGATGAAACGGCGATCAAAGATGTCATGCCCGGGTTGTCCAGCGACATCATTTCCTGCGTCGTAAAGCTGATGACCAACGACGAACTCATCCGGGTTGGTGAAAAGATCTTCAATCCCCTGCCCGGTAGCCAGATTGGTGCGAAAGGATATCTTGGTGCTCGCCTTCAGCCGAATTCGCCAACGGACAACGTGGACGACATTCGCTGGCAGGTACTGGACGGTTGGTCGTACGCAGTGGGTGACGTGTTGCTGGGGACGAATCCGGTGTCCAGCGATCCCACGTCCGTGGCGGCCATCGAACAAACGTTGCAGGATTTAATGACGACGTTTGAAATCGATCACGCGATGCCACATTGCGTGCTTTCGCACATTGACGTTCAGGCGGAGCTTGAGAGTAAATGGCCTGGGTCGACGGAGTTGTGGTTTCAGAGTATCGCGGGCAGCGACGCGGCCAATGCAACCTTCGACATCAGCATCGAAAAGATGTCACGGTATGCCAGGACGCGGACCGGACAATACGGGCTGTATTTTGAAACCGGACAGGGAGCAGACTTCACGAACGGCCACAGTCACGGCTTTGACATGGTCATGCACGAGTCACGCAAATACGGTTTCGCCAGAGCTTTAACGAAACAGGTCGCCCAGGCCCGGCAGGCGGGCGGCGACGCGGCCGAACCGTGGGTGCATTTGAACGACGTCGCCGGCTTTATCGGCCCTGAAGTCTTTCGCACACGGGAACAGTTGGTGCGGTGTTGTCTGGAAGACATCGTGATGGGAAAACTGCACGGTCTATGTATCGGGCTGGACGTGTGCTCGACGCTGCATATGGATATTTCACTCGACGATCTCGACTGGTGCCTGGACCAGATTATGCCGGCTCACCCGGCTTACCTGATGGCGTTGCCGACAAAGATCGATCCGATGCTGGGGTATTTGACAACGGGATACCAGGATCACGTCCGACTGCGTGAATCGTTTGGGTATCGTGTCAACGATGAAATGTGGACGTTCTTTCAGGAACTCGGCATTATTGACCAGTCCGGACGGCCGACGGAACATTTCGGTGACCCGCTGTGGGTGTTTCTGCAGTACTGTCGCCGCAAGAACGACGCCAGAACTGACCAGGCCATTCTGGAAGAAGGTCAACGACAACTGGCCGAAGTTCGTGGGCGAGGACTGTTCATTGCCGAGGGACACGGACAGCGAACATGGGACCTGCACCCCGCCCTCCAGGACGACATACATCGCATCTACGACGACGCAAAACTGAGCATCTGGGCAGAACTGCCGAAGGATTTCATCGGGGCAATACCCGACAGCCTGACGCTAACCACGAAGTCGGAGGATCGAGCTGACTATATTCTTCATCCGATCACCGGTGAACAACTGGACGAGCCGTCTGTCGCGTCGCTCCACCAGCTCCGTCAGCGACAAACCCAACAATTTAATGTGCAGATTGTGATCTCCGACGGACTGAATGCCCTGGCGATTACGGAAGACGGTCACCTGCTGCCGTTCCTGAATCAGTTGCGGAGCAGTCTCGACGATCGGGGTCTAAGCGTCTCTGCTGAGAATCTTATCGTTACCTCGGGCCGTGTCCGAGCAGGCTATCGCATCGGTGAAATTCTGTTCGGTGGTCTGCAGGGGCCACGGGCGATTCTACATGTGATCGGAGAACGTCCGGGCACCGGTCACCGTACGTTCTCCACGTACATGACGGCTCCTGACGGCGATGTCTGGGGGCAGGAAGGGGCGGTCGATCACAACATCACGAAAGTCGTTTCCGGCGTCGCCACGACCGCATTGCATCCCACAGACGGTGCCAGGGAAGTGGTCCGCTTGCTGGGTATGATGATGAACCGGAATGTCTGATTCCATGGCGGTACTCGCGTTTGATTCGGGACTCGAACATCATTTGATGGCGTCTCAGAGTCAATCCCGCCCGGTGGCCTGAATTCCGGTGTCGTGATTCGTTTTTTTTATTCACAAAGTTAGCCGGTTCCCGCCCCGGAACTTTGTTATCGTGGCGCCCGTGCACGCCACTCTCTCCGTTCTACGATGCGTCCTGGTATTTCCAATAAATCGCCCAGATCTTCCGACGACGGTTCCCGTTTCGATCGGAAACATATTGAACAGCAGATTTCCCTGGCAATGCAGGGGGATCAGTTTTCCATGCGCCGGTTGCTGCGTTCGATTGGCAACGCTGAAACGTCGGGAAAGCCGTTCGATCGGAACCTGAAAAAACTAACGGAACAGCTGACTGGTTCTGTTCAGCGGCGTGCCAAACGAGTCGCGTCAGTACCGGAAATTCAGTGGCCGGAGGATCTGCCTGTGGTTGTCCGCCGTCAGGATATCGCGGCCGCCATCAGAGACAACCAAGTCATTGTCGTGTGCGGAGCAACCGGGTCGGGGAAGTCCACACAACTGCCGAAGATCGCGCTGCAACTGGGCCGTGGTGTCGGTGGGGTGATCGGGCATACTCAACCGCGCCGAATCGCGGCACGTTCGATCGCAACTCGTCTGGCCGAGGAACTGAAGTGCCAGACAGGCAAGCAAGTCGGGTATCGCATTCGCTTCAATGATGTCTCCGGGCCCAACACGCTGATTCGACTAATGACCGACGGCGTCATGCTGGCGGAGACACAGTCGGATCGGTTTCTGGATCAATACGACACCATCATTATTGATGAAGCCCACGAACGATCGCTGAACATCGACTTTCTGATGGGATACCTGAAGCGACTGCTGCCGCAACGCAGGGACCTGCGTCTGATTATTACGTCGGCGACGATTGATGCAGAACGATTCGCCAATCACTTTGGTACAGCTGGCAAACCGGCTCCCGTGGTATTGGTGGAGGGACGCACTTTTCCCGTCGAAATTCGTTATCAACCGCTGTCGGAAGACACCGCCACAGCAGGCCTTACAGGCAAAGACAACCATCGAAAGCCCGACTTTTCAAGACGGCCAAACACCTTTCCAGGCGGGGAAGAGCGAGACTGGCTCGATGGGATTTCGGACGCCATCGACGAACTGGCCGGAATCGACAGCGGGCACATCCTGGTCTTTCTGCCGACTGAACGAGACATTCGCGAAGCGGATAAGAAACTCGGTGGTCGCAGGTATCCGGGAGATACGTCACAGCAGCCCACGCAGATTGTTCCGCTGTTTGGTCGATTATCGATGGCGGACCAGACAAAAGTCTTCCAGTCGTATCAACATCGCCGAATCGTGCTGGCCACCAACGTCGCCGAATCATCGCTGACAGTGCCTGGCATTCGTTACGTCGTCGACACCGGGACGGCCCGCATCAGTCGATATTCCGCCCGATCCCGCATGCAACGACTGCCGATTGAAGCGGTGTCGCAGGCGTCGGCCAACCAACGTGCCGGACGATGTGGACGCGTCGGTCCAGGCATCTGCATTCGCCTGTACGATGAAGAAGACTTCAACGGTCGAGAAGCCTTTACAGCGCCGGAGATTCAGCGCACAAATCTGGCGGCAGTCATCCTGCGCACGATGAACTTAAAGCTTGGGCGACTGGATGAATTTCCGTTTCTGGACCCGCCACGTCCAACCACAGTGCGTGAAGGTTACAAGACGCTGGAAGAGCTAAAAGCCATAGAAAACCCCGAAGCGTCTGACGGGAAGGGAGATGGTGGTCGTGACGCTTACGTGCTCACGGAAACGGGGCGGCGGATGGCCAGACTGCCAGTCGATCCGCGTATCAGCCGCATGATTCTGGCAGCAATTGATGAGCACGCTGCACCGGAAGTCATGATCATCGCGTCGGCACTGGAGACTCAGGATCCTCGTGAACGTCCGATCGACAAACAGCAGGCCGCCGACGAAGCACACCGGAAGTTCCGCAACGCCGACAGCGATTTCCTGACCCTGTTGAACCTGTGGGACGCATGGCACGAACAGAAAAGAAAACTCTCCGGCGGTCAGCTTAAGAAGTGGTGCCGCCAGAATTTCCTGTCGTGGATGAGAATGCGCGAATGGATTGACGTTCATCGGCAGTTAAAGGACCTGCTGGCGGAATCCGGCGACAAAGAACTGGAAAGAGCCGCCGCGCTACACCCCTTCAAAGATCGAAAGAATGACTTCGCACTGATCCACCGTTCCTTGATGACGGGCCTGCTGGCCAACCTGGCATACAAGTCAGCCGATCGCGAATACACGGGTGCAGGTGGCAACAAACTGACACTCTGGCCCGGATCGGCACTGGCAGCCAAGGGGCCAAAATGGTTTGTGGCTGCCGAATTGGTGGAAACGTCGCAACGGTTTGCACGCACACTTGCTCGCATTCAGCCAGAGTGGATCGAAGCTGTCGCCGAGCATCTGGTGAAGCGAGAATACAGCGAACCGCATTGGGATGCCAAAGCCGGCAACGTCATGTGCTTCGAAAAAGTGACGCTGTGGGGACTGCCGATTGTGCCTCGCCGAAAAACGTCGTTCGCGAAGGTTGACCCCGATAAGTCACGCGAGCTGCTCGTTCAGTTTGGGCTTGTCGAACTTGGGTTGCTGTACGGCAAAACCGAAGACGAACGAGAATCGAATTATGCAGAAGAGGAGGACGAACTGCGTTCCGGCAGTCGTTCGCGAATCACGCCCGGCAGGTCGACACCCGCCAATCCGGACTCGTCCGCCTATCGCTCGGGAACGGAAACTCCGAAATCGGGCTGGGGGAAAGATTTCCCGTTTCTGCAGCACAACGTCGACGTGCTGGAGCAGGTGAAGGAACTGCAGGCCAGAACCCGACGACATGACCTGCTGCCCGGCGAAGACCTCCTGTTCGAGATCTACGACAAACAGATTCCTGTCGACATCACCGACCGAAATCGCCTCCGACGCTGGTATCAGCGAACAGTAAAAACCAATCCCGGGCTGCTGCAGTTTGACGTAAACGCGTTTACCAGCGAAACACAGCGTGCAGAAAGCAGCACGGACTTCCCCACGTCAGTGACCATGGGCACCATGAAGCTGCCATTGACCTACCAGCTTGATCCAGGCCGAGACGCGGACGGAGTGACGATTACGGCACCCGTGGAAGGGCTTGCTCAGCTGGATCAGAATCGATTGACGTGGCTGGT
>JBDONA010001104.1:0-61399 GCA_039831575.1 Fuerstiella sp. | reverse complement strand
GAAGCCGAACAACAGCATTTGCAACAGTCACTGACGGATCGTACAGACGAACTGCAGCAGGTGCAGGCCCGGTTGTCTGATCGCGACAACGACGTCGCGGAGCTTCAGCAGAAGCTTGCGGAGAGGGATGAATTGCTGCCTGAATTGCAGGCACGGATGGGTGGTTCCGACGAAGTACACAAAGATGCGGCACAAATCCGCGTGCAACATGCCGAGTTGGATGAGCGCATTGCTGTCCTGGATCAACGTGAGGAAAACAGCCGCGAGCAGGAACGCAGAATTGAAAACACCGAAGAGGAACTCGAGGGTCAGCGGCTGCAGCTTCGGGAGGCACGTCAGCAGCTGGAACTTGCCCGGGCCGAGTTACAGACTACACCGGACACTCAGCCTCAGTCGATGCACGACGAACACACAGCGATACTGTCTGAAGAGTCACTCGACACAGCGAGCACGGAATCGACTGAAACTGCGAATGGCGGGGACCGTGCCTCGATCCGTTCTGAGCTGGCAGAGATGTTTGGCCTGGGTGGTGACGAAGACGAGGCTTCATCGGGCGTTGCAGAATTGCAGCCGCTCGGGGTCGACGACGGCTACGTGGAAGTATCCGATGCAGTTTCCCTGAGCTTTAGTGGCGTTGAAAGCGTACTTTTGGAAGCCAGCGCTGATGTCCCGGAAGAGACAGTCGATGAAACCGCGGCGTCAGATGAATTTGTCGCTGACTATATGGAACAATTACTGGCTCGCAATCGTCAGAAGGCCGGCGGGACATTGCCGGAAGAGCTGGCTCCGGAATCCAGCTCATCAGCAACGAATGCCGCATCGGCAGCAGCCGCAATGGAACCGCAGGTTCCCCAAACGCGGTCCTTTATTGATGCGTACAACGCTGGTGATTTCGACAGTCAAACGTCAGCGTCAGGGCTGGGTGCCGAACCCTCGCCAGACACGAAAAAGGCCATTGCCGACAGGCCAAAGATTGATCTTGCTGCATTGCGCAATGACATGGAGTCATTCCGCGCTCTGTCAACTCAGTCCATCGAGAACGCACTTGCCGTTCATGCAAAGCGAAAAGAACGAAGTGGTATTGCAGCGCGATCGACGCTGTTTCTGGTGCTGGCTGTGATCTGTGTCTTTATGATATCGGCTGTGCTGACGAACGTAATTCCTCTCGGTCTGATTGTCTGGGTGTCCGTTGCCGCGGTGGCTGTGTCTGGTATTGAGCTGTTAGCAAAAATCTGTGCGGTGAACAGCAGGGTGAAGCGGACTGCGGTAGTCTCGCGCCGCGTGGCGAAATGGAGTCTTCTCATGTGGCCTCGCCTGAACAGGCGATTTCGCGGGAGATGCCGGAAGCCGGTCCTCTGTCCGCCGAAGAGACTTCTGACGTTCACACTGCAGCAGGCCAGGGAATGACCGGCCAACTTGTCGATCCGAGTGTGGAACCGGCGGACGCTGGAGAACTGGACGAACTGAGAGCAGTCGAAGAATTCGAAGAAGACGAATACTTCGAGCTGTAGTCTGACCGGGCAGTCCTTTGCACGCCATCTGGTTTCCTTATGGAACCCGCCGGTCCGCCTGGCCCGAATCGCTGTGATCCAGTCGCTTTGCGACGTTTCGCCAACGGTGCTCATCTGATCCTCGTACGCTACTCAGTGGAGGCGTGCGCGTCGAATGCGTACCGGCCTCATAAGTGATGTTCAGAAAACAAGTTACGTCCGCGCTGGCCGTTTAGACCGAATGGGCAGCCGGATTCTGCGGTGTCGAGGAACAAAGCGTGAGCAATTCTCAGGACGAAAACGGCGAAACTACGCCCGATGAGCCTCAAGACAGCCAGACCCATGAGGCGACGCCAGAAGACGCTCAGGATTCCGCTACAGCAGACCAGGTGTCAGCGGGCAACGATGCATCGTCCGCTGCGACGGAATCCGGGGCGACAGACCTGCCGGGGCTGTCACCGGATTTCGACGATGAATTGCCCGAAGAGGAAGAGTTGACGCCGGAACTGGTTGAAGAAGAGGCCATTCGTGGCGACTTCATGCTGCGTTGGGCGGCCATATTTCTGGCTGTGTTGTTTGGCTTCAGCCAGATGGCCGACACTCGAACGCTGGTACACATTCGATCCGGCGAACAGATGATGCAGAACGGATTTCTGCCGTCTTCGCAGGACTCACTGTCATACGCGCTGGATGGTCAATCTGTTGCCTCTCCGGCGTGGGCCTTCGACCATCTGGTCAGCTACGTTTATTCGGTGGGCGGGGCACAGGGGCTTACTGTTTTCAAAGCGCTGCTGGCGGGCATGGTCGCATACCTGCTGTCCCTGATTTCCGTGGGCGGCATGCCAACGTGGTGGAGTTCAATCTGTTGCGTGCTGGCTGTTGCCGCGTGCTCGATAGACTTTCAACCTGTAACCGATCTTGTGACGCTTATTGGTATGGTGGTAATTCTGCTGCAGCTGCACCGCTACCACGAAGGAAACGCGACGGGACTACACTGGAAGTTTCCGCTACTCTTCGCTGTCTGGGCGAACCTTGATTCTCATGCGTATGTCGGAATTCTTGCCGTTGTGCTGTTCGCAGCCGGACTGCAGCTGCGAAAGGGCCTGTCTGAACGCGCCGGTGAGGCACCCGGTGCGTCACCTTCGCCGCTGTGGAAAGCGGCTGGCCTGTCCGTGGTGGCGTTGCTGTTAACTCCTGCCCCCCTTGCCAGCCTGACGTCTGTGATCACGACATATACAGTCGAGTATCCGTCAATGGCTGAGTTGAAGCCGCTCACGGATTCCGGCGGTCGCCCTCTGGCCGCGTCTGTTCTGCTGGACGGTCGTACTGAGTACTTTCCGCTGTGGGTCCCCGAGGTTCTGGAAGGCTTTGAATTCGCCTACGTCACCGGACTCGCGATGTTGATCATTGCCGTCGTGGTGCTGGTGATCGCCAGGAGTCGGGAAGACGTTCCGTGGGTCGTGACTCTGACTGGTTTTTCTCTTGCAGCGCTGATCGCCGTTCACGAGCTTCCGGCCGCGGCACTGGTGGCGGCAGTGGCAGCAGGCACGTCAGCACAGCGATGGTATGGCCGCACGTTCCGCCAGGAATACACCGTTGATGCGAAAGAAGTGCTGTTTTCTCGTGGCGGACGTGCAGTGACAGTCTTTGCGATGGCGTTTCTGGCATTCTTCACCGTGGCCGATCGCCTGCCAACGCGAAGTCCGGTTGGCCTGGGGTTTGAAGCAGACCTGAAGACGACGATGGACACTCTGGGACAGCAACTTGCCGAACTGCCGGAACACGCCCGTGTGTTCCACACACGTATGAATCAGGGTGACCTTCTGATCTGGCACGGCCGCCAGAGTTTCATTGACAGCCGAGTGCTGCTGTTTGGCAGTTACAGTGATCATGGATCATGGATTCACAGGTTCGACAGCCTGCGCCGTAGTCTGCTGGTAACGGCGGACCCGATACCGCCAATGGTCACGGGGGTTGAGCTTGCAGGTGCCGAGGACATCGCTTCGGCACCTGAAAATGATCTTGTTAATCCACAGTGGAATGAAGAGTACGACGCACTTGGTTTGACGCACGTCATGGTCCGCCTGTCGCCACCTGGCGAACCGGCTTACAAAATGACATTTGCGTTCGTGCAGAGTCCGAACTGGACTCTGACACAACGCGGACCATCTGCCGCTTTTTTCCAGAAGGCCGCAGCGGATGTTGTTCCTCTGGATTTACAAAAGCTGGTGTTCAGCAGCGCAAAAATAGCTGATGTTGAACGTTTTGACTTTGCTCGAGAGAGTGACTTTTACAGCAAGTACGTTTACGCGAGTCGTCGAACGCTCAGCGGTCCGTTGCGGGAAGCGCAACATGCTTTTGTGATGAACAGTCAGACTTCGGCGCAGGAGGTGTACAACATCGCGGTGGCCCATGCGAACGCACCAGAAGATTCTTCGTACACAAAGGCGCTGGGCGAAACGCTCGCGGGACCGCTGCTGGCCATTCGCAACTGCAACACCTCTCTGTTTGAGGACCCGCAAAGCGCAGATGCCTACGGGCTGCTGGGGCTTGCCTATATCCGACTGGATGCTTTTGAGCAGGCAATTGCCGGGGCTCTGGGTGGGGTGAGTGCTCATTCCACACGTTACATGCAGGCCGTCATGGCGCTGCGGCAGGCCCTGATCCTGGAACCGGAATCTGCAGACCTGTGGAACGCCCTGATGGGACTTTATGGGGAAAGCTCTCGAAACGGTCTCGCGTTGGAATGTGTGGAGAACTACCTGGCTCTGGAAGAGGACCGTTTATTGCAGGATCCGGATTCCGAGGAGCTTTTGCGTGAGTTGTATGAGGTGCGAAGAACATGGCAGGAGCAAAAGGAAACAGTTCAACAGACGATAGACGAGGTACTGGAACAGCAGCCTCCCGAAGATCTTCAGGAACACGCTCAGCAGAAACTGACGATTATTAGTCAGCTGCACGCGGCTGGTCATGTGCGTCTGGCGTTGGATCTCGCAAATGACAACACTGATCTTCTTCTTTCCCTTCCAGAAGCCGAGTTGCTGCGGGGGCAGATGCTTCTGGAGACAGGGGAGCTGGAAGATGGTTTTGAAGTTTTGAATCGCATGGTTGCCATTATTCAGGAGAATCGGCAGCAGGAGGGCTTCGCAAGACTGCAGTGGCACGCACCTGTCGCATTAAGTCAGCTGGCAAAAGGGGCCTACCCATCTGCCATTGATGCATGGAGAGACAAGCTTGACGTCATGACGGAGCTGGCCAGCAATCCGCAGATCGGCATGTCACTCATGCAGACACTGCCATTAGTCCCCGCCGTCGAATCTCGAATAGGAGCCCCGCTCCCGAGCTGGCCGTTGTCGCATTTAATCGTCGGTCAGGGGCCAATGACCACACTGCCACGCGAACAAGTTGAGCCGCGATTCATGATGGCAATGGCCGGCATTGAATCCGGCAACATCGCGAACGCACGATTCCTGCTGACAGGACTGATCAGCGACGGAGGAGAAAGTGCATTTCTGCCTCTCGCTGAGATCTATCTTCGCCTGATTAGTGACGATGCCGCCAGTCTGATTGCTGATGCCGGTGCGGACCTTTGGGAAGACTACGAGTTTCCGGAAGCAGCACCGTCCGACAGTACGGAAGATGTTCCGCAATCTGCCAAGGACGACGGTGAGGCGGCACCCAAAGCCTCAACTACAGAACCGCCGACCGGAAATCCATTACCTGAAAATTCTGACGACCCGACTGCACCAGCGAAGGTCCCACCGGAAGCCGCTTCCCTGCCTGAACTGAAAACGTCAGTGGAATAATAAGACCATACTTGATGGACGAGGAAACAACGCAGCCACCAACGAATTCGATCTGTGTCCTTGGCGGTGGCGCCATGGGGACGGCCTGTTCGATTGTCCTCTCAGCGAAACCAACGAACTCCGTTCGTCTCTGGGTTCGGAATCCGGTCTTCGCCAGCCATATTTCGGAGACACGTGAAAACGCGAGGCTGTTGCCAGGTGTCAGGATCCCGGAGAGTGTGGCCGTGACGTCAGACCCACGGCGTGCGCTGGCAGGGGCGGACATCGTGCTGGTGTGCGTTCCGACGCGGGCGATCCGCGACTCAGTCGGCAGTCTGCTGGAACACATCCCAACGTCTGCCCTGATGGTCAGTGCGGTGAAAGGGATTGAGGTTGAAACGTTGGTTCGCCCCAGCGAGATTATTCAGGAACTACTCGGCAACCGCTCTGTGGTTGCTCTGGGCGGGCCGTGCCACGCGGAAGAAGCGGCCGTCGGTAAACCGGCAACAGTCGTTGCGGCCTCTGATAATTCCGCCGCCACTGAGACCGTTCAACGCACGTTTTCGAACAGGCATTTCCGCGTCTACTCCAGCGCCGATCTGCGTGGTGTGGAACTGGCCGGTGCCTTAAAGAATGTGATCGCCATTGCTGCCGGCATCGGAGATGGCCTGGAATTTGGTGACAATGCAAAGTCTGCTCTGATCACACGCGGCCTGGCAGAAATGGTTCGTTTTGGCACCGCCATGGGTGTGCACGCCCAAACGTTTTACGGGCTGGCCGGTATTGGAGATCTGATTGCGACGTGTGGAAGTCGCCACAGCCGTAACCGACGGGTCGGCGAGCTGCTTGGCCGAGGCCAATCACTGGCAGAAATACAGGAGTCCATGCAGGCCGTCGCGGAAGGCGTCTATACCGCAAAGAGCATTTGTGCGATCGCGTCGCAGCAGGACATTGACATGCCCATTGCTCATGCCGTCCATGATGTGTTGTTTGATGGTAAGACGCCGAGTCAGGCTACAGAAGAACTGATGCAGCGACCTCTGAAGGAGGAGTAACCTGTGCGCTGCTGGCCGCACCACGTGTTACTGTGTTTATCGCGTGGCGGAGTGCCAATAGACCCGGGCGACAGCGTATCAGGCTGACTGGTGGCCGCGTTAGACGCCTCACAGCCTGAGAAAACGGTCTACCCACCAGCCGGAACGGTTCTGGACAATAAGTAGACTCCTCTAGTTCGGGAACGGCACCTGGGGACGCCCCGTTTTCCGAGGTTGGGTTTCGCCGTTCAGGGCCGAGGTGATCCTGCTGGCTTTCTTCATGTCGGCGTCAGCCAGCTCGTCGTGACCGTCCGCCCGCCGCACTGTTGCTCGTTTACGGTATGCTTCGGCAACGGTTTCATCGAAACGCTGTGCTGCTTCGAAGTCTTCAATCGCCTGATCGTAATTGGCCCTCGCGAACCAGGCATCACCGCGAATGGAGAATGCGGATGCTGTGCGTTCCGCCACCAGCGATTCATCACAGTCAGCGATCGCCTTCCCTACCTGCCCAAGACTCAGCCAGGCCAATGCTCTGCCGCACAGGGCTTCGTGGTCGGCTGGCTTCAGCTTCAATGCACGTGAGTAGTCCTCCACGGCGGCATTAAATTCGGAACCCTCCACCAGGTGTGCCGCCCGTGCAATCCACGTACTTGACACAGTGGGCCGGTTTAGGGCCTGCTGAGTCATCTGGTTCAGCGTATTGAGCCATTGAATCTTTTCTACATCGGCAGCGGCCTCTGTATATCGTCCCTGCCTCTTCAACGCTTCCCGTCGGTGGCCCAGCCACCGCATATCAGTAGGCGCCAGACGGATCGCCTGGCTGAAAGCGTCCACTGCCAGGGCATACTTCTTCTGCTGCATGTAGACCAGGCCACAGTTGTTCCATGCCGTTGTGTAGTTGGGTTTCAATTCCACCGTCAGTTTCAGGTCGGACAGGGCTTCAGACAGCTGTCCCATCTTGAATCTCGCGAAGCCTCGGTTGTTCAGAGCGTCGGCATATTCGCCATCGATGGTGGCTGCCTTGTCGAAGTCAGCCACAGCCGACTTGTAGTCCTGATTGGCAAGGTGCACGAGGCCTCTGTTGTTCCATGCCGCGGCAAATTCCGGATTCAGTTTCAGGGCCTGGTCAAAGTCAGCCAACGCGTCCTTCGTCAGGCCGCGAGACATCAGAAAGTAGCCACGGATGTTGCGAAGTTCCGCATTCTGTGGCTCGGTCCGGACGGCAAGGGCATAGTCGGCCCGAGCGTTGGCATACTCACCGATCAGGGAATAGACATCGGCCCGCAGACGGAACAAACGAGAGTCACTCGGCGCAGTGCCAATCGCCTGGCTGAGTGCTTCCACTGCAGCCGCAGTCTGACCGGCACGTGCAGCCTGCTGAGCTTTTTGAAACAATTGCTCAACGGCCGCATTGGTGATGCTCTCGGCCGGAACAGGCGTGGAAATCGGTTTGGCAGTATCGACCGTGGATGGGCCGTTAATTGCTAACGGCACGCCAGCGACAGGGGCCGCTGTGTCTCCGCTGCGACCGCAACCAACTGTAAACGCGACAAGGCACAACCCAACATAGTTTCGCATCGTTGTTCGCTCCATCGAACAGCGTAGAACACGCTCAGGTACTGGTGGTTAGATCCAGGCAGCCCAAGCTTGTAGTGCGGTCTATCTTTGGTGTCAACTGCGGTTGTTTCGCCTGAGAAGAAATCAGGACCGCGACTAGTTATCGTAGTCTCCACCTCCCCCTCCGCGACCGCCCCCAGCCCCGGGCCTGGGGGCCTTGCCGGACCGTTGGTCGCGTCGTTTTGATCGAGACGATTGTCGCCGCCCGCCGTCACTGGCACCGCCATAGAATCCACCGGACGAAGAGCTTCCGGAAGACATACCCAGCCCGTAGCCGCCTTCTTCATCGCCCTCTTCATCACCGCCGCCGAAGAAGCCGTCTGCGGCTGAGGTGTCGCTGACGCGCCAACCGTCGTACTGTTCCAGAATAAATTCCGCCTCCATCTTGTCCATATCTCTCTGTTGTTGGCCATCGCCCACGGAACGCAGTCTCAACGAACCATTGCTGTCCAGTACGCAGATCTGATCAGGAATCGGTTTCGGTCCTCTGGCACCGATCAGGGACCTGAGATCGGGGTGATCACTCGTGGAAAGTCGACCCACTGCTTCGGCCGCCGAAAGCAGCTCATCCGTAGCAAGTGTGATTTCGCGGGATTCCAACTGATTTGTGGTCAGGTCGACCACTTCCAGTCTTTCCCGTCCCGAGACCGGAAGCCCCATCATCACTTTGATACCACCCATTACAGGCAAACCGGTTTCCGTGGTGTCTGTATAAACCATCATTCCGACTGACTCATGTTCACCTCGACGGCCGCTGACGTCAGTGAGATAGGTATGGTGCCCCAACGGGACGAACACTGGCGGAGTTGCCGCACTCCACCCGGAAAACAGCGTCGGTTCAATGCCCAACGTGGGATCTTCCAGTTCGTCAAGAGGGTGGTCATAGTTCGGGTTCAACATTTCCAGCCGAACGCGATATTGATAGGCGTGTCCACGTTCGACGGTGAAATCCATAAACCGCACCAGCAACAGCCGATTATCAGCGGTCGCCCGTGTTGCATCCAGGAGAGTGCGTTGCTCAGCCGTCAATGATTGTCCTTCACCCATCTGACCTTCGTACGAGTTCATCTCGTCTTCATACGAATCCGATTCATCCTCGTAGCCGAATGAGCCACCGGACATCATGGACATTTGCGACAGGTCTGTGGCACTCTGGGTGAATTGGCTGAACCCCTTTTGCTCGACAATAACGGGCTGATCCGCCTGTTCTTCTTCCATCCTCTTGGTGGCCATCTCATTCCATTTATCAATTAGTATTTTCTCTTCGGGACTCAGTTCGAAGTCCTCGACTCTGGGATGCGAGGCTTCTTCCGGCAACCAGAACCCGGCAGCACGTCGAGGCAACGGCATTGTAATTGTGTTACGAGTGACAGCGGGGCTGACAATGTCACGATCGATCCCCAATGATTCTTTCAGAATCTCTCCCAGATCTTCGGAGGACACCTTCTCCCATTCTGCTGCCCACGGAGCAGGTCCGTTCTGCCGCTGACGCCTTTCAACAATGAGGTCGATGAACTGAATGTGCTGCTGAACTTCCTGAAAATTATTTCCTGTCAGATGCAGAGCATCACGGATCACGCTCCGCTGTTTCTGCAGGTCCACAATCATCGTGGTAGCAACTCCGGCAGCCACGCGTATGTTTTTCTTAACCGTCATCATCTCGCCGCCGAACATGCCCTCCAGGTCGAAGCCTCCTTCATACTCATCCTCATCGTCACCCTCATAACCGCCTCCGCCCGACATCATGCCCGACATCATGCTCGATTCCCCACCAAGGCTACCTCTCCCTCCGCCACCACGGCCACCACGGCCACCAAGGCCACCAAGGCCACTAAGGCCACCTCTGCCTCCGAGCCCGCCAAGTCCACCTGGGCCTGCAGGTCCGCTACCAAGACTGGAAATCCCACCAAGTCCTCCGCCCGACATTCCCAGGTCAGCACCACCCGAGGGCGAACGAATACCGAATTTCTTCGCCAGCATTTCGGCGGCCGCCTCTTCTTCCGACATTTCTTCTTCGCTGCCTTCGGCCGAATCTGAATCGGTCGGGTCTTCACCCTCTGTCAATTCCTCGTCCAATTCCTCGGGCGGTTTCGCCAATGGAAATACGACGGCAACGGCTCGTGGAGATTCTGGCGCCAGAACGGCCACGGCGGACCGCTTTTCTCGAAGCGGTCTGATGTCCTGGTTGAAGGGTTGTCCTACAACAAACTTGCTGCGATCGATGTTGCTTTGGTTGATCAGCTTCGCCAACGCCACAACATCGTATTCCGGAACATCGGGATTGGAAATTTCATTGAAGACTATTCTGGCCTCATCCGGCCAGACGTTTTGATCAATGGCCGTTTTCGCATCGGACACAGTGTCCTGGATCTGACCTGGAGTTCGATGATCCGTATCCCAACTGGCCGAACCAAGAGCCAGAAAACCCAGCATGCCAAAGACACCAGCGACGACTTTTTCGCCGTGGTTCATAAGTGTGGTCTTGAAATCAAATTTACTCATGGTTGGCTCCGGAAAGGAGATAGAGATCTGTTCGTGTCAATAATGCGGTATCGTCAGAGGGCTTAAACGGTGTTCTGTTCACAAGCCCGTTGGAGGTTCAACTGCAGCGGGTGGCTGCGATGTGTCATTCGGGGCTGAGGGCCCATCGGCAGAAGTGTCTGTTGAATTTGGTTCATCAAGTGGCGTCGCCGAGGCCTCGGTCGCGTCACTGCCGTTTTCCGAATTCTCGTCTGGCTCGGCCGTCTCACTGGTGTCAGTTCCAGCTTCCTGCTCAACAGCATCGGTCAGAGTTTCGTCAGGTGGCAGATCCACACCGCCCTCTTCCTGGGATTCCGTTTCTGCCGCTGCCTCGGCACCTTCCTGTGCCTCATTTTCTTCCTGTGAGATATACATGGTCATCAGCCCGGCCACGCGGACAGTGGCAATGTTCGGGTCTGCCATAGCGGCTGCCAGCAAGCGAGCCCCGATGGCTTTCTTCTTTGCCAGTGCGCGGCTTCCAGGCGTATTGCCGCTGCCGTTTAAGCCAGACCCCAGTCCTGTGATGCCACCACCAAAGTCTGCACCTCCCAGCCCGGAGGATCCCAGCCCTCCGCCTCCCATTCCACGCCCTCCACGTCCGCCGAGGCCACCCATACCTGCCAGTCCAGATGCCCCGGAACTGTTACCACCGAAGCCACCTGACATTCCGCCGCTGTCCCCTTCGTAGTCGTCCCCTTCGTAGTCTCCTCCTTCGTAGCCTCCTCCTCCCATCCCCGAAGAAAGTACTCCGCTTGACCCCGCTCCAAAGGAGGCATCAACCCGCACGATTTCGACAGGGAAACTGGAGTTTGTCAATTCGGCCAGGAGAGAAGGGATTTCCTGTTGCAGAATTTTCACTTCAAGCTGGAAGGCCCTGCTGCGGTATAATACACCGTCGTCCACGTAGCGTTTCGTCGACCCGGCCGCCGATCCAAACCCGCCGGAACTGCCCCCGTCGTCATAGTCGTCCCCGCCCTCGTCGTAGTCGTCCCCGCCCTCGTCGTAGTCGGAGCTGCTGGAAATTCCCATTTCCCCGCCTCCACCGCTGTCGCCGGCTCCAGCGCCAAACTCCTCGGTCAATAAATCACCGCCCAGACTGCCCTGAAAGGACTTCCAGACCTCGGAAGCACCACCGCCCCCGCTGACGCCACTGCTCCCGCCGAACCCGCTATCCATCGCTGACATCATCCCTCCTTCATAATCTGAGTCGCCGCCAAATCCGCCGCCAGCAAATCCACCACCGGCCGAACCGCCGGCTGGAGCATCACGATCCCCCCCGCGAAGCCGTAGCACCAGCAGAGATCGAATTGGTGCCTTGTCGATTCGTTCGGCTCCGACGTTCACGGCGGCGATCGAATCGAGAATTGAACGAAGCAACCAAATGTCTTCCTGAGCGTGCCAGATTTCCGGAGACGTTGGACGAACTGTTCTCCAGCGAGACGGGTTTTCCTGTGTGATTTGGGCATTGCTCACATCCACCAGGCCTTCGCCGTTGATGAACGGCTTGATCACCATTAACTGCTCGTGAAAATACTTCAGATACAGTCGGGCGAATTGTTCTCGCAGTGTTTTCTTCTCGATCTTGCTGCCGTACTTCAGTTGATTCAATTCATCGCGAATGCCCACCGGGTAAGTTCGAGCCCCAAGCTGGTCTTTCCGAAGTCCATTGGCGGACTGGGTGAATTCTTTCTTGTGCTCGTCGTTTTTTGTCTGTGCGGCGTCCGTCCAGTCCTTATTCGGGACAGCGCTGACGTTTTGCTCTGCGTCAGCAAAGGCCTTGTTGACCTCACCGTTTCGGGCTTCAATCTGAGTGGAAAGAGCTCCGTTGGCAGTCCACCAGCCAATGACGACCAGCAGCAATGCAAGTCCGAAAAGGATCCAGAAAATCTGCTTAATAACGGGCTGAAGTTTTTCCATGAGTCACTACCTGCAAATACGTATTTAACAAATTCAAACAGAACCGTGAGACACCCGTTACTCGCTATCCGATTCAGCTTCCTCAACAACTTCAACAGCCTGCTCCACCACCACGGGCGTGTCTGTGCGTTCCCTCAAAGGAATCGGAACCCATGCAAACTGCACGACGAATTCTGTTTTCGTGATATCCCGAACGGACGATCCATCTTCCTGAAGCTTTTCCAGCGGCGTCAGTCCACTGCTTTGTTGCGTGCCAGACATTATGGCGCCGCCCATTCCACTATCACCAGAATCTTCATAGTCTTCTTCATCCTCATAATTGCCCCCACCTGGGCCTCCCATTCCCATGGCACCACCCATTCCCATACCTCCGCCCCTTCCCATACCGCCGCCCATTCCCATGCCGCCGCCCATGCTGTTTCCTGTGCCGATTCGAGCATTCGGGTCATACGTAACTTCATCGTCCAATGCCCATACGACAATGGGGTGCGAGATTCCCAATTGGCCAATTGGTGTGGGTGCGGCCCCATCGCCGGCACCATCTCTGTCCAGAACCCACTGCCGGAGATTGTTGATCAACGTGTTTTCGACGAAACCTCGGTTTCTGGTGTCGTACGGCTGGTCCGGGTGATTGAAGAAGTGATGACCGGTTAACGTAATGATATAGCCGACGCCATCGGGAGCGGTTTCCGCATCGTCGGCATGAAACTCCTCACTGAGATTGGCACCCAGCAGTGCCTCATGCCACTCCGATACGTTCTCCACCTTCTTCTGTACAAAACTCTGGATTCGCAATTGTCGCTGCAACTGAGGATCCGTGATATCCATGTCGTTCCCCTCATCGCGGGGCAGGCAATCATTGATGGCTTTCATGAGTTCCATCCACAACTCCCGCTTCTGCAGCGGGGCCGTCAGATCTTTGATGGCCTTCTTATTGGCCTCATGATCGGCCACCTGACTGTCGTACGCGGCCGTGTTGCCAGACACCAGAGACTGCAGCTCTTCGACGGCGGCATGACCGTCTTTGAATTTTTCTTCGCTCACAGAACTCAACACACGAGCACTGGCGAAAGTGGAAATCCCCATCGCCAGCAGCAGTCCGGCGGCGATTCCGGCGGCCCATGGTTTCTTCCGTTTGATTGTCCGCTCAACCACAATCTCCGGTGGCAGCAATGTCGTGTGAATTCGAGTCTGCTTCAAGGTCTGCAGGGCGAGTCCATACGGGACCGCAAAAGTCATGATGTTGTCAATGAACAGTGGGTCGCTGAGTACACCGTCGCCGGTGACACCTTTGAGTTCGTCCAGACGCTGCACGGGATATTTCAGGTTCTGCTGGAGGAACTTCTGCAACCCGGCCATCTTAAAGCCGTTTCCGACGCCGACCACTTTTGTGATTTTGGCTGTTCGATTGACGCTGCCGAAGTAGCCGATCGAGCGTTGGATTTCGGTCACGTAGTCATTGAAGACCGGCCGCATGGCCTGAAAAACAGCTTTCGGATCCGGAGCTTTTGTGGCGTTGCGTTTGAGGTGTTCGGCTTTGGCAAATGTGAGCTTCATTTCACGAGTCAACGCTCGAGTAAAATGGTTGCCGCCAATCGGCACGTTGCGAATCCAGATACTCTTGCCATTTGAGACCAGCAGCGTCGTGTTGTCGGCCCCCATGTCCAGCACGATGTAATAGTCCTCAGCATCCGGCGGGTCGGCGTTGTCGCCGTCCAATCGAAATTCAAGCACATCGAACGACAAATAATTGTACAGCGCCAGGGGAGACACCTGGACAACTTCAATTTCCACCTTCTGTTCGGTCAGCGGCTCCATCGCGGTGTAGACCAGATCGCGTTTCATCGCGAACAATCCAACTTCCGCTTCCAGCATAAAGCCGCTCTCTTCCACGCCACCACCGATCGGCTGGTAGTCCCAGATGACCTCACTCAGGTCAAATGGAATCTGCTGTCGAGCTTCATAGCGAACAATCTCGGCAACCTTGCTTGGTTCAACCGGAGGCAGCTTGATAAACTTGGCCAAAGACGTCTGGCCAGGAACGCTGACCCCGACCAAATCGTTGCCCAGCTTATTGCGAGACATGAAAGTCTCGACCGACTGCCGGATTAGTTCTTCCGGTATGGCATCGGGCTGACTCAGGATCTTAGGGTGCGGGATATAGTCGAAGGCGACAGCTCTGACTTTTTGCCCGTCGTCTTCAAGACGCAGCTTGATGGCCTTCAGCCCAGCCTGCCCGATATCGATTCCCCATGCGCTGCGAGATTCTGCCATAACGGCTCCTCAAAACCCTAAAACAAACCGATTCCGGCCGGTGTTGCTGATTCCGGAAAGGATGATTGGTGAATGTGAACGCCCTTGAATCGGCGTGGACTCACGGCCTTGTCGGCCAATATCAGATAGTTTAGACAGGAAAAATCAACGAAACCTTTGCCCAATCACTACCAACAGCACAATTGTTCATTTCCTGGTAACCGAAAGACTCACGCCCCAAAACTACCAGAGGAACTGACGTATCGTCAACGAAATCACGACTTTATGCAAGTTTGGACCATTGAATCACACCGATTGGCCTACAAACCCTTCGCCGTGACTAAGCCAGCAGTCGTGCTTCCAGTTGTATCGCCTATATCGAGCGTTTTATTCGCGGCGATGGCGTTTTGACGGTGGTTCCTGGTCCCTTGTTCCCGTGAACTCGTTTTTTTTTTCAAACGCGTCCAGAATCAGCCGTACCTGGAACTGCTGTCAGGGCGTCGATATACAGAATCACAGAAACTTCAACAGAAAACATAGCTCAGTCCCTGAGTTGAATTTCGCCTTCCCACGTAAAATCCACTGCGAACAGGTAGCATGACCCACAGTGCGGACTTCCAGGAAATTAGTATTCTCATCCCTGGATACTCGATCGAGGACCTTCCATCCGATCTTAACGAGAGAAATGCAGCGTCCCTGCTGAATGCCTTTGCCGTGGCATGGCATCCCTGGCTGTTGCGCAGGTCCGTCCGCATTCCCGAGTTCCGCCAGGCGGAATCCACCGAATTGCCTACCGGGCAGCACATTATCTTCGTGCCGGAATGCAGCGAAGACTGGCTGGGGCATGACTGGCAGGAAAAACTCTCGGACACGCTCAGCGTTGTCTTCCACGGCTGTGGGGACCGTGACGAGTGGATCAGGGCGATTGATGCGGAGTTCGGTGTTGATGCGGAAGCAATTCCGGAATCACTGCTGGCAGATTTCTTTGCCCTGGGTACGACTCACTTACAGGTGCTGCTGCTGAGTCGTCGTATGCACCATTTCGTTGATCCCGATGGATACCTGCTGGAAACGGAAGCGTTTGCTGCTGCAGAAGCGGCCGTCGCTGGTAACGAATCGCTGGCGCGGGACCATCTGAGGCGTTGTTTCGAATGCCTGCTGGACTGTCGAGAACAGTTTTATCCTGTGGACTGCTTTCTGCTGGATATGTGTCTGCCGTCCGATCAGACCACGGCCGCTGATCTACAGCGGTTGATCGCGGGCAGCCCCTCGCTGTCTTTGGTCTGCAGCGGTCACGAACTCAGGAAATTTTGTGAAGCCGAGCCTGACTTCGAGGCGACGTTGAAGTCGGCTTTGCTATCTGATCGGCTGTCCCTGATGACGGGGCACCAGGACGAGCTCCGCGTTTCGCTGGGGGGGCTTAACGCAGTGTATTCAGACATTTACGACGCGCAGAACTGGGTGCGGGATCAGTTGACTGATAAAGGCGTACACTGGGCCAGACGCCGCTTCGGCATGACCAGCAGTCTGCCCTCACTGCTGTCTCTGTTCAACTTCAGCGGTGCGCTGCATGTTGTGCTGGACGACGGCCTGTATCCGGACCGTGAATTCGGGCAACTCAACTGGCAGGCACCGGACGGCAGCAGTATTGACTCGGTGTCACGGATTCCACTGGCCATCGACGGGGCTTCATCCTTTCTGCGATTCGCCGACCGCTTCACCGAAAGTATGCAGGAAGATACCACTGCGGTCATGTTGTTGGCGCGACTTCCCACGCTGCAGTCTCCGTGGCTGACGGACCTGCAGATTGCGGCCGGCTACGCACCGGTTCTGGGTCGCTTTGTTACCATGACGGACTTCATCGACCAGACCGGCAACCAGGCGTCCGCCACAAAATTCGACGAAGGCGAGTATCTCAGTCCGTACCTGATTCAGTCGTCTGTCCTGAAGACGGAAGCACCCATTACATCGCCGGCAGAATTACACCAGCAACGCGCTGGGCTTGAGACGGCTGCATTCTTACACGCATTAACCGGTATTCTGAAGCCGAAGAGTTTGACCCCGGGATCAACAGGTGAACCGGAGGCTGGACTCAGCAAAGAGGAGGCGCGGCGAATTGATCTGACGTCGTCCGAGCCCGACACGGCGGCTGAACAGTCTGAGCGACTTGCCAATATTCAGGACAACATTTCGCGTCTGCAGACTGAGGCTGCCAAGATACTGGCCAGTCTGGTTCCCACGACGGATGTGGCGGCGAAGGGAATCCTGCTGGTCAACCCATTGCCGTGGAAACGCAGGTGTTCTGTTCCGTGGCCTGACGACAACGGGACACCCGCTGCCAACGAATGTCTGACGGCATTCTGGCACCAGGACCAGGAACGCATCCTGAACCTGGAAGTGCCAGCGGGAGGGTTTGCCTGGATTCACGAATCCCAGGAGTCCAGACAGGCCGTCACGCCGTCAAAGGTGAAGGGCAAACCGCTGGCCGAAGATCTGCTGTTGAGAAACGAATATTTCGAAGTGGAACTGAGCCAAGTGACCGGTGGTATTTCTGCCGTGCATTTCCACAACCAGCGATCGAATCGTGTTAGTCAGCAGGTGGCCTTCCGTTATGACAATTCCAAAACCTATACCGTTGACGACGATGAGGTGACCACGGCGTACGCGGCCGTACGGTTGGCGTCGTCGCGAATTCTGAGCAGCGGCCCATTCCGCGGAGCGATCGAGAATACGTGCGAGAATATCGACGTGGTGACACAGGAGGTGATGGCCAGGTTTCGCCAGACGGTTACCGTTGAACGGAATTCGCCACGCGTACACATTCAAATCGAGTTCGACGATCTGCCGACTCTGCCTCACGGCAATCCGTGGATGACCTATTACGCCTGTCGTTTCGCCTGGGATAACTCAGCCGCCTCAATTACTCGCAGCATGCTGGGACAGGCATCCGGCTTCCGGATGGAACGCTTTGAAGCCCCGGATTACGTGGAAATTGCCGACGCCGATCAACGGTTGCTGATCGTGCCTCATGGACGCCCTTATCACCGCCGCAGTGGACCACGCATGCTGGACAGCCTGTTGCTGGTGGAAGGCGAATCCGGACGGCGATTCGACTTCACATTGGAATTCGACCAGGCGTATCCGATGCGAACGGCCCAGGAAGTCCTGCAGCCGTCTGTTTCTTTGTCCACGGATACCGGCATTCCCAAAAGCACAGCCTCCGCATGGATTCTGGGCCTCTCGTCAAAGAGTGTGATTGTCGCGAGAACGCGGTGTGAATGTGTGAGTGACCAGGCTTCCGGGCCGGATCTGACCAACGCTGCAGCCACGTCATCGTCTGCGAAACTGACTCTGTTGTTGCAGGAAACCGAAGGTCGATCCGTCAGCTGTCTTATCCGAACCGCCAGACCTCCCGTCAGCGCGCGACAGCGTCATCCGGACGGAGCCACGATTCAGGAACTGTCGATCTCGGAAAAAGGAGTTCACGTGGAATTCTCCCGGTTTCAGATCAAGGAAGTCCAACTGACTTTCTGACTGCGACCGAGACGTGTAAAACTCTTTGGCAGCGACCATCGAAATCATTATTGCACTTTAGCCCTTCACGATCATGATCATCACTATCGACGGTCCGGCTGGTTCCGGGAAAAGCACCGTCGCAAAACTTCTGGCAAAACGTCTGACGGTTCGTTTTCTTGACACGGGTGCGATGTACCGAGCCGTCGCACTGGCTGTGCTGCAGGCTGGTGCTGAGGAAGCGGATGCTCAGGCGGTGGCAAAGATTGCCCGGGAAATTGATATAAGCTTCGACAACGGGACTGTGGTCTTGAATGGTGTGGGAGTCGACTTGAAAATTCGTACACCTGAAGTGACCGCGATTTCCTCCGTTGTGGCGGCAAACCCTGTGGTACGCACGCGACTGGTGGAACTGCAACGTAGTGTCGCGCGTCAGGGCAGTCTGGTCACCGAAGGACGTGATCAGGGATCGGTTGTTTTCCCGGATGCCGAATTCAAATTCTTCGTCACCGCTTCAGTGGATGCCAGAGCTCGACGACGTCACCGCGAAATGATCGGCAGCGGTTCCAGCCTCACTCTGTCGACCGTCCGAACACAGTTGCAGCAACGCGATGCCCGCGACGAAAACAGGGCGCACGCACCAATGAAGCCCGCCGATGACGCCGTGATTCTTGACACCAGCGACATGTCCATCGCTCAGGTGGTGGAAACCGTGGCGACAATGGTGGAAGAATAGAGTAGTTTACTGATTCTGGTGAACCGTTCTTGCTCGTGGGCATGCCGTTTTCTCAGGCTGGAAGGCGTCGGTCACGGCCACGAGTCAGCGTAATACGCTGTCGTCGAAAGTTGATTGCCGATTCGTATTCCGCCGCCGATCGATGTTGTTTTGACAGATGGTTGCCGCCACAATGTTGGTGCCCTCCCTGCCGCGGCAGCAACCCGCTGGTCGTGCGACTCGCGAATTTCTGTTTCTTGCTCGCATGTTCCACTACTGAGCGGCAGTTCCCGTCCATTGGCGGTCGACACCAGCTCAAATATATGAATTTGTCAAAGGTTGAATTGGCTGATGAGAATACTTCTCGCATGTTCCCTGATCGTAGTTCTGCACTCACCGCTTCAGTCTGCAGAAGATGTTCCAGGCCTTGTTAAGGAAAAGCCGGCGGACGGACGCTGCGTCAAGGTCGCCGGCGGATTCATGACACCCTACACCGTCACGATCCCCGGAACAGATGTCACTTTTCGGATGGAGCCAATTCCCGGCGGTGAATTCGTCATGGGAAGTGCGGCCGCCGAGAGCGGGCGCGAAGAATGCGAAGGGCCGCAACGGAAAATCGCGGTAGAACCATTTTGGATGGCGCGCTGTGAAGTGACGTGGGCAGAATATAAAAACTATATGCGGGTGTACGATGCCTTTAAGGAATTCGAAGAGCAGGGCATTCGCAAGGTTACGGACGAAAATCGAGTGGATGCTGTGACGGCACCGACACCGCTGTACGAACCTGACTTCACCTTCGAATACGGCGAAGAGGACCAGCAGCCGGCCGTTACCGTGACGCTGTATTCGGCGAAGCAGTACAGTAAATGGCTGTCGGCCATCACGGGGATTCAGTTTCGATTGCCTGCGGAAGCCGAATGGGAATACGCCTGCCGAGCTGGATCAACAACCGCATTTCACTTCGGCGACGATGCCTCACAACTGGGCGACTACGCATGGTTTGAAGGGAACTCGGACGACAACGGCACAAAGATAGTGGGGCAGAAGAAACCCAACGCGTGGGGCCTGCTGGACATGCACGGTAATGCCGCCGAATGGGTTCTTGATCAGTTTGAACCGTACGTCGCCGGCGACGGCGCTCTGACCGCAGCCACCGACTGGGTTCGCGCGACGAAACTGGATCCGCGAATCGTCCGCGGCGGCAGTTGGCAGTTCGCTGCCAGCGAATGCCGGTCCGCCTCCAGATTTCCATCGGACCATACAGCATGGAAGGAGACGGATCCCAATCTGCCCAAGAGTCCGTGGTGGTACACCGACGACCCCGCTCGCGGTGTTGGCTTCCGTCTGATTCGTCCTCTCAGGATCGTGTCGCGGGAGGCCATGGAAGAGTTCTGGAAGATCGACAACGAAGACACGCAGTACGACGTTGATGATCGACTGAGCGAAGGTCGCGGCGCCCTGGGCATGGTTGACAGGGCGCTGCCAGCAGCGATTGAAAAACTGGGATACTAAGGAGTTTTCAGTATCAGCACGCTGCGGCAGCACGAACTGCTGTGAATCGTGGTTGCTGTCGGCTCTTCGCGGCCGTCCTTTCGCTTGCGACGCGACTTCCCCCAGTTGACGCTGGGGGCTGAATGCTGTCGCCGCTTTGCGGCTAATCACAGTGCCCCCGCGCGTTGCGCAGCACATCGTTTGTGCACGATATTCGTCGTTGCATCTATGCTTCGCAGCAGCACACGTTCGTCTCGTGCCTACATCCGGGCCGCATGCGGCCTCAGCGCTTATTGCTTCTGGCTGCTGGTCGTGTCATCGTCGGAGTTCTTTTCGAAGTGTCCGTGTTCGGCGGCCATCATCAGCGTCAGATAGTCCAGCCTGGCGCAATTGGCGATCTTGGTGAAGTTGATCCCGTCCAGCGTGTCGGTGGGTTTGTGGTAGTGCGGCGTGAAACCGCCGAACAGAAATGTGATGGGCACACCCTTCTTCGCGAATGAAGCATGGTCGCTGCGATTGTAGACGCCTTCCTGATCGTACTCGAAAACGAAGTTCACGTGTTCGTTCGCCGCCAGCGTCAGCTCGTGCAGCTCGTTGGAAATCTTTTTGCTGCCCACAAGGTGAATGGTGTTTTTGTTTTCGCTGGCTGGTTGTTTGTCGGATTCTTCGTTGCGGCCGATCATGTCGATGTTCAGCATGCAGATCATATCCTTCAAGGGACGCAGCGGGTGAGCGGCGTAGTGTTTTGAGCCCAGCAGTCCTCGTTCTTCCGCACAGAACGCCATCAGAAGTACGCTGCGTTTTGGTTTCTGAGAATTTGTGTGGATGGCCCTGGCGATTTGCAGAATTGATGTGGAACCGGATCCGTTGTCGTCCGCACCTGGATAGACGCTGCCTCGCTGAATACCAAGGTGGTCCAGGTGAGCACCAATGCAAACGTGTTCCTCGCGAAGAGACTCGTCCGATCCTGGATACCAGCCAACAACGTTGGGCACGTCGATGGACTCGTGATCGACTCTGAGATGCAGATCCACTTCTGAGGAAGAGGTCATCAACTGATTCTTCTCGGGTTTTTTCTCGCCAAAGAAATTGCCGCTGATTTCGCAGCCAGCCGCAAGCTTGTTCGCCGTAGTGATCCCTAATTTCGCCAGCGGCACTGCGCTGGGTGTCTTGCTCAGCTGTGAAACCGTTTGAGAACGAACCCGCGAGTCTCGCTCCACGACGAAAACACAGTCCGGACGTCCCTTCACGATCAGCACGTCGTTGGCAGCAATGCGATTCGCTGATTGCACAACCAGCAGTCGTCCGGTGAACGCCCCTTCTTCAATCTCAGGACGTTTTTTCGTGACTCGTGCGAACGTCACTGGCAGCTTGCCGTCAAACGTTCCGAAGTAGTTTTCGACACCAAAGTCATTGCCCGGCAGGACAGTCGTTTTGTCGATGTTTAGCTTCGTGAATTCGCCATCGATCTGTGTGACATTGAACGGCAACATCTGAAACCAACTGCCGTCATCACCTGCCGGCTGAAATCCACGGTCAGCCAGTTGCTTTGAAAACCACAGTGCGGCCTTCATGAATCCTTCCTGCCCCGTCCCGCGACCGGCAAAATCCGGACTGGCGAGCACCGTCAGCAGGCTCTCGGAATCCTTCTCGGTAATGCTCTGGAAGCCCTCACGAAAACGCTGGGGGACCTCTGTGGCGCCGTCGTATTGAGCGTTCACATCGGGACAGCAAATGACAGCAATGAAAAGAATGAAGAACGTCGGTCGGGGCAGTGAAGGGTTTCTCATTGTTTTCCTTGATGAGAGCGTGACTCTCGACCTGAATTCGAGCTATCGGTGGGGACAGATCATCCGCCGCTGGCGGTAAATCGTCTTAACGATAACCGGTTTCCGCCCGGAGGAAAGCCTGATCACCGTCGATGCAACGTCTCGGAGAACACTGAGATCTCATGCAGCAATTCAGTGACACGCGAGTTGCGGAGCGACCGAGCAACTGACATCACCGAAAGTGTACGACCGTTCACAGAGCGTTCCGAAACATCCGGCCACTCGGAGAGTTCGTGAAACCCGGCTGGCAGCTATAGCCAGGTGAACGCCCGATTCTCTCACTGATTGTGCCGCAGGCACTGCGTGGGAATCAAGAACGTCACTGCTTCAGATCGTCAACAGAGGGATCTGACCTCCGCCACCGGCTCTGATCTCAAGGTTGATCAGCTCCTGCAGCAGGTTGAACGTGGATTTGGAATCCAGATCACAGTTCGAAATGTAGAACCAATATCCACGATGTTTGACGGCCACGTCGGCGACGGTCGGCCGCTTCTTACTGAAGTGCACGTGAAACAAACCGGAAGTCATGTCATTCCAGTTGAAGGGATTCCCGAAGTCGTCAAATGTGGAACGCACGTAACCACATCGGTAGTGCTCCGGCGGGGCGCTGACAGCGTGAGACAGATAGAACATCATCTCCTTAAGAGAACGACTACTCATTGTGACTTCGTCTCTTAGCGGCACGGGGGCTCCCGGATCCTGGCTGTGCAGAGCAAGTCGGCGGCTGTGGGGAGTCTTCAACTGTCCTGCGCTGTCGGTCTTAATCCGGTAACTCGGAAGGTTCGGTTGCAACTCCAGCGTCTGGTAAATCTCCGCTACCTCAGGAGAAGTCTCGGCCGTACCGGCGAATCGAAGAACAGTCACGGTTGTGGACACCGCACGCTTCCAGAGTTCCGCCGTCTGATTGTAGTCAGACAAACGAAATTCATACCCCTGCTGAGCCGCCATGACCAGGTCGTCACCCTGGAGACCAAGATGCGTGCCCGAGCGTTGACCGCCGTCATCATGCTGGTCTTCAAAGACGCTATTCTGGGTTTTGTGGCCAGTGTACAGATCGTCGCGCACAACATGGTCGAAGTCGGGGACTGGATCGAAATGCGGGGCCACGGAGTGGACGGCGACGTCAGCAGTATTTCGCTGACAACCATCAAGGTGCAGAACTTCGACAAAACCGTTTCCTGCATACCGACCTACGGGATTCTTTCGGACTCGTGCAAAAACTGGCGGGGCATGCAGGAAGCCGGCGGTCGACGGATCAAGCGATGGATCTATATCGACATGAATTCCATCAAACCGCTCGACTACGAAATGGCGGATCGCCTGGGAAAAATCGCGTTGCTGAAGGATTACCTGGTAGAGAAACGCAGCCATCTAAAGACTATTTTCTGTCGCGCGATGTGATTCTGTCTGCGGTCAATGGACGCTGGTTAACCAACGTCGGTACGTTTCGAATTTATCTGCAGAACTATCTGCGGCAGCATCCGGACATTCACCCGGATCTCACGTGCCTGGTGCGTCAACTGCAGCCAACTCGAGAGGGAATGCCTCTGGAGATTTACGTCTTCACAAAGGAGACTGACTGGGGCGCGTATGAGAAGGTTCAGGCAGATGTTTTCGATCATATCATTTCCATATTTCCGGAGATCGAACTGCGTCTGTTCCAGGACCCGTCAGAATATGACTACCACCAGGCAAACGAACTGTTTTCCCATCGCATCGATCACCAGGCCACACTCGGGCTTGTCGGTGGCATGGCAAGTGAAGAATTGACTTCGCTTTCGGACTTGGTGGACGAGCAGAATGAGTATCTCGCGGACCACCCACGAGCCCGCGTGGAGACCGCCGCCGCAAAGGTCGATAAGGCGATCGAAGAAAAAAATCTGTCACATCGGGTGAGTGCTGATGTCGAAGATCGGCAGATCATTCTGAGACAGGTCTGAGTGCCCGGTGATCGGGCCAGCTAAATGCCGCGATACCAGCTCGCAGTGCAGTTGAGCGAATATGGGAAGATCGGGACCACGGAGGCACAGAGAAACACGGAGCATGCAACAGGCTCCGCGTGCTCGGTGACTCCGTGGTAAAGTTTTCCCTCGCACCTGGAGGTGCTCCACAATTTCTGCAACGCAAATGAGCGACGTTGACTTATTGCCTAAAGCAGTTCCCTCTGTGAGCACGGTCGCAAATGAGTGGTCATTTTGCGTCAACTGCCGATACGGGGCAGCGAAGTCAGGCGGCTTCATGTAAACTGGAGTCCTGAAGGTTCCTGCCGCAGCTTCCTGTGAGCACTACGGCGGTTGTGGAATTTCTCACTAAAACACTGTGCCAGCCAGTAGAAACTTTATGACAGAACTGTCAACCACCGAACAATTGTGCTCCACCAAATGCGTGCCCTGTGAAGGGGGCGTCCCCAAACTGACGCCGGAAGAAGCTCAGCGGCAGCTGCAGGAAGTCAACGGCTGGGAACTGCGTGATTCGCCCGACCGCATCACTCGGTCGTGGACGGTGAAGAATTTCCTGGCCGGATTGGCGTTCTTCGAACGCGTCGCGGCCCTGGCAGAAGACGAGGGCCATCATCCGGATCTGCATCTTGTCGGCTATCGCAACGTCACCATCGATATCTGGACTCACGCCATCGGTGGTCTGTCGCTGAACGACTTTATTCTGGCAGCGAAGATCGACCGCCTGCCCGTTGACGGAAAGTAATCGTCGATTGTTTTCAGACACCTTCGCGCATGAAAGCTGCCGTTGTGCCTCGTTTTCCAAGAATGTGTGCTGTTCATCAGCAGTTTGATTCGCCCCAAGTGGCGGATATCGCAGCCACCGTTCATGAGCAGATGGTCCGGCTGAATTTGACGGAACGTATCCAGGCCGGGCAGTCCGTCGCCGTCACGGCGGGCAGTCGCGGTATCGCAAATCTTCCCGTGATCCTGCGTGAGACGCTGCGATACCTGAAGTCCATGGGTGCAGAACCATTCGTCGTGCCGGCGATGGGCAGTCACGGCGGTGGAACCGTTGAGGGCCAGCTGGAAGTGTTGCGCGGCCTTGGGGTGACGGAAGATTCGGTGGAAGCTCCAATTCGAGCAACAATGGAGACGGTGATTGTCGCCGAAACGGACAACGGGATCCCCGTCCATTTTGACCGCTTTGCGCACGAAGCAGACCACGTGTTGATTGTCGGGCGAGTCAAACCCCACACACGTTTCGTGGGGCCGATTGAATCCGGGCTGCACAAAATGATGTTGATCGGGCTGGGAAAACACGAAGGAGCGAAGATCTATCACCAGGCCATCCTGTCGTCCAGTTTTCCTGAGATTATTCAGGCAGTGGCGACAACAGTGCTGCAGGAGTGCAGCGTGATCGGCGGACTGGCGATACTGGAAAACGCCGTTGATGAAACAGCACTGATCGAAGGTGTTCTTCCTCAGGACTTCGGGACTCGTGAACCCGAACTGCTGAAACAGGCGGTCAAGTGGCTGCCAACGCTGCCGTTTGATCAAACGGATCTACTGATCATTGACCGGATTGGCAAAAATATCAGCGGTGCCGGGATGGACGCAAACATCGTCGGCCGCAAATTCAACGACCATATTGCCGGCGATGGTGACGTCGCGAACTGTCACAGAATTCTGATCCGTTCACTGACAGATGAAACTCACGGCAACGGTACAGGGATCGGCATGGCTGAGTTCACAACAGAGCGTTGCGTTGAACAGCTCGACATGGTGAAGACACGTGTCAATTGTATTACCGCCATACATCCGGAAGCCGCCATGATTCCGATCACGTTTCCGACCGATGCAGAAGCCGTCGAAGCAGCACTGCAGACGATCGGCATGATTCCGCCGGAAAAATCGAGGATTATTCAGATCACCGATACACTCCATCTGACATGCACTCGTGTGTCAGAAGCTTTCTTTTCTCTGGTGGAACAAAGTGACACGCTGAAGTTCATTGGTGATCCGTTTGACTTTCCGGTGGATGAAGCCGGTTTGTTGTCCGATGTACCACATTGAATTGTCGTCATCTCGGGACGCTGTCACCTGTCGGCGGTTTGGCGTTCCAATTCCTCCTGCCAGCCACGCCAATCAAGGATCGAAGATCCACACACTATGTCTGAACCGTTGAGCTTTATGATGGGCCAGTACGAGGCCGTCATCCCAGTCGATCGAGAATACTCCGCCAGACACATGTGGCTGCAGAAAACCGACGGTGAACTCTATCGCGTCGGCTTTACGGCGTATTCGGTGCGGTTGCTGCAGGACGTTTATTTTCTGGAATGGAGCATTGATCCCGGCACGCCTGTGAAAGATCGTCAGGACATCGGCGAAGTCGAAAGTTCCAAGGCTGTGTCGTCGATGTTCACGCCGTGTGCCGGTGAAATTGTTGAATTCAACGACGAGCTGCTGAATGACCCGGCCGGTATTAATGCGGATAACTATGGTTCCGGCTGGCTGTACACCATGCGAACCGATGCTGCATTGCTGAGCCCGGCGAAATACGTCAAAGTGCTTGAGGACGGCTGGGAAGCGACACAGCGAACCATCAAGGGGCAGATGAACTGACAGCGACGTTGTGACCGTCTTGTGCGCTTCAACAAAAAATGATGTGCAGCGGTTGTGTTGTTTGTGATCAGCCGCGAAGTGGCGCCAGCACTTAGCCCCCAGCGTCAGCTGGGGGGACTCGGGTCACCATTGCCAGTTAAGCCTCGAAGAGTTCTTCTGTGGGCTGACGCCCACAGCTGTGTGCTGCCGCTGCTCCTCAGCTAGTCGCAAGGCGAATCTTTCGCAGTCTCCGCCACCAACTCATGTACCTTTGCGATAATGCGTTCCTCAAGTTCCGGTTTCCACGGACGGCTCCTGGCTTCGTAGCCGCCCTCCAGCAGAACGCGTCGGCTGGGAATGTATCCATCGTACACGTTTGAGTA
Organism: Fuerstiella sp.; assembly: GCA_039831575.1. Lineage (GTDB taxonomy): Bacteria > Planctomycetota > Planctomycetia > Planctomycetales > Planctomycetaceae > Fuerstiella. Next base: position 34,311 of record JBDONA010001104.1, on the reverse strand, counting down.
ACCCGCTACCCACACCGAAGGGCCGTTCGGACGAAACAGTTCTTCTTTCAGCCGTAGGGAATAGTCAACCACGACTTCATTGCCCAGGGCCACCAGCATCAGGTCGTCGCCGAATCGGATCACCTGAACCGGATACGGAAAGTCCGGTCGGTCATCCGGTTCGAATTCCAGATCCACGGTACCCATGGCCGTGCGAATCTGTCCGGAAAGCTGTTGCTGGTGTAAGGGTTTGCTTTGATGGAATTCCAGCGCCGCTTCGACGGATGTCGCCAGAGAACGACCGTGCATCCTGGCGTACTTGAGTTCGCTGCGAGGATACGGATTCTGGTCTGCACCGCAGCCCATCATAAACAGCGCCGTCACACCCGCATTGTCGGCTTCGAAGTACTGTTGTGCGAATCCTGCGTAGTCACCCAGCCAGTAACGGAAACCCATCGTTGTGTTATGGCAGGCGTATCCAAAAATGACGGACTGCAGTTCGCCGTCGCCGTTGCGAACGCTAAGCACTGGTACGATATGATCGACCGGACCGTTGGGGTTCGGGTGGTTTCGATAGCCAGCGTCGGTTGGCGTTCTGCGATTCATGGCGACACTGCAGCGAGCGGAACTGTAGGCCAGCGATGCGGGTTTGAGGTTGCTGATCGCTTCGCCAACGACGTTCACCAACTTCGTGGTCAGCGAATCGAAGTAGTCCTGGGCGTCATCGCGGGCATAAGCCGGGCCGCAGTGAGTGTGTGAGGCGTTCATCAGCAGTGATCGAGGCGGAACGCCGTACCTCTCTGCAACCTGCGTTTCGACTGCCTTTCGCAGTGGTGCAATGACTCCGATCAGGTCCAGCGTGACCAGAACCACGGAATTCCCGGCAGAATCCTGAATCGCCAGTGCCTTCCCAAACAGATCCTGCTCTGTCCCTTCGGCCGGCTCTTTGCGTGACGCATAGCCAGCCATGTGCAACGGCCGCTCCGGCGTGATTTTGACGGTTGCTGCTCCCGCACGCCAGGTTTGTGCGTCAGGTACCGGTTCATCAGCCATCGTGGCGCTGACCATTGTGAGAAACAGTATTCCAATCGATATGACTCTCATACCACTCCTCCTTTGATGAACCGATCACGTCTTTGTAAAGTGCCAATCACGTTAACGTGTTTCTACCAATTCGACGTGATTTGGACAAACGTCTGTCCAGACGCAGTGTCCCAGGTGTGCAGTAGCGGATTGTGGTTTCGGACCGGTGGGTGGCCGGGGCTGGACTGAGCTTGCGAAGGAAGCCCCGGGATTCACTCGTTCCTTGCTGCTACTCTGTCCACACGTTCCAGCTCTACAACTATTCTTTACCGCACCCATGTCTGGACGCGTCCGTGGCACCGGCTGGACACCCAAAGTCAGGTGGTCGATTGCGAAACCGGGTGGCCGCTTGTCAGAATAGGTGGCCCACCTTGCCTCTCGGGAGTCCTTCTCATGTTTACGTCCCACCGTTGCTGTAAAGCTGTCAGCCTGGCGTTCTTTTCGGCCATCGTGGCTGCAGCAACCAGTGCCGACGACCGCCCGAACGTCGTGATGATCATGACGGACAATCACGGCGCGTGGACCCTGGGCTGTTACGGAAACGAGGATATTCGGACGCCCAATATCGACAGACTGGCCGAGGAAGGAACGCTGTTTGACAACGCCTTCGCCAGCAACCCGGTCTGTTCTCCCACAAGGGCAACTACGCTGACGGGATTACTGCCGTCTCAACACGGTGTTCACTGTTTTCTGCGCGGCGGGCATCTGCAGGTGGGACCGGACGCACGTTGTACGCTGGATGAATTCACGTCCCTTCCCGAGATCCTGCGCGATGCCGGCTACAGTTGCGGACTGGTGGGCAAGTGGCATCTTGGCGGCAATATGACGCCACAGGAGGGCTTTGACGACTACTGGATCACGATGCCTCATGGCGGGACCAGCACATTTTACGATGCGAAAGTCATAGAGAACGGCGTAGAGCGAACGGAACCTGAGTACCTGACCGACTTCTGGACGAAGCACGCGGTCAATTTTATCGACCAACGAGCGGAGCAGCAGGACAAACCGTTCTTCCTGTTTCTGGCCTACAACGGTCCGTACTCGCTTAGCAGGTTGCTGCTGCGAGAAGGCCAGAACAGACACGCAGAATTTTACCGCGACAAGGAATTACTTTCGTTCCCACGCGAAGCGGCTCACCCGTGGCAACTCCACAATCGAGACTACCAGAACAATCCCGTTTCCATTCGTCGAGTGGCAACCGAAGTCAGTGGTGTTGACGATGGTATTGGCACAGTGATGGCGACACTGCAGGCTCACGGTCTTGATGAGAATACAGTGGTGGTCTTCCTGGCCGATCAGGGATGGGTGGGCGGACATGGAGGTTTCTTTGGTATGGGCGACCATACTCGTCCGGTCACAGCACGGGACGGAATGATGAAGATTCCCATGATCTGGCGGCAGCCAGGCCGTATCGCCGCAGGGCAACGAAGTCTGAAGCTGGTCGGAAACTACGACGTGATGCCGACGCTGCTGGACCATCTGTCAATGAATGAAGTCCTGCCGCAGAAACCTGCGTCCCCCGGAAAAAGTTTCGCAGCAGAAATGCAGGTGGGCACAGTCGCAGCTGAAAACTCAGTCCATGCGACGGACGACGCCGTTTTCTACGAGTTCGAATCACTCCGCTGCATTCGCACAAACGATTGGAAATACACGCACCGTTATCCCAACGGACCGCATGAACTCTACGATCTGCAGAACGATCCGGACGAGTTCAACAATCTGTTCGACAACAAACAACACACGCACACACGTGACCAGCTAAAGAAACGTCTGAACGCCTTCTACGCCGAACACGCGTTGCCAAAGTATGACCTGTGGGCCGGAGGTGGGTCTCAGACGTTCATCTACGATGGCGTCGAAGAAGAAATTGCTCAGGCGGTGTCGATCGAACCTCCACCGTTGCCGAAAGGATTCGAACCGCACGAATTCACTTTGCCGGAGGGCTTCAGTTCGCAATTGATTGCAGGGGCGCCGCTCGTGACTCACCCAACCATGGGCTGCTTTGATGACAAGGGACGACTGTTCGTCTGCGACGGTGCGGGTGTCAACATGTCCGCGGAACAGTTGGAAGAAAACCTCCCCAACCGAATCAACATGCTGGAAGATCAGGACGGCGACGGTGTCTTCGACAAGTCCACCGTCTTTGCCGACAGGATGACCTTTCCGATGGGGGGAGCTTGGCACGACGGAGCACTTTACGTGGCCTCGCCGCCAAACATCTGGCGTCTGGAAGACACCGACGACGACGGTGTTGCCGACAAGCGAGATATCGTTGTCGACAGTTTTGGCTACACGGGCAACGCCGCCAGTATTCACGGTTGTTTCTTCAGTCCCACCGGTCGTCTGTACTGGTGTGATGGCTACCACGGCCACGAATTCAAAGACGACGACGGCAACGTAGTCAGCAAACGAAAGGGTTCGTACATCTTCAGTTGCTGGCCGGATGGCAGCGACGTCCGAATCCATTGCGGCGGTGGCATGGACAATCCCGTTGAAGTGGACTTCACCGAAGAAGGTGACATCATCGGCACCGTCAATATTCTGTACACCCGACCGCGAATCGATTGTCTGGTTCACTGGCAGTACGGCGGTGCGTATCCACACAGGGAAGCTGTACTGGACGAGTTGAAGGTCACGGGGGAATTGCTGGGGCCGATTCATAACTTCGGCCATGTTGCGATTTCCGGGACGACGCGTTATCGCAGTGGCGTGATGGATCACCGCTGGGGAAACAATTTCTTCGCGACGGAGTTCAATCTCGGCAAGGTGGTTCGACTGGAACTGCAACGCAGTGGCAGCACCTTTACGACAACGGAACGTGAATTCCTGTCGTGCAACAGCCGGGACTTCCATCCAACGGATGTGCTGGAAGATGCCGACGGCAGTCTGCTGGTGATTGACACGGGTGGCTGGTTTTATCGCGGCTGCCCGACCTCGCAGATCGCCAAGCCAGACGTCCTGGGCGGCATCTACCGGATTCGCCGAGATGGCATGACCACCCAGGTCGATCCGCGAGGCCTGCGGATCGACTGGTCTGCTCGCACCAATCCTCAGCTGATGCGGGATCTGAAAGACACGCGTTTTGCGGTACGTGAACAAGCGATTCAGGAATGTGTGAAACGTGGTGAGAAAATCGTTGATCGCCTTATCGCCACTGCAAGAAGCGCAGACGTGTTCGCTCGCAGAAACGCAATCTGGGCAGCCACCAGAATCTTTAGTCAGACGTCCAGTCACAAAGCAAGAACTGTGCTGCTGCACGGACTGGTCGATCGCGACGCAGGTATTCGTCAGGCAGCATGGCATGGACTTGGTGCCGCAGCGATGCTGTCAACGGAACGATTCGGCCCGCTGGCTAAATCAGATCAACTGCTCTGGGCGGCAGCGGGCAATAGATTGTGGCGGCACGAATCTGTTGCCGCCGTGCGTCGTGAGGCGTTTGCCACCTTCGCGGCACTTAAACAGGAAGGCTTTTTCTGGGTCTACGGGCTGCACAAAACATCTCGGTTCGATGGATCGCGAGATCGCGAGGAGCGGCATGCATTGAATTATGCATTATTGGAATCGGGTGATGAACTGACTGTGCCTGCAGAAGGAATTGACAGAAACGAATTCCTTTCGGCGATCCGACGGGATTCCGAAGCCGTGACTGTATTTGATCAGATGACGCCGAAAGGGCTTCCTGTCTCCGTACTGTTGGAGTGTATCTCAAAAGGAAATCCACAGGTTGTCAGGACAGCAGCAGCGTTGGTTCGCCTGCGCGTTGCGCAGGGGCAGTGGCAATGGTCTGAAATTCAGCAGCTTCACGCGGCGGCGGCTCATCGGGTTGAAGATTTGGTCGCGGGCAACGTCGAACAGAACTCGGCCACGTTGTTAACCCTGGTGCGCAGTTTCGGATCATCCGAGGTTATGGCTGAGGCTCTTGCGAAGCTTTTGATTTCTTCGAGCTCATCGGTCGCACTACGAACAACCTTACTGCAGGCAATCGCGGGCGACTCTTCGCTGCCGCTGCATGACAGTTGGAAAGAGCCACTATTGAAAGCAATGCACGCTCCCAACACAGCTGAGCGCGTTGCGGCGATCGAAGCGGCCGGCTCTCTGGGGGCGACGCAGTTTCTCCCGCAGTTGCTGCCCGTCGCTGCCGATCAGGCTGAGCCTGTACCAGTGCGTCTGGCGGCATTGAGGGCTGCCGTGCGCAGTGAAAAGGCCATGTCCAGCGATGGTGTGTTTCCATTGCTGTTGCGGCTGACGAAGGAAGGGGCCACTGCAGAGCAACAGGTTGCCGCTCAATTGCTGGGGGCATCCTCACTCACAACGGCGCAGCTGCAGCAGGTCGCCCCTTTGCTGAAAGAGACCGGACCGCAGCAGTTGGTGGATCTTGTAAAGCTCTTCAAGCGATCACTGAAACCGGATCTGGCCGGGGCGTTTCTGGACAGCGTCGAACACGCCCGCAGCCTGAGCAGCCTGCCGATGATTGATGTCTCGGAAGTCGTGAAGCGGTTTCCCCAGGAACTGCACGACCGTGCCAACGCCCTGTTGGACAGGATGAAAGCCGCCGAACAACAGAAACTGCTGAAACTGGATTCGCTGGTCGCCGGACTCGGGACAGGCGATGCCCTCAGGGGGAAGGATGTCTTCTTCAGCGAGAAGGCGAAATGTGCAACATGCCATATCGTGGGCAGGAAAGGTAAACGAGTCGGGCCCGATCTGACCACCATCGGAGCGAATCGATCTGCAAAGGACCTGCTGGAATCGCTCGTTTTTCCGTCATCTACGCTGGTACGACAGTACGAACCCTACACGCTGGTAACTGTGAATGGCCGAACGTATTCCGGCCTTGTGATTCGCGACACGGCCACGAAAGTCACCATTCAGCAATCCACAGGAGATCCGGTGACGGTGTCGCGCCATGACGTCGACGAACTGGTCCCCAGCACTGTTTCCATTATGCCAAAGGGACTCGATGAACAAATCACGCCACAGCAGATCGCAGATCTGGTCGCGTGGATGCAGGGCTTACGATAGGCGACCATCGCTACTATGTTTCGAGTTCCGCGGAGCAGTATGGTGGGAACGTCGGACGCAGTCGTGGCCCTCTCAGGGCCCGATAGCCCGACTCTCCCAGCGGGAGAGTGGCAAATTGTCACGCCAGCTTAAATTGTTTCTGTCGTCTCAATAATCACCGAAATACAGAATATCGCAACTTGAACGGCTGAGTTCTCGGGCCTGGCGTCGGCATGAAATCTTGCGTGATTACTCGACCGTGACACTCTTGGCGAGGTTTCGAGGCCGGTCGACGTTGCAGCCTCTCAGCAACGCGATGTGATAGCTGAGCAGTTGAAGTGGTATGGCGCAGACCAGCGGTTGCAGGTATTCCTCGACATCCGGCACGTAAATGACGTCGTCAGCGATTTCGGCAACGGCGTTGTCTCCCTGGCAGGCGATTGCGATCACCGGACCTTTGCGGGCCTTCACCTCTTCCATGTTGCTCATCACTTTCGGTTGAATTCCGGACCGAGGCACAACGAACACGCTGGGAGTCTTTTCATCGACCAGGGCAATTGGTCCGTGCTTCATCTCTGCCGCCGGATAGCCTTCGGCATGAATATAGCTGATCTCTTTCAGCTTCAGTGCGCCTTCCAGGGCGACGGGGAAGTTGCATAATCGTCCGAGATACAGAAAGTTGTCAAAGTGGCCGTACTTGTTCGCGACTTCCTGAACTCTATCGTGGCACTTCAAAGCTTCTTCGATCTTTGCCGGCATGTCGCGCAGCTGGTTGATGATTCGTTTTCCCGCTGGGTAGGACAGGTGCCGCATCCGTCCGAGGTATAGAGCCAGCAGGGTCAGCACGGTGACCTGCGACGTAAATGCCTTCGTGGACGCAACGCCGATTTCCGGTCCGGCGTGCAGAAAGATTCCGCCATCAGACTCGCGGGCAATTGTTGAGCCCACGACGTTGCAAATGGACAGAGTGGGATGTCCCTTCCTTTTGCATTCCCGTATCGCGGCTAACGTGTCTGCTGTTTCACCGCTCTGAGTAATCGAGAAAACCAGTGTCCCCTCGGTCATTGGCGGATTGCGGTATCTTAGTTCGCTGGCGTACTCAACTTCGGTCGGTATGCGAGCAAACTCTTCCAGCAGGTACTCCCCGACCAAAGCAGCATGCCAGCTTGTGCCGCAGGCTGTCAGGACGACACGATCAATCTTGCGGAGTTGCTGCGGTGTGAGGTTCAGCCCGCCGATGACCGCCGTGCCTTCTTCTTCATTCAGGCGACCCCGCAACGCATTTTCGACCGTCTGTGGCTGCTCGAAAATTTCCTTCAGCATGTAGTGTGGATAATCACCCAGATCGATGTCTGACGACACCTGATCCAGCGTTTGGATGGAAGGTCTGACACTGCCCGACGTGCGATGGGTGATCTGAATCCCACTGGGCTGCAGCACGACAATCTCGTTGTCCGCCAGGTAGACGACTTCTTTCGTATATCCAATCAGCGGACTGGCGTCGCTGGCAAGAAAATACTCGTCCTTGCCGACACCGATGACCAGGGGACTTCCCGCCCGGGCGGCGATGACGGTCTCAGGGCAGTCTCGAAACAGGACGCATAGCCCAAACGTACCTTTCAGCTGATCCAGTGTTAAATTGATGGCTCGCAGGCAGGCCCGCATGCATGGTTCGTCACAATCGAGTTTCAGCTGCTCACTCAGATGATGAGCGATCAGGTGCGCGACAACCTCTGTGTCCGTCTGTGATTGGAAGACGTAGCCCATTTCCTGCAGCTGTTTTCGCAGGACAATGTAATTCTCGATCACGCCGTTGTGCACAACGGCAATTTCACCGTCGCCACCAATGTGCGGATGCGAATTCTCGTCTGTTGTTTCTCCGTGCGTTGCCCAGCGTGTATGGCCGATTCCGATTGAACCATGGGCCGGCTGTTCTTCAAGCAGTGCGGCCAGCTCGTTGACTCTTCCCGCCCTCTTGCGCAGGACAATGCCGTCATCTGCCATCACCGCGATACCGGCACTGTCATAGCCACGGTATTCCAGGCGATGAAGTCCCTCCAGAAGAAACTCGGAAACGGATCGAAAGCCAACGTAACCGACGATGCCACACATACTCAACTCCTGACCGGATTCTTCGGAAGGCCAAAGAGGTCGTCCGGATACGTCTGTTCCTGTGAGCGACATTTGCCGCCGGGGAAGGGCAGCGTTTTCACCCGCGGCGAGCGCCTCACTTTCTCAGGTATCCGTACGGCCTCCCGGGCGTATAATCAGAGCACTTGATACGGCCCACTCGTATCAATCGCTGTGACAATGTTGCATTGAAATTGTGGATAACTGCTCAACGCAGGACTTTGCCTTGAATTTCCAAAACCTGAAATCTGACACCTCAGATTCCCGACTTGAGAGCATAAAACGGAGACTTACACCTCTCCATCAATAATTCTGGATACATGACCCAGCAAGGTATCCAGGAAAAGCTTCATCGTCGTCCACTCCGAAGCGTAGGCCAATCCTGGAATCCGGGTCAACGACGCTTCCCGGACCTGCCGAATCGTTCTCAAGACCGATCAGTTGAGAAAACAGGAGAGCGGCAGGAATTGCCGCTGCGGCTTTGTCGGCTGAGCCCTGGAACGGCAGTCGCGTTTGCCGTCATTTTGTGAAACCGCAGAGGGTCGTCAGAATACGTTGCCTGCGAACGACTGTTCGCGGATGGTCAGGCTCGCCTTGACCTTTTGCCCCTGCCAGGGGCTGTAGTCTTGCGATTTGTCATGGAATACAACACAGTTCCAAAGTGCTGTTGATCACTTCGGAGGAGCAGGAATGCCTGTTTGGCTAGGTTGTTGTCATTTTGACTGTTTCCGACTTGTCGCTGTTGCGCGCCAGATGGTCGTCACGCTGCTGCTGTGTCTGGCGATCGGAAGCCTGAACCTGGCGACTGCTACAGCGCAGAGGCCATCGTTGTCCGGCCCGGGGGCCGTGCGTCTGAGCAATGGCCTTGTCCTGCGTGGCATGTGCGATCTGAGTAATACATTGGATCCGTTTCGGCAGGACCAGAATCTGGAGCTGCGAAAGATCGATCAGGGATTCCGTACTTACTTCGTATCGACTCGCCGCAGCAGTGAAAAGGTAGGTGACGCACGCGCCGTACCGAATCAGGAGTTCATCCTTGTCCAGCGTCGACAAGGGCGTCAACCCATGAACATGCAAATTGGGCTGCACAGGCACACGCCGTTCCGGACGAATGGACAGGCCGAAGTAACGTTGAATCAACTTAATGGGGGAATCATTCGGCTGCCGATTGGCATCACGTCGCTGAATCGCCGGATGGCTGTGGTCGACGGTCTGACGCATAACTGGCAATTCGGAGTCTCAATGTACGCCATTCCGGAAAACGTGCTGTATTCCGGCCGCGAGGTGGGGGGACTGGTCACGCATGTCACCGGCTATCAGGACGGAGCGACTCGGCTGAACCTCGCCCAGATGCTGATGGATGCGGAAAAATTCGTCGCGGCCAAACGGATGCTTGAGGATATCGCCGTTGAGTTTCCGGACCTTGAGCCCAGATGCAACACGTTGATCGATGGCTGGAATAATAGAGTCGGCAACCGCTTAATGACAGAAGTCACCGCACTGAAGGACAGCGGTAAACATCAACTGGCCGTGAAATACGGGCGCGCGTATCCCGACGAAAAGCTGGCTCCCGTGCTGCGAGTTCGGGCGAAACAATTGATCGAAGATCATGACGAAACGAAACGACGAATTCACGACCTTCGAGTACGACTGCCGGACATCATTGGTCAGATTGAGAATGATGAGCGTCGCAGTCAGGCCATGAGAATGTGGAACGAACTGGGTCGTCACATCGACTTCAATACCTTGCGACGATTTTCCGCCTTTGAACTCCTGGCACAGGATGACGACCTGGCACCCGCAGCGAAGGTTGCCCTGGCGGCGTCCGGGTGGATGCTGGGCGAGAACGAAGCGATTGACGGGTTTGCAGAAACGTTTGGACTGTTTCAGGTTCGGTACCGACTGCAGGACTACGTGCAGACGGCGGACGGCGAACGATCCCTGCGAAACAATCTACTGGACGAAATTCGCGCACTGGAAGGCTTCAGTGCGGAACGCGTGGCAGGACTCATCAGGTATTTGCCGCCGTCGAACTCAATGCCCATTGATATGCCGACGCCGCTGGACGCCGGAGAATTCTCAATTGATGGTGATGAGCTGACGGCGGCGTGTGTCGGACGCGTCCCCCGCGAATATGCCGAAACGCGAAACTACCCGCTCTTGATTGCGCTGCCCCGAGAAGGTCGCTCGGCCGAAGAAACGTTGGCATGGTGGGCCGTTGCCGCGGAACGCAACGGCTACGTGCTTGTTGTGCCCAGTCTTTATCCACCCACGGTTGGAAATTATGATGCGTCCGCGGAACAGCATCGCCTGCTGCTGAATCTCCTCCGACAGCTGAAGAGCGGCCTGTCGATCGACGACGACCGGGTTTTTGTGGCCGGGCATGGGATCGGCGGAGAAGCCGCGATGGACCTCGGGACAGCGCATCCTGATCTGTTTGCCGGTATCGTTTCCATCGCCGGTCTGGGCCGACGAAACGTGACATGGTCGGCTCACAATTCGACCTCGTTGCCGTGGTATGTGGTGGTCGGAACCCGCCAGCCGAATTATGTCGGCCGTATGACGCCGCTGCTGAAAAGACTGTTCCGCCGCAGCGATGCGAATCGGGAATTCTGTGATGTTCTGTTCGTGCGATACGCGGAACGCGGTTTCGAATCCTATGCCGAAGAGTTGCCCAACCTTTTTCGATGGCTTGACCTCCAGGCACGGCCGGCGTTGCCGAAGAAGATTGACGCGAAGGTACTTCGCACCACGGACCTGAGTTGGTTCTGGCTGGAAATCGATTCGCTGCCGCTGCGTTTTGCACAGTTCGAGTTCCCCACCAATTATGATGATGGCCCGCAGGGTGCCCCGGGAAATATCGATGCACAGATAAACGGCAACTATATTCGCATCACTTCATTGCCCACGAAAAATGCGGCTATCCGTCTTTCGCCGGACATACCGGGACTGGATCTGGAGCAGAAGATCACAATTCGAGTTGCCGGACGAAACGCTCAGGTAGAACGCTTCGTCGCCTCGGTCCGGGACATGCTGGACGACTTTCGAAAGTATCGTGACCGATCGAGACTGTGTTATATGAAAATCCGCCTCAGGAATCCCTGACCGATCCTCTGTGGCAGCGACGTTGTTATTTCCGTCGCGCTGTCAGCATTGCTCTGACAGGTGCCGGATAGCCTTCCACCGTTTTTGATGAATCTCCCGGATCAAGGAAGTCTGACAACGACTCGAAGGTCATCCATTCGGTGCGCCGCTGTTCCGCCGTCGTGGTGGGGGTTACGTCGACGATTTCCACGTCCTGAAAACCGGTTCGTCGCAGCCATTTTGTCAACATGTCCACTGACGGAATGAACCAGACATTTCGCATTTTCGCATAGCGGCCCTCAGGCATCAGCAGCTGCTCGTCCTTTGTGTCGATCACAAGCGTCTCCAGTACCAACTGCCCGTGACGTTGCATGCTGTTGTACAAGGACTGCAGGTGTTCAATGGGACTGGTTCGATGATACAGCACTCCCATTGATACGGTCACATCGAACGCATGCAGCCGTTGCGGCAGGCAGTCGTCACCCAGCGGCAGCACATAATTCTGCGCTGCGTCGACGTACTTTCTGATCACTTCATGCTGCATCACGTACAGTAAGAACGGGTCCAGGCCGACGACTCGCGCGGCCCCTGCTGCCAGCATCTGCCAGCCGAAATAGCCGTTTCCGCAGCCCACATCCAACACACTGCGGTCACGCAGTTCCACATGGTCGCGCAGCCGATTCCATTTCCAGTCCGAACGCCACTCAGTATCGATGTGTATGCCAAACAGATCGAACGGCCCCTTGCGCCAGGGACGGAACTGCAACAGATTCGATCGAAGTTGATTCCTTACCGCGGTGGAAATCTGTCCATCCAGTGCCACTCGGCCGTCGTCACGGGTGTGAATGTGGCCGTTAATGTCCGGCAGATTCTTCCAGCACTGGTTCCAATCCGCAAAATTGCCATGGCCGTTGACGTCGATCGCGTGGTGACAGGCCTGTTGAAGTTTGTCAGACCACGCCTCGTGACCTGCCTCCCGAAGCCACGCGAAAAACGATTCAAAGTCGAACAGCGATGTATTCACGGGCAGCGATCGGTACAATTTTGTGCGGGGATTCCGTGATGCACAGGGCGAAGAGAAATGTCGGTTTTGTCGCCAGGTCATCAAACACCGCGAACGGTAACGCATTTGCTCTGTGAGTGTAACAGGCGCAGACGTTGAAGCTGGCTGCGGCCCGTTTCTATCATGGCCTGTTGCGTTGTCCCCTCTCCTGCCACCAGTGTTTCCAACCTGCGGAGTTTTTCATGCGATGCACATCTGTTCTCATGTTGTTCGCTGTCACTGCCAGCCAGCTGATTGCTGAGACGCCGCGTGTCTTGCCTGCCGGTGAGTTGCCCGCGGATTCGCGACTCAACGAGCTCAGAACGCTGAACAGCTATTTTCCGTTCACGACCGTCGAAAACAAAAAGCAGTGGCAGCAGCGCCAGGCACAGATCAAACGTCGCATTCTGATTTCCCAGGGGATGTGGCCCGAACCGACCAAAACCAGGCTGCGAGCGACTATTCATGGTCGTGTCGAACATGACGACTACACGGTTGAACGAGTTTATTTTCAATCGATTCCTGGCCACTACGTCACAGGCAGCCTGTATCGACCGAAAGGAAAACAAGGCCCATTCCCAGCTGTCCTGTGCCCACACGGGCACTGGCGTGACGCGCGTTTTTACGATGCTGGCGACGCCGCGGCGAAACAGAGCGTTGCTCGCGGAGCCGAGCGTTTCATCAACGCTGCTCGTAATCATATCCAGGCTCGTTGTGTGCAGCTGGCACGCATGGGATGCATCGCCTTTTTCTATGACATGACCGGCAATTGCGATTCGATTCAAATCGGCCATCGTCCGGAGAAGTCCGATCATCTGGACGTGTCTGAACAATGGGGGTTCCTGAGCGTGCAGGCCGAACTGCGTTTGCAGAACATGATGGGGCTGCAAACGTGGAACTCAGTCCGCGTGATCGACTTTCTTTTGGAATTGCCCGACGTCGATTCGAAACGCATCGGAGTGACGGGGGCCAGCGGTGGTGGCACACAATCGATGATCATCGCGGCGATTGACGACCGCATTACCGTGGCCATGCCTTGTGTCATGGTGTCCACGTCAATGCAGGGCGGTTGCACGTGTGAAAACGCGCCACTGATGCGAATTGGCCAGGGCAATATCGACATCGCTGCTGCCATTGCGCCGCGCCCGCTGGGGCTGACGGCCGCCGATGACTGGACCAAAGAACTGGAAACAAAAGGTTACCCGGGTCTGCAGGATTTGTATGCCATGCTAGGACACAGCGATCGACTGACCGCAGTTTTCAATACGCACTTTCCACATAACTACAACCACGTGAACCGCACGGTGATGTATGGTTTTTTCAATCGACACTTTGGTCTCGGGTTGGACGAACCCGTGCTTGAACGTGATTTTGAGTTGTTGTCGAAGGCAGAATTGACGGTCTGGAATGACGAACATCCGGCTCCGTCCGGTAGCGCCGTTGGCGATCTGCACGAGGTCGCATTGCTGGGGATGGCCACCGAGGATTCTGTAGAACGACTGTCGGCTGTCATTCCGGATTCTGTGCAGGATCTGGAGGGTTTTCAAGGTATCGTCGGCAAGGCGTGGGAGACAATTATTGGTCGCCGTCTGGATCAGGTTGGTGAGGTCAAGTTTGCCGACACACGGGAAATATCGCACGGTGGATTTACGCTGACGTTGGGGCGTTTGAATCACGCTGCGGCAGCGGAACAGCTTCCGGCGATGACGTTGCGCAGCACCAGGAGAATTCAGAAGGGCGTGGTCGTTTGGCTGACGGACGTCGGTAAATCCGGTTTGCTGCAGGGCGACGACGTGATTGCGCCAGTCGCGAAACTGCTTAATGAAGGATTCACGATCGTGTCCGGTGACCTGTCGGGGCAGGGCGAGTTTCTTTCGAATGACGATCCACTGAAAGTACAACGGATGTGGTATCAACGAGACGGCCGCGACGGATGGGAACGCTTTGCCGGTTACACCTTCGGCTACAACCATTCGCTGTTTGTTAAACGCACACACGACGTGCTTTCGTTAATCAAATACGCTGCCACGATTTCGGGCGATCAGAGTATTCACCTGGTCGGCCTGGACAGGACTGTCGGGCCCATCGCATTGGCGGCACGCAGTCAGTCGGCCGATGCGGTTGATGCGACGGTCGTTGATCTGGACGGCTTTCAGTTCAGTAGTCTGTCCAGGCACGATGATCCCATGTTTGTCCCCGGATCGGTCAAGTATCTTGACGTCGGCGGATTGCTGAGTGTGTGCGCGCCACATGATGTTTCTGTCGCCGGCCTGCCGAATCCGTCCGTTCCCATGCAGGTTTTTGCGGCCGCAGGTGCGTCCGGGAATCTTCGAATCGTTAACCGACCTGAGCGTGATTTAATGTTGGAGCGGCTGTCGCCATAGATCAGCACGGCTGCTTGCGAGCACATTTCGCGACGTCCGGCGTGATCAATTCGTCGTACCTGTTGCTGCGTCCGTTGGCGGCCAACGAAGAGGCACTGTACGAAGTGGGGCCGGCATCAGCCGACACAGCCCTGGCATCTGGCCGTTGCCTTGTGCAATCCTGGTCGCTAAGTCGCTGACAATTCCCCTGGAGTTTACAAAGCTGTTTATGTGTCGCATTTTCAGCCGCCTGCCTGTTTTTTCGTCTCAACCTGCCGAAAGGATGTATTCGGTAGATGTTTTGTCGCTGGAGCTGGTTCAAACCCTGTCCAAGTGCGTCGCCCGCCCTTAGCAGACGCTGCTGAATCTGCTACACCATCGCACTAAGTACGGCGGGGCAAAATTGGCTTCCGTCCTTTTGTGTGTTCTCATTTCCACAGACTCGTCGCAGAAAGGCGGACGGATGCCCATCCTTCAGGACAATTCTCTTTCCATTGGTCGAACACCTCTTGTCAAAATTAACCGGCTGACGGAAGGGCTCAAGGCGACCGTGCTGGCCAAAATTGAAGGTCGAAATCCATCCTACAGCGTTAAGTGTCGCATTGGGGCGGCCATGATCTGGGATGCTGAGGAACGGGGAGTCCTTAAACCGGGAATGGAAGTTGTTGAACCAACCAGCGGTAATACGGGGATTGCACTGGCGTATGTGTGTGCGGCGCGGGGCTACAAGCTGACACTGACAATGCCGGATACGATGTCGGTGGAAAGGCGAATGATGCTTCGTGCATTTGGGGCCAATCTTGTGCTGACACCGGGCGCGGAAGGAATGAAGGGGGCCATTAATAAGGCGACGGAAATTGCTGAACAGGAAAACGCCTTCCTGCCGCAGCAGTTTTCAAACCCGGCCAACCCCGCCATTCACCAGAAAACCACCGGCCCTGAAATTTTTGAGGACACGGATGGCAAGGTCGACATTTTCATCTCGGGAGTTGGGACCGGCGGGACCATCACCGGGGTCAGTCGCTTTCTGAAGCAGGACAAAGGTCTTGCTGTGAAGTCGATTGCCGTCGAA
Source organism: Fuerstiella sp. (assembly GCA_039831575.1). Classification (GTDB taxonomy): domain Bacteria; phylum Planctomycetota; class Planctomycetia; order Planctomycetales; family Planctomycetaceae; genus Fuerstiella. Next base: position 18,557 of record JBDONA010001104.1, on the reverse strand, counting down.
CCGACAACCAGCCCGGTGTTGTCCGGAGGAGATCCCGGTAAGCATCCCATCCAGGGAATTGGCGCGGGTTTTATTCCTGATAACTGTGACACCAGCCTGATTGACGAAGTCGTTCAGGTTTCCGGTGAAGAATCCATTGAAATGGCGCCTCGACTGGCGCGGGAAGAGGGCATTATCTCGGGCATCAGCTGCGGGGCTGCGATGGCCGCAGCTCTGAAGGTCGCCGCCCGCCCGGAAAGCGAAGGTAAGACGATTGTCGTGATTCTGCCGGATTCGGGAGAGCGATACCTGTCCACGCCAATGTTCGAATACGCTCGTGAAGCATAGCGAGCAATTTCTTCTCTCGGTGAGAACGCGTTGCTGGCGAGTCGGATTTTGCGACTCGGGGGGGGGGATCGCGTTCTGTGTTTCGAGCGATAGCTCGCACGTTCAGAGGCACCGGCCTCCTGATATTCAATTGCTGCGGTTAAGATGCGGGCACGGCTGCGGTTTTGTGTGCGGAACAGACGTATTGCTGATCAGCACCACCAGGCCGTTGCTTTCCGATCCGGATTTTTAAACCATGTCCGCTACTTATTTGTCAGCTGAGGATCTGAAAACTCAGCTGCGCCAGCATCTGGCCGGAGATCTGCACGCCGTCAACCGCATTCTGGCTGAGCAACTGCGTACATCCAGCGCCTTTGTGTCTGATATCACAGAACACGTGTCACGCTATCGGGGTAAGCAACTGCGGCCGATGCTGCTGTTGTTGACGCATCGCATGATCGCCGGCGAAGTGACACCTCAGTCCAGGATGCTGGCTGCTGCGGTCGAGATGATTCACACGGCCACGCTGGTGCATGACGACATTATTGACGAGGCGGAAACGAGGCGTCACGTGGCGACTGTTCATCGTCGGTGGAATACGGAAACCAGCGTTTTGCTTGGTGATTATTTGTTCTCCCGATCCTTTCAGCTGGCCGCGTCGACAGGAGACGCGGAGGCGTGTCGTCTGATCGGCCTTGCCACAAATCGTACGTGCGAAGGGGAATTGAACCAGATGGCGGCACGGCTGGAAGATGTCACGTCAGAAATTGACTACTTCCGCATTATCCGTGACAAAACCGGGCAGCTGTTTGGGCTGAGTTGCCTGCTGGGTTGTCGTGCCGGTGACGGAACTTACGCGCAGCAACGGGGGACCCGCCAATTCGGTCTGCGCCTGGGTATGGCTTTTCAGATCGCCGACGATGTACTGGATCTGAATGGTCCTGGAGACGTAACCGGGAAAGATGCCGGCAACGATCTGCAGAACAATCGAAGAACTCTGCCCATCATTCGAGCGATGCAAATGGTTCCGGAGCGGGACCGCGCACGAATCAGGCAGGTTCTGGCTGAAGAACTGCCGGAAAATCTTGCTGGTCATGCGGAGATTCAGGCGGGGATACGGTCCGCACTCGAAACTGCAAACGCTCTAACGCAGCGGGCAATTTCTGACCTTGCACGTTTCCCCGCAGGCCCTGATCGCAGTTTGCTGGAAGCGATTGCGTCTTTTGCCGTTTGCCGTGACGCATAGGGACGTCGCGAAGAACGATCGGGATTCCACACCCTTACTGCTTCCAGGGAAGCGTCACAGTTTACCCGGTTTACCGGGCCGGAATCCGGTCGCGTTGTAACGGATATTTGCCTTCGAGCGAATGTAGAGAACATCAAGCCGCGTCAACGACTCGCCGAAGATGAGAGAGACTTGCCCCCTACGGGCTCAATCGTTTCATCTTCAACTGCCGGAGCCACTTGATGCAACCGCAAAGGCTGACCGTTCACTTTCGGCTTTTTCTGCTGGTGTCTGCCACACTGCTGCCCGTTACCGCAAACGGTCAGGAGTTGAACGAACGATTTCCGAATGAGCTCAACTCCGATGTTGAGGAACCTCGGATCGCTCTGCCGGAGGTTCACCGTGGATCTCCGTTCCGCCGGGTTTCACGGTCGCGACGGAAGTCGAACGACGAACTCATCGAACTCTGTAAGGAATCGGTGGACACCACAGCACGTCGGTTGTTGTCGACCGAAAGCCACACACCGTGGCAGATTATGCACGGTCTGCTGGCTCTGCGTCATGATTTGCAGATTCTGCATCAGGGTCAATCCATCTCCGGGCTTGACTGGGTTGGACAGGGACAGGTCTTCGACGACGAATACTGGTTCGAATCGTCGCGTCATGGCGGCCGGGCACACCCGTACAGTCGGCCTTACGCCTTTGAAGGCCACGCAAATCAGTTCCTGGCAATTCTCTCCATGTGCGGTGTTGAACTTGATCGCACGTTCGGCACGTCGTCCGGGGAGATCACGATGCGGGGCATGATCAATAACGCGCAGCAAACCGTGAAAGAGAAGGACGAACCGACCTGGACGCTGTGGGCATTAAGCCGATATCTGCCTTCTTCGGCTCAATGGCGCAGCCAGGATGGCGAATCCTGGAGCATTGAGAAGCTCGTTCAGATACAGACCGCCAAGCCGATGCAGGGTTCTCCGTGTGGTGGAACTCACGGTATGTTTGCTTTGGCTCATGCTCGAAACGTTTACCTGCGGCAGAGAAAGCCATTACGTGGCGTGTGGCTGCAGGCGGAATACAAGATTCGTAAGTACATCAATACGGCCCGCATGCAACAGAACGCCGACGGAACACTGTCGTCAAATTTCTTCCGCGGCAAGGAATACAATCCGGATTTCAACAAACGTATGGCCAGTGCCGGCCATATTCTGGAATTTCTGATGATCGCGCTGCCACAGAACGAACTTGGCGAACGTTGGGTCCGTCGGGCGATCGAGGCGACGGCTCGTGATTTGCTGAACAATCGAAAGGCATACGTAAAGTGCTCGCCGCTTTATCATTCCGTCAATGCTTTGAATATTTATCTCGATCGTGTCAACCCGATGGTGCCGCGCGATAAGATCGCGGCCGGTCCGAAAGGGGCCACGACCGCCAGACTCACTCCCCGACGGAGCGTGACCGAGGGTCCGCCGCTCAAATCAGTTCTGGTCACCAGAATCACAAAAAGACGCGAGCTTGATGACAACGAACGGTCCGAAAGCACTAAGCCAGAATCATCTGACAGCGTGCCTTCCAAAGAGATGACGGATGAAGCCGACGCAACGACTTCGGTGACAGTCCCTGCGAAGCCTTTGCGAGAAGTTCCGGATCTCACCGATCTTCCGGAGACCGCCACAGAGCCAACCATTATCATCAAAGATAACGATCAGACAAAGTGGGAACCGACGCCACAGGAGCGCCGGACAACAATCTCAGTTGATGTCGGCAAGGTCCACGCCGGAATCGACGAATCAGCTCCGACGCGCCTTCTGGGCCAGTCCGAAACGAAGCGTGTTGCGGACCCTGGCGACACAACTGAGGAGCTCAGTGGCGAAGACGCATCTGCCCCTCCGACAGGATCGGACGAATCTGAACTGGAGGATCTGACTGTAGTTCGGCCGCCCGTCAAATCCGTATCGAAGTCGCGAATTGTGGGATCCGAGCCGGAAGTCAATGTCGATGCGGCAGCTGCGAGTATTGCTACGGCGACTGAGTCTGACGCGCTACTGGATGGGCCGTCGGCACAGCCTTCAGTAGTGGACGCCGGGACACCGCCTGCCAGCGACACCTCTGAGACGCTGTCACCGATCGTGGCCGCCATCGGGCTGGCCGACGGAATGTCTGTGGCTGAAGTCGGCAGTGGAACCGGACTGTTTCTGAACCTGCTGTCAGAAAAAGTCGGCTCGGCAGGGCGTGTGTTCGCCATTGACGTTTCACCGCGGCTTGTCAAAGTCCTGGAAGAGCGGGTGGCCGCGGACGGTTTGACAAATGTGGACGTCGTTCAAAGTGACGGATACGCACTGGCCATCGTCAACAACCAGGTCGATCGAGTGTTCGTCTGTGATGCCTACAGCAGTTTTCTGAATCATGCGGAAATGCTGGCATCGATTCGAAGCAGCCTGCAGCCGGACGGCGAATTGATTATCGTCGAGTCGTTGCATTCCGAGGAATCGCAGAAATTCGATGACGCTGATCAGGACAGCGAATCCAACCGGCAGACAATCCAGGCAACCGTCGAGGAGGCTGGTTTTGAATACGTGGAAGAAGTCTCCATTCCGGACCTCGGCAGCGGATTCTTCCTGCGATTCCGTACACCTGCGGAATAGGTTCCGGCTGAAGTCTCGCCCGTTGAGTCAGAGTGCCGAGCCTGCGTGGCGGTCCAGGGGCGTTTCACGCTGCCTTGTGACCGCGAAGGACGAGTTCCGGCCTGGCCTTGCGACAATACGGTGCACGAGAACAGGGATGCTGTTCTAAGTGCCGGATTTGATCACGTCATCCAGTGATTGGCCGGTGCCGATCTGTTTCGCGGCGGCCTCATAGAGTTTCATCGCCTCGGGCAGGACCTCACGCAGCGCGGACGACCGGCGGGCATCCGATGGGTGCGTGGACAGAAATTCCATCGGGGCAGCACCATCCTTCTGTCCGGCAAATCGTTCCCAGAATAATGGGGCTTCAGACGGATCATAGCCTGCCCTGGCCATCATCATGATGCCAATGTGGTCGGCCTCCAATTCGTGTTTGCGGCTGTAGGGCAGGATGGCTCCGTACTGAGCCCCCGCTCCGTAAGCGGTCAGCACAATCTTCTGAGTCGTGTCTTTGCTGTCACGCATCAGGAAAGCCACGCCGTCTTTGACTTTGTTCTGAACCATCTGGTGCGTCATTCGCTCACCACCGTGACGGGCCAGTGCATGTGCGATTTCGTGAGACATCACGACGGCCAGGCCTGCTTCGTTCTGGCAGATCGGAAGGATGCCGGTGTACACCGCCACCTTTCCGCCGGGCAAACAGAAGGCATTCTGTGTTTCAGCCTCAATGACGTTAAATTCCCAGGTGAAGTCCGGTCGATCTGCCACCGCCGCGATACGTTGTCCGACGCGCCGGACAATGTCAGCGGCCGTTTCGTTGCTGGTGACGGGTTCCTTTTTCAGTATTTCCTGATAGGCCGTGAGTCCCATCCTGTTTTCTTCGGCTTCCGACACCAGCAACAGCTGTCGACGCTCTGACACGGGCACAGATTGACAGCCAATCGACACCATAGCGGCTGTGACCAGACCGAAGAATCCGGCACACACCAACAAATGTTGATGCCGGAACGACTGCCGAGAGATCTTCACGTTCATATCCGTTACTCACTGAACCAATGTACCCCGGGGGTAGGAACATTTCCTCACAACAATCCCTCGCCTGTGCGTCGGGTTGGACTGCTGTTGCTCCCGCTGTTGTGGAAATCTAAGGAAACATTGGCTGTTGGGGCAACGGTGTTTGCCGCGATGACAGTCACTGCACCAGTGAACCCGTCACGACAACAGGGTGTCAGTGTGTTTGTCTGCCTTTGACGTGTTTGTCTCGGCAATTTGTGCGTGAATGGGGCAGCAACTTGATTTCCTGCGTGGGCGGGTAGAATTACGCGAGTTCACCATTCCAATAACCTTCCAGGACATGCTGCCGCTATGGCCACAGACAGTGCGACTCAGGCCTCTTTGAGTGCCGTTCCCGATAAACGGGGGCGATTTGGCGAATTCGGACGACGTTATGTGCCGGAAACCCTGATGTTCGCACTCGACGAACTTGCTCAGGCATACGAAGACGCAAAAAAGGACCCCGCTTTTGACGAGCGTTTTCGTGATCTGCTGAGAAACTATGTCGGACGCCCCAATCCGTTGTACTTTGCCGAACGGCTGACGGAACGTTGTGGCGGTGCGAAAATCTTCTTCAAACGAGAAGATCTGAACCTCACCGGTGCTCACAAAATCAATAACACCATCGGCCAGACTCTGCTGACAATGCGAATGGGCAAGACTCGCATCATCGCGGAAACGGGTGCTGGCCAGCATGGCGTGGCGACTGCGACAGCCTGTGCCCGGTTCGGTTTTCCATGTGTGGTCTACATGGGCGAGGAAGACGTTCGTCGGCAGAAGTTGAACGTCTTCAACATGCGAACGATGGGGGCGGAAGTGCGACCGGTGACAACCGGCAGTCGCACATTGCGAGACGCCATCAACGAAGCCATGCGTGACTGGATGGCTTCTGTCCGCGATACTCACTACATCATCGGCAGCGTCGTTGGTCCACACCCGTTTCCGATGATGGTCCGAGATTTCCAGTCGGTGATCGGTCGTGAGACTCGTGAACAGTCGTTGGAGATGATCGGTCGCCTGCCGGACGAAGTGATCGCCTGCGTGGGTGGCGGTTCAAACTCGGCAGGTATGTTCTATCCGTTTATTGACGACGAAGCGGTCGCATTGACGGGAGTCGAAGCCGGCGGTCGCAGCGAAAAACCTGGCGACCATGCCAGCACGCTGACGTATGGCCAGCCTGGAATTCTTCACGGCAGCTATAGCTATGTCCTGCAGGATGATGACGGGCAAACGTGTGATGTCCACTCCATTTCCGCAGGGCTGGATTACCCGGGCGTTGGTCCGGAACACAGTTATTGGAAGGACACTGGTCGCGTCAACTATGTAAGTGCGGGCGACGAAGAAGCGTTGGATGCTTTCATGGTGATGGCACGAACGGAAGGCATACTTCCGGCCATTGAAACGTCACACGCCATCGCCTACGCGATGAAGGCTGCAGCGAAACGAAATAAAGATGAGGTCATCGTGGTCTGTTTGTCCGGACGCGGCGACAAGGATGTCAACGAAGTTGCTCGCCTGACCGGGCAGGAGATGTAATGTCGGAGTCTGATCCCGCCAGCGTGGAGGAGCGTCTGGTTCGCATTGAGTCTGCGTTGGCTCATCTGCAACACGACGTTGAAGAGCTGAATGCCTCACTGACGGCACACTTCCGCCGCGTGAAGGGCTTCGAGGTACGGTTCACGCGCATCGAGCATGAACTGGAATCGAAGACTGAAGAATCCGACGTACGTGATCCGGAAAGCGAGAAGCCGCCACATTATTGATTCCGCCGGTTCTATTCTGACGAACCGAGTTGCCGCAGCACTGTTGCCGACCGGTCGCCCGACGCCCTGAACACAAATCGTCGCGAACGTTCACCGGTCTGCTCAATCGCAATTGTCAGACGGTCAGCCGGCAGCACGGGTTCCACGCGCTCCGCCCATTCCACAAAGCACACGATCTCCGGATCCAGCAGGTATTCTTCCGCACCAATCGCCAGAAATTCGTCAACGTCTCCGAGGCGATAAGTGTCAAAATGGAACACCGGCAGGCGGCCATCGACATATGTCTGCATCAGCACAAACGTGGGACTGTTGACCCGGGATTCGTCGGCACCAAGCCCGCGACACACCGAACGGACAAGGCACGTTTTTCCTGAGCCCAGCTGGCCATCAAGAGCCACTGTTAAGCCCGGCAACAGCGCATCGGCAAGTCGTCGTCCGACCAGATCTGTGTCTGCTTCGCTGTCGCTGTCGAACGAATAAGTTGCACACATACGTTGGTCTGACATTGGGAATGAGATCAATCTGCGCCGTGATTACAGGGCTTCGAAAACTTCGAATTCTTTGCGGGACCACCACCCGGTGGGTCACTACGTTCCACTTTTTACAGCGAATCTGTGCCGCTGGCCGCAAAATTCTGATTTCGGTAGCTTATGCAGTCAAGCGGCTCACGTTTTCACGGATAGATGTTGGCTATTGCTGAACAGCACAATCGTCAACAAATGCCCATACAAATGTCGGCGAAAGAGGAGTGGGTGGGAACCAATAGTGCGATGCACCTGAAAGGGCCGATTCGGCTATTGATTCCTGACCCCATGACAGTGCTTTGTGTTCCTGGAAACACAACACAGACTCGGGAGGAGATGTTACGGATGTTGAGGAGCCTGAGCGAACAGCAAATTCGGCAATTGGAAACGCAGGTCGTTCGAGGGGATGGTACCGCCATGGAGACGCTGTTCGACCTGTCGCATGGACGTCTTTCCCGGATTGCGAGTTTTCGCATGCCGATCGAACTCCGCAGGACGATGAGCGTTAATCACCTGCTGATGGCGGCTCGCATGCGGGCCATTCGTCGACAGACTGAATTCGCAGTGGCGGCGGCTCGATCACATTTCGTCTGGCTGCGACAGATCCTGCTGCACACCATTGACGTCATTCAGAAACGGCTGAAGCCCGAGTACGAAGGCACTGATCGGCTTCCGCTGACGTCAGCGCCTTCCGCCGCCTTTCTGCAGTCACTTGCGGATCTTGACCGAGAGATACTGCTGCTGCGGCACTTTGAAGAACTCACTAATCAGGAAACGTCCATCATCACCGGTATTTCGCCACAAGGCGTCAGCACACGGTACATGAATGTGATTCGCGAACTTGCTGAAGCTCCGTGCGACGTTCCGTTACCAGTTGGCAGCGGGGGAATCGCGGCATATGCCTGACCATGCGGAACTTGTACTGGACGGTCTCAGCACTGTCACATCAGATGTGAACAGGGACCGCGACACGCTGGAAATCATCGCCAGCCAGTTTTTGGAGGACCACCGACGGCTTCTGAATCCGCGCATCGAAGACTACGCCTGTTTCCATCGCGATCAGGCTGATTCCATTCGCAAAGTCTTCCCAATTCTGCTGGACCTTGAACGTAACACAGACGTTGCCGCGGCACGCATGAGAAACGAACAGTTTCCCCACGGCCTCCCAATCACGAAACTTGCACAGTACAGGCTGGAAGCAGAGACGCATCGTACGGCGACCACGATCGTCTACCGCGCATCGCGGATGAACACGGCTGACACCGTTGCGGTCACCGTCCTGGCGTGGAAGGCGGACGATGTTCCCCGGCTGCACCTGCAGTTGGAACGAGAGACGGCCATTGCCCAACGGCTGAGACATCCAGGAATCATGCCCGTTCTGGATGTGGGATGTGACGATGGTTACTTCTTCTACGTCACTCCATTAATCGCGGGAATCGACGGTGCAGCTCTGATGGCTCGATTTGCCCGCGGAGCGCAACGTTGGGGACGAATCGCACGTGGTGACTGGGAAACGTTTTCCCGAATGGGTGCACAGCTTGGCGGTGCTTTACATTACGCGCACCAGATGGGCACTCTGCACAACGACATTCGGCCAGACAGCATTTTTATCTCCCGCTCCGCCAACGCCTGTCTGCAGAATTTTCGACTTGAGCAGTGTGCACAGACGTTGTCGAGAGAAAGCCACGACGACCTCGATGCGGAGGTCGCTCGATACGTGCCTCCGGAAACCGATAAAGGACGTCGAGACGAAAGGTCTGATATTTACTCGTTGGGAGCCACCTTGTTGATGCTGGCGACTCAGTCTTTAACTGCTGACACAAAGCCTGTGCCCCAGATCACGAGCTCATCATGGTCGACGTCATGTCGGTTCCTGCGTTGGAAAGCCGCCGGGATGCCGCGATGCCTGGCAAATGTTCTGCAGAAAGCGACGGCTGCGGATCCCGACAAACGATTTCAGTCGGCCGCTAAGTTTGCCGCAGTGCTGAAAAATGTCGGCGCAACGTTGGCGGAGCATGCCCGAAAACCGGTCGGTGTGCGCGAGCATGTCAGGTCCTGGACGTCGCGACTCTGGTGATCCCCTGCGGCGGAGAATAAGGGGACGCTGTCCGTCGGTCCGTCAAAGTCCCATGGACCAGCGCCGGCAATAACGGTTTGACTCTGGTTCGCAAACTGCCGAGTGAACAGGTTTCCCGTCCGCAACGTTTCGTTGTGCCGCACTGGCCGGCGTATTCATCGCGCCAACGATTTTGCTGCGATGCTACCGGCGGCCACCTATCCGGCAACTGAAATTCTGATCCTGTGAGGTCGTCACGATCAACTCGATGGCACTTTGGAACATGGGCGATACAAGGAGCTGTGCTGAATCGGCTGAACCGAGTGTCGATCTGTAACGCTTTCCCGTTAAGATTAAGCAGGTCGCTCCTTTACCAGTTCACTTTCTTTAGGCCAGGAGCTCAGCCATGGTCCGGCGGATTACTCTCTCCACCGCATTCTTGCTGTCCTGCGTCTCCCCGGCCTATTCACAGGTCAACGAATCCAGGAAATTCTCCAACGTTTTCCACAGTCCGGCCGCCAAATCGACTGCTTCGTGGGTTTGGTCCGTCCTGCAGATGGAAGTGGTTGTGAAGCAGGGAGATTCAGACGCCCGGATTCAATACGCGAACGGCATAGTTGTGTCGAAGGAGGGGCTGATGGTCAGCGTGCTCAATGAACCGGGTTCGAATACGAACGAATCCGGTGGAATCGAATCAGCCGCTGTCCTGATGCTTGATGGCAGCGGTGTGCCGGCCGAATTGGTGGCGTACAAACCCGACTATGGTGTTGCGATTTTCCGTGTGAGTGGACTGGATCTGCGACCTTTGGCTCTCTCAAAGGGCCCGCTTGTGGCTGATCGGCGAGTCAATTGGCATGCCGTCTATAAGCAGGGCTCCAGGACGATTTTGTATAGCCGCCCACTTCGCATACACAAAGCGAAACATCAGATGGCGGACACGGAGGATTTATGCCAGATGATCGACCCCGGGACAAGTGCGTTAAACGCGGAGCGAACCGGATCGGGGTTGGTGGCGCTGGACGGTACGCTGATTGGGATCATGGGGTGACACAGCCACTGGAATGTCACGCCGAAGAACTCACCGCCACGAAAAAAAATCGCCTGGGGAGTCCCCGCGCATGTTATTGCGCGACTGCTGGAAGAAACAGCCAGCCAGGGATGATTGCGAGCAGCAGCGGGACGTGTTTTCTGATTAAGTTCCGCAGGACGCCTTGAGCCTTTCAACAACGCTCAAGCCGCAGCGTGCGGCTTTTCCGCAGTGCCCCTCATTCAATGCCGCATGCGAAAGTCGTTTTCTTCAGACCTGTCTGTGCCGCGCATCAGGTACAGCGTACGTTCAGACATCACAAGCACGCCGTCGCGTTCGAATCTTGTCGACTGGCCGTGACGGTAGACCGATGTGGTTGGCATAAATCGCAACGTCATGCCTCGCCGAGGGCCGTCGGAATGATTCGGCTCCGATCCGTGAAACAGGTACACATCGTGCAGAGAGATCTGTCCGGGCTCAAGGACGATATCCTCCGCCGAGGACTCATCGAATTCCGATTCATCAAGTTGCAGATTCAACGCCAGCCCTGATGCGTCGTTCTTATTGTGCTGTGCCAGTCGCTGCGATTTGTGCGAGCCAGGAATTACTCGCAGACAGCCGTTCTGTGTGGTCGACGCATCCACGGCGATCCACACCGTACAGGTCGCCAGTGGTTCAATCGGCCAGTATTCACCGTCCTGGTGCCATGGTGTGCGCGTTCCAACTCTTGCGGGTTTCGCGAAGAAACTGGAATTCCAAAGAGCTATGTCGTTGCCGATGAGCTGCCCGACCATATCCAGAATCTCCGGCATTCGGGCCACCGTGAGAAACCAGGTGTCATAGGCCAGAACTGCCGAACAATAGTCACTGTACTCCGGGTATGTCTGAACTAAGCGGTCGTGTGCCGCACGAATGTCGGCCAGCACAGATTCCGACACGCGATAGTCCGGCGTCACGAACCCTTCACGGTGATAAGTGGCGATCTGTTCTGTGGTGAGCATAGAGTGGATTCCGGGCAGCGAGTGGAAAACAGTAGCGAATACAATACTAAGTGGCTGGTCGGGTCATTGCGACTGTGAGCCGCCGCTGTTCGTATTCCACCGCCCTCCGGGTTTGTTGGGCGATCCCTGCCCTGGGCCGGATTGCCGTTGCTTTCCACCGTAGTGCGGGCAGCCTGCCTGCGAGCGCAAGCCACAGGCTGGCAGCCTGCACAACGCCAGGTGCCGCCGCCTGGCAGTTGAAACAGCCGTTGTTGGCTCTTCCGTGTGGCTGCCAGCCGAATGTGCCCACCTGTGTTCAGCGGATTCTGCCGCTTGGCGAGAACCGTAAAGTTCACGGCGCCGTCACGCCGATTCCATATAAGCAGGATCGTGCGCAATTGTACGCCGCAATCGGGTCAGACCGAGGTGTCGTTCAAAGGGAACAGACGACATGGGTGAACGCAACTTCACAAAAAAGAAACCTGGAATCACACTGACTGTGACTCCAGTGAGGCGCAAACTGGCAGTCGCCGTCGTGGTGCTCACAATCGGCACTGTGGCATTCGAGTCAGAGGTATTGGATGTCTTCAGCTCTGCCGGTTCCGTTGCAGACGGCAATCAGCCATCCGACCCGTTTTCGGATTTGGAGTCGATCCTGGCAGAATTTGGTGACGATGAGGAATCGCCGAGCGCACCACGAACAGAGTCGGAAGTCGGCACGCAATCGGCCGCTGCAGACGATACATTCCCAATGCTGATCCCATCCGCTGACGCCCCGACGGCAGTATCTGCCCGCCCGGTGTCATTCCCCCGGCAATTGAAAGAAACATCAGGCGTGCAGACCGATCACGGTCAGCCGCCATCGGCGTTGCGCGGAAGCGGGGCGTATAGCTTCCATGCCACAAACTCTGATCAATCAGCGGCGGCGACAGGCATTCGATTTACCGGCGACATTCAGCCGAATCAGTAGTCATCAGATATTGGACGTGAGTTTCAAATGTACCAGGATTACTGGGGATTCAGCGAGAAGCCGTTTTCTTACCGTACTGCGGCAACAGAACTGTACTCGTCCCATGCACTGCGTGCCGCATCGTTGCGGCTGCAATACTGCTTTCGAAATGACGCTGGTGCCGCGCTTCTGATTGGCCAGTCGGGCGTCGGCAAATCCAGTGCGTTGAGAAAACTGGCGGCTGAGGACACGAATCTGCGGCCGTTCGCACACATCGTCTATCCGACGTTGTCCTGTGCCGAATTGCAGCGCGTTGTTGCGGCGGAGGTTCTTGAGAAGACTTCGATCGACAACAATGATTCGCCGGATACCGTATTGCTGCGACTGCGACAGGCGCTGGGCGGCCACGCTGCAGACGGCAGACATTCTGTTATCGTGTTCGACGAGGCGCATCTGCTGAACGACGATGCTCTGAATCAGGTCGTTCTGCCTCTCCTGAGTGTCGCCGACATGGACGGGGCACTTTCGTTTACAGTGATTCTGGCCGGGCAACCATCGCTGGCCGCACATGTTGCAAGGAACGCGCAGCTTCGTGATCGCATTGCTGTCACCGCGACCATGGATGGCTTCACGCCGAGTGAGACGATCGAATATATCCAGGACAGCGTCAAGGCTGCGGGAGCGGAACGATCGATCTTTGCAGCCGATGCGATTCAGGCGATCTGGCGGCTTAGTGCTGGCAATCCACGTCGCATCAACCGCCTGTGCGATATGGCTCTTCTGGTTGGTTACGCCGATCAGCTCTCTGAGGTTACCGCCAGTGAGATCGAATCACTGGCTGCAGAAATCCTGCCTGCTGCTGCGTAACGCCTGGGCCACGATACCCCGCACGGCTCAGTTTTTCTCGCGGCTCAGCAGCTCGATTCCGGACAGAACAGGTGCATCCTGGATGGGGATGAACTGCAGGTTCAGCTCGTTGGCGACGGCAACTTTGTCCACGGTGTGAACGACGAAACGAGCATCTCCGGCGCCGCTGGAATCAACGTGCACATTGTCAAGGACAAGCCGTCCCTGCAGATGTACGTCAAAGATGTGTTTGCCATCGACGTCGGCAATAGAAGGGGCGGCAAAGAACAGCCGCACGCGATACTCTGTGGTGGGAGCGTTGGCAGTTTGTACCTCAGGTGCTTCGTCCGCGTCGATAACCAGCCGCGGTGCGACCTTCTTGTTGCCACGAGACGCGTTTGCGACGCGTTTGCCTGTGCCACTGATCAGGAATGCGAGAGAATTGCCCGGCTGCCAGTTTGAGCGATTGACCACCGATTGCACCAGTACGGCCAGATCGGGAGTTCGTTGTGCCTCACCCGCCTCCTTGCTTTGGGACCACTTGCCCGGATTCCATGCAACCTGCTTCTGTGTCAGGGTCCTGGAGGACAGGTCATGCTGGTCATCACTGAATCGAGCTGCATTTCCGACATCCTGGGCGCTGATCAGAAGAGACGTGGGTTTGTCGGATGGTTCGTCGCAGGTAAATTGAATGTACGCTCCGCGAATTTTGGTGCCGCGACTTAAGCTAAGGTCATTGAAGCGGAGGCCCACCAGTTGACTTCCGGAATCTTCGACAAGTTCCAGGTCACTGCTGTCGAGTGCCACGGAACCGGAATCGTCTTCTTCCGCGTCGTCATTGACGTGGCTGACCGGCAGGCCCGTACTGAAACTGTCTTTGTTCTGCAGCTTCAGCTTGATTTTCAGGGAGGTAATGCCGGTGACACCGGACGCCAGTATCCAGGGTTGGTGGATTCCGGACATGGTGGACGAATGATGCTGATAGGGGACCGCGTCATCATTGAGTTCGATGGAAAGCGGGGGTGACGGACCCGCGACGACAGGGTATTCCAGCCATAGCAAGCCATTGGCGTCGCGGCGGTCTCCCGGAGCTCCGAAGTTAATCCCCAGTTTGCGAACCCTGGTTCCTGCAGGTCCAGCAGTCTCGGCAGAGGCTGCTGCATTGACGCTCCATGTTTCCACATCGGGCATGTGAACCAGGGCCAGCGACGTTTGATTCTGATACGCACAACTGCATGTTCTTGTGTAGTCAGGCGCGTTCAGCACACCGTTGGCGACAACAAGATTGGATGTACAGCCGGACTTGAAACCGCCAAAGTTGCCCGTGCCGGAATCGGTCAGCAGGTCATAAAAACCGGCGGCTCCGGAACGAAACGTCAGCAGGTTCTCACTCGCGACGATATTGTTGCAACCGTAAGCGCGGGTGAGTTTCCAGGGCTGGAGTTCGCCGGTGAGCGGATTTGGGACGAGTTTCTGCTGCCCATCCGACAGGCGGAATGCACCCGCCGATTCGGCGTAGGAATTGGCATTGGTAATGATCAGATCGTTGTGCAGGATGCACGGGCCCGCATACTTAAGCGACTTGTTTTGCCATTGCTGCGAACCGTCAATCCCGGCATACACGGCCATGCCCTGAGCGACTTCACCATGCAGCCGGTCACTGGCGGCAGCGCCAGCCTGCAGTAAAAGATCATGTACTTCCGAATAACCCAGCCACGATCCGAAGATGTTGTCCTTGTATTCCCACAGCTGCTTGCCGCTGTGAGCGTCAAAGGTGGCGATCCGGTAGCCCTCGGGCCGCGCCTGGCCTCGACGAATGAGCAGTTCTTCAATCTGTTTCGGGTTGCGGTCAAGGCAGTACAGACGACCGCCACCGGCGACAATGCCGTTGTGCCAGAAACTGTGATTGGCGTCAATTTTCCACAACCGTTCGCCAGTGTGTCGATCGAATCCGACAAGGGCCACGCTGGCTGCACGGTCAAAGCTCTTCAGCCCGAATCCGGCTCGATTTCGCGTCAGATCCTTGTCCGTTTCGCTGGCGACGTTAAGCCGGTCACGATACATGGCGAAGCCCAGGCCGCCAATCAGCACGTTGTCGTAGACGCCAATGTAACCCCATTGTTCCGGTCGGCCTGAATCGTCCGTGCCGATTGCGATGTCGTGGAGCGTTTTTCCTGTCGCCGGATCGAGCACGTGGCAGATCGCCCCCTCGATAATGTACAGTCGGTCTTCGGTTGCGACGTAATTGGTTCCGCGGCCGTTGGCACCTGGAATGTGGACCTGGTTGTACTGTGTATTCAGCGGCGTGTTTTCGTAGGTGTTGTCATAGTAGACGTCGTCGGTGCCCAGACTCTTGAATTCGCGTTTCCAGAGTACTCGGCCGGTGTAGACGTCGCGAGCGCTCAGGCTGTTCATGCCCTCGATGAACAGTCGCCCGCCAATCACCTGTTCAGGAGGACCGTGGCCATGACGTGGCAGGACATCCATATTGCTGCTGCCTCCAAACCACAGAACGCCCAGTGGCAATTTCACGCGCCGATCGTTCGACTTGATGGTGTTGGCGATGTCACCGTATTGGTGCGTCCAGTCCGCCGACCCCGGCAATGCACCGACTCGGCGTACGATGACGCTGTCGTCCGTGATCTCAACATGAGCCTGTTCCAGGTTCATGGCTTTGATCACGGCCGCGATTCCGGCCCGGTTCTCCGTCGCGAGCAGTTGCAGGGCACCGCCATAGGGACGCACCGCCTCGTACAGTCTCCGCACCAGAGTTTCGTCCGCCGTCGCCGTCAGTCGTGTTCCGACCACCACTAGGTTTGCGACGTAACTGGGTGGCATGAACGAGCCCGCTTTACTGTGATGAGCGGTGACTCGCCCGTACAGGCCAGCCCGGTCCAGTCGGCGACGCAAACCGTCAACTGTCGACGCGTCCTGATCAACAACCGCCAGTAGCGTAAAGGGAGAATCCGCTGCCAACGCCTCAATCAATGCCGTGTCCGATGCTCCGAACCAAAAGGCGTAGCCTTCTGAGTTCTGTTTCCCCAGCAGTTGCCTGGCTTGGTCGGCCGAAGACGATGAAACGTCCAGCGTCTGCCTGGATTCTGTGAGCGGACGATCGGAAATCGAGTCACCCGCTCCCAACGCCATCAGATCTCCTTCGACCGTGACTGCAAAAAGTTTTCCATCGGCCGCCAGCAGACGTCCAATCCGTCCGTCGACCGGCAACGACCACGATACCTTCGTCTGCCGATCTTTGTCCGGCAGGCGAATGGCGCAAATGGACTTCGATCCGGCCGCATACAAATGGTTTCCCGCGAGTATCAGATCGCCGCGACCATCGGCATCAATTTGCCAGGCGACTGTTCGATCCGGTTGATACGCCCGGACGACGTGTCGGTCCTTGTCTGTTTCTGCCGAGTAGATGACGCCGTTGTGCAGGACCGGTTCGTTTGGCATGAACGCCGTCTTGACACCCGTCTTGAGTTTGAACTCACGCGTCCCCTTCAGTCGTGTATGCACGAAGAATGACTGCTCGTCGGCGACAACAAAAGTGCCGCCCGTGCCTTTCCCGCCGGCATTGATCTCAAAATAGCGAAGGCTGCCGTCACCGCGATCAAAGGCGGCCGGCACAGAACGTCCTCCGGGCACGAGTAACAGTTCGTCTGTTGCCACCAATGCGCCCTGGGGAGCGACTCCTGCGAACGAGGGTGCACCGTGTGGTTGCTTGATGAACTGAGAACCTGTGCTGTCATTAACCCATTCGACTTCGCCCGTGCTGGCATCGAGGGCGTACAGGAACGTGCCCATGAATGGCCAGATGCTGGCGGCGAAATACACGCGTCCGTCACGAACCACCGGGCCTCCACGAGCCGGCCAGGCGGACGTGAGACGTTGGTTGCCAATGGCGTGCTGAGCCGTTGGTGCACCACCAAAACGCCATTCCAGTTGCCCGTTCTTTGCGTCCACACAATACAGGAAGCCATCGTCGCTGCAGAAGTAAACATGACCGTCCCACGCGGCCGGTGGCAGTCGCACTGGCCCTTCCGTGAAGAACGACCATAGCTCCTTGCCGGTGTCCGTATCAAAGGCGACCAGCTTGTCCCGATCGCTGAAACCCATAAACAGGCGACCGTCCAGCACGATCGGTTCGAAAACGCGATCGTATGTCATCAGATCCAGATTGAGCGGATCGTCCCATGTCGGCTTCCGCGGGGCGAAGTGTCGCGTCCAGAGAAGCTGCAGCTCCTCGGGCAGCGAGGCAGATGAAGCCGCCGTACGTCCGGGCGTGCTCCGCCACATCGGCCAGTCGTCGGCCCGCATTGTGGGCTGGTAGAGACTTCCCGCGAATAACAAGACGAGAAGAGGCTGCAGTCGATTCATTCGTGGCTCGGGAACAGAAGAAGTGGCGGGGACCTGGCGGGTCGGTGATCATAGCAACAATGGACGGCGAAATCGAATAGTGCACGCCTCGGTTAAAGACACCATGAGGAGCCTGACTGTCCGGATCGGGGCTGCTCGACTTAACCCCCAAACGCATCTCCCTGTTTCCGCAACTGTGCTCACGGAACGGCGTCGCTGCGTCCGCCTTCCGTGGAGCATGAGTTGTGGGCGTGTTCCACGCGTGATGCAGTTCTTCAAACACATGGCATCATCGCACGAACGAGCGTTCCATCATTTGGATTTCGTCGGCTAGGTAATGCCTTGATCGTTGCCTGTTGCAATCTCCCCAATCGTCAAGATCAGACCCAGTCAGCGTTGTTTCGGTGCGTGGCTGGTAACGTAGAGGTTGGTTTTAGCCGATTTGTCCCCATTGCGGAGGTTGCAGTCGCCGAGTTTTACGCCTGTGACGGGCTGGTTTGCTTTGCCGCCTGCACCAAATGTTCAGGCGTACGGAGGGGCTGTTCGATTCAATCGGGGCCATGTGCAATTCCAGTGCAACCCGATGAATTGCGCGGGTCGATACCTGATAGTGGCGCTGAACCGACCCGATGCGTCGGCTTCCGAATTGGGGGCGGCAGCATCGTGTGAAGACCAATCTCGTTGCACAGTCACCTTTCATGGATGAAAGACGATGAAACGACAAACACTAGTGCTTCGTCAGTCTTTGGAATTGGGGTTCCACAAATTGGCGTGATGAGCGAATCTTCTCTTAACTCAAGGAGGAAGTTTCGATGAAAAAGAAGTATATCGTGCGGTTGTCCAATAAG
>JBDONA010001006.1:0-3637 GCA_039831575.1 Fuerstiella sp. | reverse complement strand
GATTCAGAATCGATGAAAACAGAAACACGCTGTCACCGGCGAAGTTTTCATCGTCGAAGATAAGGTCAACCTGAGTGCCACGTGCAAACGCACCATTGACGCGTTGTACACACGACTGGCTGCTGATTGCGCCAAGGCCATCAATCAGGTTGCGAGTCTGCGCTGAATCCTTGACGTCGTTAAGTGTCAGCATCTCGCGCACGGCATCGACCGCGTCCTGGGAATCCATCAGTGAGAGGTGGTTGAGTGAAAGCTGAGAAACCAGTGGCCACAGGTTTCGTCGGCCCATGTGCCGCCGCAACGTTGGTGTCGGGGTGACAAGGCATTCAATACTTGAAACCGGACCTCGCCCCCCCATGATGTCAAAGTGAAGCTGCTTTACGGTACGCTGTTTCGAAAGTTCTTCCGGCAGGTCGCGATTGAAACAGGTCAGGCTGGCATACAGCATGCCACCGCCCTGTCGTTTCGGCGAGAACTCCGGATCCACCAGAGAGACGTAAACTTCCGTTGGTTGATTCAGAGTGCCGGAGTCTCCTTCCACGGGACCAGGGCGGCGGGTGATGTGCCAGTATCCGGTGTCGCCCGACAACTGTGCATGTTCCACGGAATAGAAGCGACGAAACGGGCGAAGATTTCCATTCCCGTCTTCAACTTTGATGGCGTTAACGGAATAAACCTCCATGGCGGTTTCCGCGCGTGCATCGGGAACGACACGATGTTCGCTGGTCCGGTACGTCAACGGTACGGCATCAGCCGACCGCTCAAACAGATTGATGACGGGCGTACATCCAGTATGAACCGTATCAACGGAAACGACGTTCTCCAGCTCCCTGGGGTATTCCTTCAGCAGGATTGTCAGTTGAATTCGGTTTCCCAGCCGGCTAAGCGTCTGCGGAGTGATGCCTGTGACGTCAAAGAACAGAAATTTCTGTGGCAGGACGAAGTACTCGGTCAGCAGTCGATAACCGGGGAAGGAACGTGAATTGTCAGGAAGAACAGCGTCTTCGCGGCTTAACCCGACCGGTTTGATACAGGAAGGGGGAAGAATGTCAGCGACCATGCTGGAGTTTTCTCCAGTGATGACCACCTCAATCGCCTGCGTTAGTACGGCTTCCAATAATCTGGCAGCCTTTTCAAAATTGGGGATGTTAATGTAAAAGCGAAAGTGATTCAGCGAGTATTCGGCCAGCTTCTTTTTGGGATCCAGCGTGCTGAACTCGAATCGCAATGCGGCCTCGGAATCTCGTTTACCGGGTGACGAAGGGCCGGAGAACGGCTGAGGCAGCAAGCTCACATCATCTGTGGACAGCGGAAACAGTTTAATCGGATAGCAGGTTTTGAACTGGCAGTTATGTCCGTGAATTGGCTCTGTTTCCAGGCGGGTCCCGACAGGAATACTGTGACCTGCCGTTTGGTCTTTCTGAGAGGGATTCAGTCCGAACCGCAGGACAGAGACGGATGGGACCGGAGCCAGCATGTGCGGATACAGAATTCCGAGCATGGCGTCGGCCAGCTCCGGAAAACTGTCATCCAGTTTACGGCGCGTGCGTGCGTTCAGGTACGCAAATGCCTGAATCAACCGTTCAACGTGCGGATCCCTGATGTCACTTCCGCTCAGGCTCAGGCGGTCAGCAATCTTCGGAAATCGTTCCGCAAAATCGCTGGCGCTGTGCCGGAAGTAGTCGAGTTCCGCCTGATACCATGCTTCGAGTGACTCGCTCATCGATGTTTCACTTTATCTCGAACTTTCCGGTGGCGGACTCCATGGCGGAGTCAAACTTGACGCGATGACGACCATCTTCCACCACCAGTGTTCCTTCAATCCGAAATCGAAATGTACGGTCGAAGTAATGATCGTTTGGCACCGCCGTCACTTTGACACCAACAAGACGTGGCTCAAAGAAATCGATGGCCTGCTTTACAGCATTGATCAGGATGTCGGAATCATCAGCGGCATTCAGACTGGCGGCCGTGAAGTCCGGCATGCCGTAGTTGACGAGTGAATTGTCGATCTGGTTCAGCTCAGGTGGCCACGAAACACAGCGATATCGAGTGTTTAGCAGACACTCCAGATCTCGTCGAACAGAACGCTGAACAATTCGCAGCTTTTCCGTATCGTCCGGAGGAACTTCCTGCGAGGTTCTCGGAGCGTCGTCGAGCAACCGATCCAGCAGAGAGAGTCTAATGGCGCTTCGTTCTGAGTGTCCGGAACTCACGATGTTCGCTTTCGTGTTCGTAGCGGCGCGGCTTCCCGTAACCGTTATGTTGTTGGCAGGGCTGCAGCAGCCACAAGTACTGTTCAGATCGGCAAACGCAGGATCAATGGTGGAACGTGATGGATTTTACCGATGTGATCGCGACAGCATCATCTCTGACAAGCCATTCTCGCTGCCCAATTCCTCGCACCGCAGTCGCGTCGCTGTGCTGAATCCAGTCGGTTGCGCGACCAATTCGAATGCGTTCGTCTTCCGATTCGTGCGATCCATGGTACAGGGCTGGAATGTGCACACGCCCGGAGACATCTCCGACAGTTTCGATTTCTGCGGCCCGCCACAACATGTCAGAAATGTGTTCCACAGAAGAGAACTCCAGTGAGATGACCTCTTCACTTGAGAGCCAGTAATATTTTCCGGTTGCGGTGTACACTTCGATTGTTGGCCCCAGAACGTCATCGAGGTCACGGAAACCGTCGAACGCGGTGCCATCGCATTCGCCACTGACACTCGACTCCGCTTCCTCTGCCTCACTGAGTACTCCGTTTGCTGTCTCAAAGTCACCTTCCCGGAGACTCATCAACGCCTTCAGCCGGTTCTGCTGAGCCTCCGATGGCTGCGTAAGAAACTCGGGAACACGACCCTCATCGAAGACTTCACGACGGGATAGTTCTGAACGGATGAGATGCCGCAGCATCGAGGCACCGACAAGCGACTCCGGATCGACCTGGGCGGCCGCATCAAGCTGTTTGTCAGCACGTTCCAGATCGCCGGAAAAGCATAGAAATTCGCTTAGCATACTGCGAGGAGCAATATCCATAGGCTTGTCCCTGACAGCTTCGGTGATCGCCGCGATGGCGTCCGATAGCTTACCCATTTGAAAGAACTCTAAGCCTGTGCTCACGGGATTCGTTCCTTTCGAACTTATTCTTTGAGGTCTACGCGCCGTGCGACGAGTGTCATGCTGGAGGAAAGCTGGTCAAGTTGATAGTGCGGCAATAGTCGAATCTTGAGCATGTATTTTCCAGGTTGTCCTGGAATATCGGTAACTTCGACTTCGGCTTCTCTGAGAGGAAACTTAGCCTTCATGGAGGGCGGGGCCTTTTCATCAGGCGTGACGTAGTCAACAAGCCAGTTCTGCAGTTCGTTCTGAACCTCCATCGGGCTCTGGTGCGAACCAATTGTCGTTCTGGCTTTCACCTTGAGATAATGGGCGATTCGCGAACAGCACAACACGTACTGCAACATCGCGGATATCTTTGCGTTCGCAGTCGCAGCCGGATCGTCATATGTTCCTGGCTGGTGAACAGACTGGTTGGAATAGAAGACGGAATATGGCGTATCTTTACAGTGCGAATGTGGCACAAACCCGAGATCACTCAGGGCGGTTTCCTGAGCATCAGAGATAGCGACTTCGACACTGC
>JBDONA010001034.1:0-16324 GCA_039831575.1 Fuerstiella sp. | reverse complement strand
TTCTTCGACTCGACGAATCTTTCTCGTGGCGGTAGGATCACGGCAGGCCTCCTTGCTTGCATTGGTGAATGTTTCAATCCGATCCGATTTGCAACGAGGAGGTCGTTTTCCGCAACCCCAGTCTCACGTCTTCAACCTTTCCGCCTTAAGTCCACGCCATTCCGGGCAAGCCCGGAGGCGGAGCGGTCAGTTCGTCCTTGCAGTTTGCACTGCCCGAATCAGGTCACGTCGACATCCATCGCTTCCATCCGGGAAAGTTCGGCACCGGCGAAGCGTTTTCGGACCGTGGGCAGCACACCGCCCATCACCGCGGTGGCGATGACCCCAATCAACAGCAGCGGGTAGTAGACCACGTAAGGCTGTGACTGAAACAGTGCGACAATGCCCACGACCAGGCAGACGACACCAAAGACGACGGCGATCCAGCAGATCGACATGCAGAGGGTTTTGCCGCGACCTGCGCCGCAAAGTGTGCCGACGATCGCTCCCATGATTCCCAGCAAGGGACCAAGAATACCTCCAATCAGTCCTCCGGTCCGGTTTCCCCACCACGCTCCTTCAGCTGCTGTGGCGGAACTCCACTCCTGTTCGGTGAATTCGGACACATGAAGAGGTCCAATCCAGACTTTGCCCTGAGCGGGCAGTACCAGATTAATTTCCAGCCGCGAAGGCGGTTGGCTGTTTGCCCCAGCGCTAAATGGAAGGATGAATTCCCGCATGCCTGAAGTTTCGTGGATCGTTCCCATCGGTCCACTGGACGACATTGTCCGGCTGAAATATGGGCCATCATCCGAGAAATGATTCAACAACTCCAAGTAGCCCGGCTGCTCAACACCCTCGTATTGAATTCTCCCACGGACCAGATAACAGGGTTTTGAGATATCGGGCGATTCAAGTGTTACGAGACGTACAGTGAGAGGCCGTGCGGCATCGTTGACGATGAGTAGTTGTTCCTGGCCGTTGGACGCTGAGCCTTCTGCAGCAGGAACGATTTTGCCGACTTCCAGTTGCCCCTGTGCCTTTAACTCCGACCACCGCAGCGTGGCGACGTCGTCCACGGCCATCACGAAGGAACCGTTCAGAAGAACAGCCACCGTTGCCTTAAGCAGGATCTGACTGTTCATTGTTCTTCTCCTGTTCTTTCAGGTGGGTAGAAAGCAATACCCGAAACGTCTCCAGAGTGAGTTTCTGATCCGCCAATTGTGCTCGAAGCAGACGCTCGAATTCAGAGACCTCGGTGTGCTGCTCGACTGCTTCAATCTTTGCAATCAGCCGATCCAATCGGAGCCGAATCGTCGGATAGGTCACACCATACTGCTGGGCGATCTGTTTTAGAGATCCGGAAGCCAATACCAACCGTCGCACAAACGCCAGGTCCTCTTCGCCTAGAAACTCGATCCACGCTCTTCTGGACACAAATAAACCTCAATTTGACATTAACATTATTAAACCAGCTGTATCATGACCCAAATAATCTGAAAGTCACCTTTAGTTATGTGAAATTCCTGCATCACAGAGACATTGGGCCAGACTGAGGTTTTCCACTTTGGCAACAACACTTTGAGCGAGGATCTAATGCCCCCCGCCTACCTTGCGATGTTGGAGACCTGCGGTCGGCGAGGGGATGAGGTCTGGAGACCTGCGCCCAGCCAACGGTCCTGTCCTGCCGCCGCCCACCCACTTGCAGAACTGATCTCCGGTGTGCGACACTCTTGTTGCACACCGGAGACCGTTCTTCCTGACTGTAACGCCAAATACAGTCAGTCCTTACGAAAGCAAATGCGAATGCACCGCCAGGGACTGCTTCTGATCATCGTGCTGCGAGCCTTTGCGCCACTGCCCGTCGTGGCCGACTGGCCGACTTGGCAGCACGATAATCGACGAACAGGAACGACGGATGAGCAACTGCAGGTCGGCAAGCTGGCTCTGGACTGGGTCTGGCAATCCGCGTCGCCTCCTCAGACAGCCTGGTCAGGTCCGGCCAAGTACGATGCGTTTGCCTTCCACCGCAATCTGCCGACAATGCGGAATTATGATCCGGTGTTTCATGTCATTGCCGTTGGCGATCGCGTCTGGTTTGGATCGTCCGCTGACGATTCGCTTTATTGCCTTGGAGCCGACGACGGGAAAGAGCGATGGTCCGTCACGGCAGATGGACCAGTTCGTCTGGCACCAACGTGGTCTGATGGTCGAGTCTATTTTGGATCTGACGATGGATACGCTCGGTGCGTCAAGGCGGACGACGGCCAGTTGGTGTGGAAGTTTACACCTGCAAACACCAACCACTTGTTTCTGAATAACGGTCGGTTCATTCCGTTTCAGCCGTGCCGCACGGGCATTGTCGTGGCCGACGGGACTGCATGGTTTGCATGCGCTATGCTGCCGTGGAAGGAATCCTGGCTGTGTGCGGTCGATGCGGCAACCGGGACGACGGACGACGGTCGTCATTTCGTAAAGTCACTGCCGGGACGTACGATGGAAGGATCTCCCGCTCTGTCGTCAAAGTTTCTTGTGTTGCCTCAGGGCCGAGTTGCTCCGCGTGTGTTTGACCGTGCCACCGGAAAAGATCTGGGGCAAATGGTCAAGAGCGGCGGTGGCTCTGTTGTTGTGGTGTCGCTGGATGAGGACGTGTTTCACGGTCCGGCCACCGATTCCCGCAAGGGCGGTTTCCGACAATCCAGCGGTCAATCGCGTGAGGTGGTCGCAGGATTAGGGCGTGGAAATGCGTTGGTGGTCGACGGATCAACATCGTGGATGCTGACCGATTCCGAGATCATTGCGTCCAGTCTCACCGCAAGAAAAGTCCTGTGGAAGACGGCGTGCGAATGCCCCTTGGCCATGATCAAGGCTGGTGACACGCTGTTTGTGGGCGGCGATCAGGTCGTCGCCGCACATTCCGCGAAAGACGGTCGTCTGCTGTGGCAGATGCCGGCCACCGGTCGTGTGTTTGGCCTTGCCGCGTCCAACGGTCGACTGTTTGCCAGCAGCGATTCCGGAACAATTCACTGCTTTGCACCGACAGATTTCACGAGTTCCAGGCCCGATGATTCTTCGCTTGCCAGTGCACCTGCCGGAGAGCAACCGTCCTTGAGCGATGTCCCGACACTGGACGACGATCGATTGCTGGGACACTGGAGTTTTCAGAAGTCGACCACGAAGGGTACTTCCATCCACGCATTGCATGGACCGAATCTGACGCTTTCGGAATCTCCGAGGTTTTCCCGTATCGGACAGCATCAGGCAGTGGAGCTCGACGGCAAACGTCAGACGGTGATGGTCTCACCAGACTTTAGAAGTGTGCCCGTGCCGACCGAACAGTTCACCGCTGAAGCGTGGGTTCGCATCGATCAACTTCAGGAATGGGGCGGCATCATCGGTGTGATTCAGGACAACGGCGACTTTGAAAAAGGCTGGATGCTGGGATACCGCAAGAATCGATTCTGCATCGGTGTTTCGTCGGAAGGGGGACCAGGCCGTTTGACATACCTGACCGCTGACCACGACTTCGACACGGGACAGTGGTATCACGTGGTCGGAAGCTACGACGGTACGGCCATGAAACTGTTCGTCAACGGCAGGCTGTGCGCGGAAAGCAGTGCACAAAAGGGTGATATTGCCTATCCGGAGCGCGCTTGGTTTGAGATCGGTGCGTACCACGACAAAGACGAGTACTTTCGAATCCGCGGTGCCATGCACGAGGTGCGGCTTTACGGCGAGGGGCTGTCGGACGGTGAAATCCTGAGTCATTACCAGTCTTCGCACCACCGGATTCCGGTGCAGGCAGTCGAAGCCAGCCTGGCTTCCGGCCCGTGGCTGCAGTTTGTTGATCCACACAGCGCCATTGTTCGCTGGACCACAGCGAATCCGCGGCCCACGCTTCTGCAATATGGAACTGACGATGTCAACCAATCCGTTGCGGACGACACCCTTCGGACTGAGCATCAGGCGACGCTGACAGAGCTGGGGCGTCAGCGGTCCTACGAGTATCGGATCGGCATCAAAACGGACGACACAACGACGTTCACACAGACTTTTGAATGTGATAATTTCTTCAACTACACGCCTGTATCCGCTGATCGAATTTCCGGTGTCCCCGATGCGACAACTGCAAAGTTGTCTCAACAGGTGCTGGAAAGCACGTCAGCACTTCCGGGAATGTGTCTGGTTGTGGGAACAATCGATGACACGTTGTTGCTGCAACTTTGCCGTGACAGCCCGCTTCGTTTTGTTGTCGCCGACACTGATGCCGCAAACGTCTCACGTCTCCGCACGATGCTGCGAGCGAGCGGAGTCTACGGAAATCAGGCTGCCGTCCATCACGTGGCGAGCCTTTCAGATCTTCCCTTCGTCGGCAATTGGGCCACCGTGGTCCTGACGACTGTTGAAACGGACGTGGACCGCCTGCGCGAAATCGAACGACATGTGCGACCGGACGGCGGGATTGCGTTGCTGATGCATCCACATACCAGCGATTTGCCCGCACACTTCAAGCCCGTAAGAATACGAGACACAGAGAGCTGGTATCGCTATGTCCGTCCGCCGCTGGCAGACGCCGGCGAATGGTCTCACCTGTATGGCGACCCAAACAACTCGGCGTTCGCCGGCGAGCATCTCGGCGGCGCTAAGGTAGCGGATGACCTTGACGTGCAATGGGTCGGACGTCCGGGACCGCGGTATCAAGCCGACCGCAACGGACGAAAACCGTCGCCGCTATCAACCGGCGGTCGGTTGTTTCTTCAGGGGCTGCACCGCATCATCGCGGTCGACAACTTCAACGGGGCCGTGCTGTGGTCGCTGGAGATTCCGGGGCTGGAGCGATTCAATATGCCACGCGACTGCAGCAATTGGTGTGGAAACCGGGACCATCTGTTTGTTGTCGTGAAAGATGAGTGCTGGAAAATCGACACAGTTTCAGGAGAAGTCGTCGACCGCATTGCCGCGACAAACATGGCGACAGCAGTCCCCATGGAATGGGGTTACGTGGCCACGCAACACGGTCGACTTTATGGCAGCGCTGTCAGGGCAGGAACAGCGTGGACCAGTTTCTGGGGGGGCGGTGATGCCGGATGGTACGATGCCAGAACGGGACCTGTCACTTTCCCGATCTGCAGCGATCGCCTGTTCTGCAACGATATCGAAACCAATGAACTGACATGGGAATACAAAAGAGGGGTCGTTCTGAATTCGACAATTACAATCGGTGGCGACACGATGTACTTTGTCGAATCACGCAACAGCGAAATCATGGCGTCACAGGACCGCCGCATCGGGGACGCCAGGCTTTGGCAGGACCTGCACCTTGTGGCCATCGACGCGGAGACCGGATCCCCGAAGTGGGAAAAGAAACTCGATCCCATGAGCCAGCAGGTGGTGTTCTATCTGGCTCATGCAGCGGACCAGCTGACTCTGGTGTCTTCTGCGAACACAGCCTTCAAGGTCACCTCCTTTGGCGACGGTGATGGTCGCGAGCGGTGGACTCAAACAACAGAGTGGCTGAAAGGCAAGGGCGATCATGGTAAGGCAATGTCCCGCCCGGCCATTGTCGGTGATCGGCTGTTTCTGCGGCCGTCGGTTCTGTCTCTCAAGGACGGTGCTGTCCTGCCGGAAACGATGCCCGTGGCACATGGATGTGGCACCTATGCCTGCACGGCGGATGCCGTCTTCCTGCGATCCGGCAATGTCACCATGTGGGATCCCGAGAATGCCGCCACAACATCGTGGTCTCGTCTACGCCCTGATTGCTGGCTAAGTACCATTCCGGCAGGAGGCATGCTGTTGTCACCGGAAGGTGGCGGCGGATGCAGTTGTGGGTCGTGGATGGAAACATCCGTGGGCTTCATGCCAAAGGTCTTCGACCAGCGACCGTAGATCGACATCACCATTCGGAAAAAACACATCGGCCCGCGACGTGAGTCAGAATCATGTCAGGTCATTGTTTCGCCGGCGTCTTCGGCGATGACAACCATCCCCACGAAAGTTTGTGCATGCAGCTATCCACCGTTCTGACGCCCGAATCGGATCAGAATCTTCGGCTTGCCGCGCAGTGCGGAGTGACACACATCGTTTCTCGTTACCCAGGACCAACGATCGACGATCTACGTCAACGGCAGCAGCACTTTGCACGTTTTGATCTGGAACTTTCTGTGATCGAAGGCTACCTGCCGATTGAGAACATCAAGATTGGGTGTGATGACGGGACGGAGATAGCGGCGCTTAAACAACTTATCCGCAACATGGGCAAAGCCGGCGTTCCGATTCTGTGTTACAACTTTATGGCGGGAACGGATTGGGTACGCACACGGCTTGACGCCCCGGAGCGGGGTGGCGCCCGAGTCACGGCCTTTGACCTGACGGATGCACAACAGGCCGTGCTGCTGGGACACGACGGCGATGCGTTGAACGTAACGGCCAACGGCGTCGGTATTTCTTCCGATGAGTTGTGGAGCAATCTTCAGGCAATGCTGACAGAAATTCTGCCGGTCGCTGAAGCCGCCGGAGTCATTCTGGCCATGCACCCGGACGACCCACCGCTGGCCGAGTTTGCTGGACGGGCCCGCATCATGAACTGCCTGGATTCGTTCGAACGGCTGGTCCGACTTGTCCCCAGCGCCAGCAACGCCATCTGTTTTTGCCAGGGAACGTTCGCGGAAATGGGCGTCGATATCCCGGCTGCCGTCCGTCGGCTCGGTAAACACATTCGCTACGTTCATTTTCGTGACGTGCGGGGAAACGCAGAATCATTCACGGAAACCTTTCACGACAATGGTCCCACCAACATGGCGGAGGCCGTGCGGGCGTATCGAGACATCGGGTTTGACGGTCCGATTCGCCCGGACCATGTGCCTCAACTTGAAGGCGACGAAGGGGAACCCGGCTACACAACGCCCGGCCGACTGTTCGCGTGGGGGTATCTGCGTGGCTTGATGCAGGCCACAGAAACACGATGATGGCAGGGCCGACCGTCGGGGCGGCTTTCGAATCAGCGTTAATTCAGTTGAATGAACCGCCGGCGGAACAGCCCACGACCAACAGTCGCATTCCAGCCGGATCAAAGACCTGACGGAGCCCCAACAATGACACATTCCGGCCAGCCATCCGGGCCGACTCAGGAACACGCGTACGGTCGTGGCCTGCGGATCACGGCGATTGAAACGGCGATTCCGTCGGACGTCATGCCCGGGTTGCTGTTGCTGCGGATTCATACCGACGCCGGCACGATTGACGACGAAGAGATCGTGGGGCATGGCGAGACCTATTATATTCCGGAAGCCGCCGCCGCTGTGCTGCATGACTGGATGGCTCAGCGATTGCTGGGTGCCGACGCTACTGCCATTGAGAGTCACTGGCGTTTTCTGTACGAACGCATGACGGCGTTTGGCGGAATGGGAGCAGAGCTGCGAGCTCTGTCAGCCGTCGACCTGGCACTGTGGGATATTCTGGGCCAGTTGACGAAGCAACCAGTCTGGAGGCTGCTGGGCGGGCCGGTGCGAGATGCGGTGCCCGTTTACAATAGTTGCGGCGGCCCGTTGTATGGTGTCCGCAGTGCAACCGGCGGCAGGCAGGCGGCCGGCTGGCCCGGTCACGGTGACCCCGGGCAGGCAGGTCCGCTGGAGGACAACTGGGCGTGCATTCATACTCCGGGAGATC
The DNA here is from genome assembly GCA_039831575.1 of Fuerstiella sp. Taxonomy (GTDB): domain Bacteria; phylum Planctomycetota; class Planctomycetia; order Planctomycetales; family Planctomycetaceae; genus Fuerstiella. The sequence goes on along the minus strand of JBDONA010001034.1, from coordinate 8,677 downwards.
TGGCGGAAGAGTTGCTGGCAGAGGGTTTCACGGCCATGAAATTGTGGGCCTTTGATTCCATTTACCGAGAGTCCGGTGGATTGCGTATCAGCGCAGCGGACCTGACTGGCGGCATTGCACCGTTCGCCGCGATTCGAGATCGCGTTGGCGACCGTATGGACGTCATGCTGGACGGACACGGTTTCTTCGGCCTGCCGGCAGCATTGGATATTGCCCATGCAATGCAGCCATTTCACCCGCTGTGGCTGGAGGACGTGCTGCGGCCGGACAGCATCACCGCGATGACCGAATTTCGTCGTGGCGCAGGTGTTCCGATCGCTGTCAGTGAAATGCTGGTGACTCGCGAACAATACCGCCAGGCTCTGGACGGCCACGCCGCTGACTACGTAATGATCGACCCGACGTGGGTGGGTGGTATCAGTGAGTCGCGTCGAATTGCCGAGTTGGCTCAGCTGTACAACATCCCCGTGCTGATGCATGACTGCACGGGACCGTTGACATTGATGTCCGGGTTGAATGTTGCCGCGGCCGTGCCGTGTGTGACGTATCAGGAATGCGTGCGAGCGCACATCGCTGGTGTTTACCCTCAGCTGATCGACACGACGGTCGTCGTTGAGGCCGGACATATTCAACTGAGTGATCGGCCGGGCATTGGTGCTCGCTGGCAGACGTCGCTGTTCTCGCCTGATGCACGGGGTTATCGCATCAGCCGGTTGTAATCGCCGAGACATCAGCGTGCTCACGAACAAGAGCGGTTCATAAGAAGAAGTAAACTGCCTGGTGCGTGGTCAAGTCTAAGAACGGGGGGGGGTGCTCCGTAGCCGGAATCAAGACCTGGCGAAGCATTAGCTGATGCTGAATTGTTCAAAGTGAACGCGAATCTCGCGAAGCGTGGCCGGCTGATAGGCCGTGGCTCCATACCGAGTGCCGTGAATTCGTTCATCAACGCGTTCTCTGTCTTCTTCGGGAAAGACGGCCAGGCATGGCGTTTTCATCGATCGTCCGTACGCCTGAATCTGCGGAAAACAATCCAGTGCTGAGTCGGTGAACCGGTCTGCCAGAATGAGCAGGCCATCGGGCGGACTGGAACTCTTCAAACGCTCCAGGGCCATTGTGGGTTCAGCGACAAACGACATCGCGAATCCATGTTTGGTGAAGTAGGCATTTAACGCAGCCTTGCGTTTTTTTCGCGAGTCCACCACGAGCAACTCGAAAGGCCGCGACATGAGATGCAGGGAGACAGCATCCGGTTCGTCGGTATCCCGCCATTCACCCAATTCCACCATCGCGTTCTTCAGGTCGTGCATGGCTTCCCCGACCGACTGATAACGATCGCTGGGGCTGATCTTCATCATTCTCTGAACGATGTTGACAACACTGGCCGGCAGATCCGGATTAATGTTCCCGATGGGCGCAGTACTTGTGTATCGGCTCAGCAGTTTACGTTCCTCGCGGTCTCCCGTTCTGGGCCATGCTGGTGCTCCACAGAGCAGCTCGTACATAATCGAACCGACAAAGAAGATGTCACTCCGCGGGTCGTTGTTGGGTGCATTCGTACCCCGTTCCAGCGCTGCATACTCCAGCGCGCGATGCACGTCGTCACTGGTGCCGACGTGAGCGGGCACTTCTGCGCCGGCCAGTCCGAAGTCCACCAGCCGGGCGACTCCGTTGGAACTCATCAGCACGTTCGTCAGCTTCAGGTCACGGTGTGTCGCGCCCTTTTCGAGAGCATATTTCAGTGCAGAGCAGATTTCGTAGACGCAGCGCAGACATTCTTTCGGAGAGAGGGTCTCTCCTCGCACACGAAGGAAATCCCGCAGGTTGCCACCTTCGACAAACTCCATCGTGAAATAGTGAAAATTGCCTTCGCTGCCGACGTCGTAAATCGGGACAATGTTGGGATGCTTGAATCGCTGGCAGATACGAGCTTCACGTTGAAAACCCGCCACGGCCACGGGGTCCGATGCCCAGCGATCGCGGAGCAACTTCACGGCTACCGTTTCCTGGCCATCGACCGTCTCAGCTCGGTACACTCGGGCAAAACCACCTGAAGCGTTTCGATACAACAGTTTGTAATTACCAAGCACCAACCCTTCCGTATCTCCTTTGAGAATACGACGAGTCTGCAGTGGCGTCAGGAGATGACGTCCCTCCATTAGCTGAAGGATGGCGGAAACGTCCTCGCCATTGACCAATTCAGCCTCGACCTGCTGCCATTGATCGGCACGAAGAAGCTGACTGGCGATGAGAAACGATTTCAGTTCATCTTGTGAATTCAGGTCCACCATGACTTGAGCGGTTGAGTCCTTTGGGAATGGAAGCAGGCATCAGCTACTGAAATGCGAAATCCGTGCCATTCGTCTGAAGTACGTCGTGCACCGGAAAACGAAGTGGCTTTTATTGCAATTGTTAAACACGCGAGGGATAACGACGATAAGAATCGGCCCGTCCAGCGGGACATTTGCGACTCTGATTCGTCATTTGACACAGACGCGGTGGGAAGTGAATGGTATCACCCGGTCGCCATGATTCAATGACGGCAGACCCAACATGAATCCCAAATCCCGCGTTTTCCAAAGGAAATCACACTGCGGTTGCTGTCATGAATCAGACGCCCGAGGTACGACCCGGGATTTCCCCTGTACAAACGTGTCAATCGGTAGAAACATGGAACATCCGCCATCATCCGATTGCAATTTTGATTCCGAGGGGGAATTGCACAGACGGAACAGGGATAGCGTCGCAACCGCTCCAATCTCGAGATCCTGCAGCGGTTCGTCGAACAGGGTGGCGGGATTGAATGTCGCCATTCGCACTGCGTCGAACAGTGACACGCCACAGGCACTGATCAGATGTCCGATACAATCACCCGTGATCGCTCCGGATCCAGCCAGAAACTGCCGTTGTCCGGCGACGACAATCCGGCCATCGTCAAGGACTTCCACGCCCACGTCACCTTCGGCATATGTTCCGGGGGGGCAGCCACCGAACCCCGAAACGTCACAAGTCAGGATGGTCCGCGACATCGACTTGCAGCGCAGGACACACTTCAGGACAGAATCGGGCAGATGCCATCCGTCTGCGATAATGCTGGCCCACAGATTATCGTCGGCCAACTGATCCCAAAGATAGTTTGGGTGCCGTGGCAGCATGGCATGAGCTCCATTTCCTAAGTGAGTACTCAGGCGTGCCCCGGCGGCAACCGCCGCATGTATCTGATCTGTATTTGCTGCGGAATGCCCCAGAGCCACGACAACTCCATCTGCCGTGCACTGCTGAATAAACGACACAGCGTTGTCTGCTTCCGCGGCCAGGGTTACCAGACGGATCCTGCCACCGGAGGCTGATTGAAGTTTCTTGAATTCGTCGTAGTCGGCGGGTCTCACATACTGCAGCGGATGTGCACCACGAGGACCATGTTCCGTTGAGATGTAGGGGCCCTCAAGGTGATATCCGGCGACGCAGTCATTCACCAGTGAACTTTGCTCGCACGCCTGACGCAATGTGCTGAACCCGTGATGCAATGCTTCAAACGAGTTGGTGATCAGCGTGGGAAAGTAGCGAGCGACTGATTTATTGACCAACGCCTGAGTCACGGCCACAACCTGATCCGTTGTCAGCGCCGGACTGCTGAACCAGATGCCGTTGTAGCCGTTGATTTGAATGTCAAAGAAGCCCGGACTGACATACGGAAGATTCGCAAGTTCTTCATCGGAACAAACCGCTTCGCAGATGTCGGCGATCAGGTCACCCTCAATCGTGACATCGACAGGCAGCAGCGTGCGATAATGTCGTGCCCGAAACTGAGGCATCATTCGTCTCCTGTGTTTGCGCTGGTACCAAAGTGCGTTTCCAGCCAGGCATCAAGGTCTGCAATCGACGAGGCAGACGTAAGCAGTTGTTTGTACGGCTGACTCAGGAAGTCCTGCTGTACCATGTTTTCAATCAGGCTGGTCAGGCCATCGTAGTAACCATTCAGATTCAACATTGCGACTGGTGAGGCATGGAACTCCAGTTGCGCCCAGCACAGCACTTCAAACAATTCTTCGAGCGTACCGTATCCGCCGGGCAGCGCAATATAGCCGTCGGCCAGTTTGTGCATCGTTGCTTTCCGCACGTGCATATCAGGCACAATTCTCATGTCGGCAACCCGTTGGTGCATGACTTCCACACTGGCCAGTGCCTCCGGAATCACACCAATCACATGTCCCTTGTGCTGCAGTGCGGCGTCGGCCAGTTCGCCCATCAGACCGACACTTCCGCCGCCATAAACAATGCTGTGCCCATGCGCGGTGAGCGTGACGCCCAACTGACGAGCAGCTTCTGCGTGGGCACGGTCAGTGCCGCTGCGAGAGCCACAAAAAACGCAGATGCAGGCCATAGTCTGTTCGCCAGATGGTTCAGACACGTCGTCTGCCAAATGCCGTCCTTGAGATGAATGTCTAAATGATTGACATCGCCAGCAACTCAAAACTTACGGCGAAACGTCACCAATTCCTGTACCTGCTCAAATTTGGCGTCGGTGAACAATTCGTACGCCGCCACATTGTCTGCATCGACCTGTGCCTCGATGACCTGGATGGACTGTTCGCGGAGTCGCCGACAGATCTCCAGTACCAATGAAAACCCGTAGCCGTGACGACGCTCTTTCTCCGGCACCCAAACGTCCTTCATGCCAACGGCCCGAACTCCCCACTTGGGCACGTAGACATCCAGTCCGATGATCTGCCCCGATGCGACGACCGTTTCCCCCTGACGTTCCTGCAGTTCAAACTTCAAGGCATCCAGTTGACCGAACCTCACGTGCCACCACCAGGGCATGTCGGCAACTCGGTCAGTAATCACCAGATTCATGCGACGACGATGACGAATCAGTCGCGCACTCACGGGATCGCGTCCGACAGTCAGGTCACGCTGCAGGATTCGTGTACTGCCGTTCTGTTGATACCCCAGTGGTTCAAGGAACTCGGCCCACGGTGCAACTTCGTTGGCAAATCCGGAGGCCTGCAGACCACCGTAAATGCCGTTGTAGAAACCGTTGCGATCCAGTCCGGCCCCCACAACGATCGATCTGGCGCCATTCGCCTGCAGATAATTTTCCGCCTGTTGCAGAAGTTGTGTGCCGACGCCACGTCGTCGAAATTCCGGATGAACAACAAGTGCCGAAATCACGCCATCCGTTTTGTCCAGCGAAGTGCCGTCGGCAGTGCAGCTGAACCCCGCGTGCACAAAAGCGACGATACGATCACCCTCGTGAGCGACAAAAAAACCTTTTCGGTCAAAGAACGGCTGCGAAAAAACGAACAGTTCAAAAATGTCGCAGGGAAACCCTTCAGCAGCGCTCGGTCCGAGGTTGCTTGAATGCCAGAGTTTCAGAACCTCTGGCGGATCGGTATTGTGAAACGTCCGAAACTCAACCACAAAATCTTCCATTCCCGCCCAACGATCGACCAGCCTCAGACGGCAACAAGTTCTTACTCCACAGCGGACGCATGACAGACAGTCGATACAACAACAAGAAGTACCGATCACTCCGTCCCCAGACTCTAACGGTCGCATTCTTTTGTGACAAGCTGATACACTTCGAGTGTTCCTGACAAGCGAAAAGTCCGTTTTCCGGGAGCAAACGACCGGGACCGGTTTTCATCAGGGATTCACAGGACAAACATTTCAGATTGAAGCTTATGACGTGGACTGACCGAGAACTCTGTGCCTGGCTGGACGAAATGTTGCCGGCGGAACGCATGACAGAACTGGAACAACAATTGCGGTCTGACGAAGCTCTGCAGGCTAGAATTGCTCAACTGATTCATCACCTTGACCAGGGGGGGCAGACGGTCGGCGAAATCTGGCACCGAGAGAGATTGAGTTGTCCTGTGCGCAGCGAACTGGGTGGTTATTTATTGGGAACGCTACCGAAAGACGCTTCGAATTACGTCGAGTTCCATCTGATGACGGTGGGTTGCCGCGTCTGCCAGGCCAATCTAAAAGATCTTGAAGAACACGCCAATCAGCCAGCAGAAGCACCTCAACGAAGACGCCGCTTCTTCGAATCTTCTGCCGGTCTGCTCAATTCGTCTGATGCGGACGAGTTTTGACGCCGGAAAGCACGTGGACATGGCAGCGCCCCCGTGATTTTGCTGGCGGTTCCAATTGGAGAGCGACACGTGTTTCGCTTGTCCTGTGTTTATTGAAACACGAAGCGTGAGCGAGGCAATCGACGCAACTTGTCGTCTCGGGTTAATGTGAAGAGGAAGGTGACGCTGCTCAACGACTCCAGTCCTTCCGTCAGGATACCAGGAGGAAGTGAGCCGTAAGGTGCTAGCCGTGGGTGAAAGCATTGCTACTCACCGGCGGCTAGCGCCGTGCCGCTCACAAGAACAGATATTTCCGGTCTGCTACAGGGCGGGCGGGCTGTGCGAGAACGTATTGAGTGCAGCGGGGGTGAATTCGACGCTGTAGCCCGCTTCGGTTGGTGGCATGTAACGGCCATTCTGCATTTGAACAGGTGTCACCATGTGTTCATGCAGATGGTCAGAATACTCCGTGATGCGTCCTTCCATATCTGCTGACACGCAAACGTAGTCGATGATGCTGAGATGCTGGACGTATTCGCATAGCCCGACGCCACCTGCGTGCGGGCAGACGGGCACGTCGTACCGAGCAGCCAGCAGCAGCACGGCCAGCACTTCATTGACGCCACCCAGCCGGCAGCTGTCCAGCTGACAGACCTGCATGCCGCCGGATTGCAGGAACTGCTTGAACATTACTCGATTATGACACATCTCGCCTGTGGCCACGCGAATCGGCAACACGGCCTTCGCAATCGCGGCGTGACCAAGAATATCATCGGGACTGGTTGGTTCTTCCACAAACCAGGGGCGAAATTTTGCCAGCTGACCGATCCATTCGATCGCCTGAGGCACGTCCCAGACCTGGTTGGCGTCGATCATCATGAAGGCCTCGTCGCCCATCTCCTGACGCATCACTCGGCAGCGACGGATGTCATCGTCCAGATCACGCCCGACCTTGATCTTGAAGTGTGACCAGCCCCGCTCTCGGAGCCCTTCGCACTTCTGTTTCAACGCTTCGTCCGAGTAGCCCAGCCAACCCGCTGACGTCGTATAGCTGGGGTAACCCTGCTGAGTGACCGTGGCCAGTCGTTCCGCCTTGCCAGCCTGAACCTGAGTCATGAGTTCGATGGCCTGAGTTGGCGTGATCGCGTCAGTCAGATAACGGAAGTCGACACAGCTGACAAATTCCTGTGGCGACATTTCGCACACGATTTGCCACACCGGCTTGCCATGGATTCTGGCCCACAAGTCCCAGACGGCGTTGATCACTGCGGCCGCAGCCAGATGGACGACTCCTTTTTCCGGGCCCACCCAGCGCAACTGACTGTCTCCTGTCAGTTTTCGATACAGCGTCACTGGTTCGGCCATCAGCGATTCAACCGTCACTCCCACCAGCAGCCGGGCCAGCGACTGAATGCCAGCCACGCACAGTTCATTGCCGCGACCGATGGTGAACGTCATTCCGTGACCGCTGAGGTTTTCAGAATCGGTTCTGAGCACAACGTAGGCTGCCGAATAATCCGGATCGGGATTCATAGCATCGGAACCGTCCAGTTCCTGAGACGTTGGAAATCGAATGTCGTGAGTTTCGAATGCGGTAATCGTCGTTGGCATCAGCTATCCAGATTGGCTGGTGTGTAATTCGGGTTTGGCCAGCAACAAATGCGGGCCATCAATCCGAGCGTCAGCTCGCATCGGCTGGCGGGCCGCCCCGCCTCACGGCAGGGATCGCAGCCATGTCGCATCCAGAATGATACAGGCCAGCACGCAGAGGACTCCGCTGACCATCGGGAAACCAAAGACTTCCCGATATTCCGTGTACAGCCGGCCCTCGACTTCCGACTTCTCCAGTTGGTCGATCTCGGCATACACGCGTTTCAGGGCTTCGGTGTCCTGAGCATTAAAGTACTGACCGCCTGTTTTCTCCGCAAGCAGTTTCAAAGTTGCCTCGTCCAGCCGCACACGCTGTGCCTGCAGCACACTGCGCCCGAAAATGTCCACGCCTGGATACGGCGCCATGCCCGTCGTGCCGACCCCGACCGCATAGATCTTGATTCCGAATTGAGCAGCAGCATCTGCGGCGTCTTCCGGCGAGATAACTCCAGCTGTGTTTTCACCGTCCGACAGCAGCACGATCACTTTGGTTTTGGAATCCAGATCCTTCAGACGGTCCACCGCCAGCGCCAGAGCATCTCCGATGGCCGTTGCCTGTTCTTCCTGGAGCAACCGCTCGTTGATGATTCTGCCCTGGTCGTCACGAATCGGCTTTGGAATTTCGACACTCTGCAATACCTGCAGCAACGCTCCATGATCAAGGGTCGGCGGACACAGGGCCGTGGCAAATCCACCAAAGGCGACAAGGCCGATCAGGTCGTCCGGTCTGCCGTCGAAGTCGTCGTTGCCGGCGACGAAGTCATGAAAAACACTTTTCACGGCTGTCAGGCGATCCACCTGTTGACCGTCCACCGGAAAATCCAACGCCTGCATCGATCCGGATCGGTCGATACACATTTGTACGGCAATGCCTTCGGTCCGGATGCGGAATTCTTCACGCCCCAATTGGGGTCTGGCCAAGGCGGCGATGACCAGTATCAGACCAATCA
>JBDONA010000892.1:0-16355 GCA_039831575.1 Fuerstiella sp. | reverse complement strand
TCACGACGAATGCCGTCTGGAAAAAGTACAACTACGACGTGGAAGGCTTTGAGCCCACGTCCGTAGTGTGGTTGGACTTTAAGGCACTGCGAAACAAATTTGGTCGGATGCCTTTGCCGATACCGGGCAACAAGGTCATTGCTGACGTCCTGAAGACGGCAGGTCTTCAGAATCTGGATACTCTTGCATATCAGTACGGCTACAAGGGACGAACACTCTGGTCCGAAGGTCATGTTGACATCGATGGCGAACGCACGGGCCTGCTGGCATTGACCGACTATGAACCAATGACACTGGCGGACATGCCACCACTCCCGGCTGGTGCCTCAGCGTTTAGTGCAACTCGGCTGGACGCTTCTTTGCTGGGAAATGTCATCACGCAACTGGTGCGAGATGGATCGGCATTCGGTCCTCCCGATGCGTCAGCACAGGTTGATCGAGTAATCAACGACCTTCCTCAAATCCTTGGTTTTGATCCGCAGAAAGACCTGCTTGATTCGTTCGGCGACGTGGCATGCATCTACTCCGACGCCAATCAGGGCCTGATGGGCACTGGGGCGGGAGCAATGATCAGAGTTAAGGATCCAGCGCTGTTGAAAGCGACGGTCAATACCATCGTGCAACGCATCGAAATGCTGGCGCGTGGCGACTTCCGCGTGCACCGATCAACCAAACAGGGCCGCGAATTGCTTCTGTTTCAATTTGGCCCGGTGCAGGCGGGAGCCCTGGCGATTGACGACAATTGGCTGGTCGTCGGACTGATGCCTCAGACGGTGGAAGCAGCATTGCTGCGGCTGGATGGGAAACTCGAAACATGGCAGCCGTCGACTGAACAGGCAGCAGCTTTGGCAGAGGTACCCCGATCGTTTACATCGATCACAATTGGTGATCCTCGAGTCAGCTGGCAGTCGCTGATTCAGATGGCTCCTGTGATCATGTCGGCAGGCCAGGTTGCATTGAAAGAAGAACGAATCATTCCACGCGACGTGGAATTTCCGATCACAGTGGCCGACCTTCCACCCGCGGAATTGGTGGCACGACCGTTGTTTCCGAACATCTCAGTGACGACATCCGATGAGAACGGCATTCGCGTTGTATCCCGCAATTCGCTGCCTGGCATTCCGCTGATTGGCGGCATCGGAGAAGTCAACGGAGTCGCCACCGCGGGAGTTCTGGTTGCCCTGCTTCTGCCGGCCGTCCAGCAGGCTCGTGAGGCCGCTCGACGGACTCAGTCAAAGAACCATCTGAAACAGCTCGCACTTGCGATGCACAATTACCACGATGTTTACGGATACTTTCCATCGGGCACGCATCCTAACGAAAAGCTAAAGCCCGATGAACGGATCAGCTGGCTAGCCAGCATCTTGCCGTTTATCGGACAGCAGCCCCTGTTTTCACTGGTCGACTTCGACGAATCCTGGGACGATGATGCCAACACAAAGCCGGCGGAAACCCGAGTTCCCACCTACCTGAATCCTGGTAGCGTCGGTTCGCCCGTCGGGCCTGCGGAGGCGCATTATGTCGGAATCTGCGGCGTGGGTGCCGATGCTCCGACGCTGCCTAAGAACAGCAAACGCGCAGGGATCTTTGGCGTGAATCGTCAGACGCGAATGCGCGACGTCACAGACGGTACGTCGAATACTCTGATGACCAGCGAAGCGAGCGGAGACTACGGTCCGTGGATGGCAGGCAGCAACGCAACGATGCGTTCGCTCACGAAACAGCCTTACATCAATGGGCCGGATGGTATCGGTGGACCGTACACCGGCGGCTGCAACATGGGCCTGGCCGACGGTTCAGTCCGATTCCTTTCCGAGAACATCGATCCCAAAGTTCTTGAGGCGCTCGCAACGATGGCAGGTGGCGAAGTGATCGGACAGTTTTAGCGAGAGCAGTTTACTTATTGTCGTGAACCGTTCCAGCTCGTGGGCAGGCCATTTTCCCAGGCTGGAACGCGTCTTTCGCTGCCAAGAGTCAGCGTAATACGCTGTAGAGTGAAATTGGCACGCAGCGGCACACCTCCAGGCTGTCGCTGCGAAAGCCCTGTTTGTCCAACCCGTAGTCGCCCGAACAGGTTTTTTCCGTATCGCCGGCGAAACCAGGGACCATCCACCTGGATATTCGAATCCGGTAAAAACGGGCAATCGTGTGAGTGCAATAGATGAGATGTACGGGTCTGGTCTGGTGACGAAATCATGGAGCTCAGACCAGGACCCAATCCGGATTGATCGAACGCCACGCTAACTACTGCAGCGCGAATCGATTCACTTTTCTGCTGTCAGCGTCCGATTCATCGGCAATCCCGAAGAACTTTTCCAGAGCGTTTGTATAAGCCATCTTTGCAGCTGGCTGTTCAGCTTCAGAAATGAATCGTCGTCGATTGTGCCACAGCAGGCGGACGGCTTCGGCACACCACAGTGCGCTTTGGCGTGAGGCCCTGATCGGTTGGTTGTCGATGATCACGTTGACAGGGTTTGTGTGCAGCTGAGGAAACTGACGAACGGCAACCCAACTGCTCTGCTGGATCGGCACACTGAACTCCAGATCGTGGATTTTCCCGTCTGCTTCCACCGACTTTGATGCAGCAACCCTGCCGTTGACGACGACTTCGACCAGTCGCTGGCCGCCTCGCATAAAGCCCGTGTCTCTGGGAGCGTGCAGATTGATCGTGTCCCCGACCATTCTGCGACCTGCTGACGGCAGCAGTGTTCCGTAGGCCACCGCGTTGGGTTGTTCCGGCGCAAAGGAGACGCTCGTCCTGACGGTGACGGACGTCGAACTGCCCAAGGCGATGTCGGAACGGCCAGGCGACTGGTCGTTGACAGTAAACTTCACGGCATGCGCAAAACCGTCTGAAACATAAGACTGTCCGGCAGCGATTCCCTGACACCAGGTTGGAAAGTCAACCTGCTGCACGTCTCCCAATTGAACGTACACACGGCCCTGACCAACCCGACGGCTGCTCATGCAGGGGAAGTCGGTTTCTCCGCTCAGCTTCAGTGGAAACCCACAGTTCATGAGGTGGTACCACGTATTCCATTCCGGAATTCTGGCCGTGTCCATTGCGCTGATGAAATCACACACGCCTTCGCTGGCGCTGACAAATATTTCCATCGCGCCACCACCGTTCATGGACGGCAGCGCGACGTTCGGCAGCGTGTCCGCCGCACGATTGGCACTCTTCTGCAGTTCAGCCTGCGTCAACTGACCGTTCGTGTCTTCGTCCGTTCGTTCGAACGCTTCTGCCAGCAACCCGGCTGCCGCTTCGGTCGCAGACAGGGTACCATTCGAGTTGGTATCAAGTTTTGAAAGCTGCCACCTGGCCGCCTGTTGAGGGTCGACATGCAGCGCAGAATGGGGATAGCCCGTGACTCCGCCCTGTTCTTTGGCCCATCTCATTACCGGTACCGTCCACTTTGGCCAGCCTTTCGTCGCGGTGCCGTCAGAACCCGGGTAGGTCTGATTCTTCAGATTCAACAGGCAGACGTGACCCAATGCCGCCGAACCGAAGCCGCTGATTTCCAGGTCATACTTCAGAATATTCAACGGCTCGCTGACCGTGTCGGCGATCGGTGAAAAATAATTCCGCTGGTAGTCAAAGCACGGTCCCCATGTCAGCACGCAGCCAACGTTCAACCCCTCACCCTTCACCTGAGCAAACATGTCCTGCGGCGTTACACCCTGAGTCGGATTGTCATAGTGTGAACATCCAGCGCCGTGAATGTGATGATCGCCACAGTAGAATCCGAAGCTCATCGGATTGACCCACCGATCCAGATTCACTTCAACGACGTTTGTCCTGCCTTCGATCACCGCGATGTTCTGTCTGTTGCGCAGGTATTCCGGACCTCGGTTGGAAACCAGTTCAAACTCACCCGGAGGTAACAGCACAACATCGCCGTCGTTGCGATAAATCTGTGGTTGAAAAAAGAAATCGGGGGCCAGCCGTTTGGCCTGAGGCGGATAGATACGACCATCTTTGTCGCGGAACTCAAGGCGAGCCGTCGTTGGCGTTCCGTCGAAGTCGTTGATCTTCAGCGTGACAGGGATCGCAGGGGCCACACTGAACAGCACAGGAACTTCGCTGCGAAAGCCGAGATCCTGCGTTCCTTCACCGATGTCAAAGACGATGGTCGCTTCCCGCTGACCTGCTTCGCTGCTGTAAATTAACGCGAGCAGGTATTCGGCCTGCAGACCACTCAGGCGAGACGTCATCGGTGACTGGTCAAATATTTCGACGTCCAGGAAACGTCGATCGCCGTTCACATTTTCATTGATTTTCAATTCGGTCTGGGCCTGGCGTTTCAGGATCGCTTCTCCCATGCCCGCATAAACCGGCCCGGCCTGTGGGCTGCTGACCTGCAGGCGACGGGTCACTGTTGCGTTGTTGATCACTTTCACAAGAACCGGCGTAAAACCGGCCTGCTGAATGACGGGGTCTCCAGGCCCACGACCAACTTTGACTCGCAGCTCCGGATTAATGGACACGGCGAACAGAATATGCTGATCAAGCAACTGCTGAATGTCATTGCTGCTCTCCGCTTTGATGGCAGTTCGCAATGCTAAGACCGTCTTCTCCGGCAGCGGGTGTCCCAGATATTCCAGTGCTTCCAGCAGTCGCGAAACGTTCGCCGCCAGAGGTTGCCCGTCAACCGATGGAACAGGAACATCAGCGGCGCTCAATGTCGATGGCCCAGTACTAACTAACAACAAGGGAAGAACCAGAACGAACTGGCTGAACCTGGACATTGCAGAGTGAGTAAACAGCACGTCAATTCTCCCGGCAGAAAGTGACAGAGATAGACAGTGTGCCAAACCCACATCCTGCTGTCGACGCAGCAGAGCCAGGCCCCCTATTTAAGGCCGTCTTAGTCACGATCCGATTCGGCCGAATCATATGATTGCCGAAATGGGAATCTGCCCGCAGAGGCCCAACGACCTGTAGAGAGACGTTCTGAACAAGGTACCTCAGCGCCTCCGCGCGAGAATTCCGTTGTCGGAACAATCCGGACAGGTGGATGCAGTTCGGCAGGATTTGCCGGAGATGTGGGGGATTCCATCCAGAAGTCGCGGCTGACAAACCGACTCAATCTGGTACACCGCACCTCTAAGATACAGCCCAGGGAGGGGACTGAAGAATTATCACTACAGGGTTCTCTCGCCAATGCAATCAGACTCAACGTCTCGAAATCTCACACGATCGATCCGTATCGATACAGATCACCATCTTCACGAAATGATGCAGCGGACGGTCGAAAGGTTGCAGCTGGCGAACGTAACGGTAGGGCTGTCCAAAGAAACCGTGCTGCTAACCGGTTCGGTCAAAAACTGGCACGAAAAACAGTATGCTCAGGAGGCCATTCGCGGCTTCAGCAGCACGCGAACGATTCGCAACGAAATTCAAGTGCGCATCACGTAAGGACGACGAACAGCGTCGTTTTCACAGACAGTTGCCGGAACAGTCTAAATCCAAGGTAATCCACCAGCTCTGCTGGTGAGAATTCATAAGGCTCTGCCGTTTACAGCGAGAATAGAAGACGATCCTCCAGGGGTAGGTCCCTTTGGGGCAAGGAGGACCGTCATGAAGAATTGGCAGAGTCAGACCCATGTGAAGTGGGACTGCAAGTACCATGTTGTGATCGTACCAAAGTATCGTCGGCGTGTGTTCTTTGGCAAACGAAGAAAGCAGATCGGCGAGATTCTTCGGGCTCTGTGTCAGCAGAAAGAGATAGGTTTGGAGAAGGGGAGTGCTCAGGTGGATCATGTCTATATGCTGCTGAGCATTCCTCCGAAGTATTCGGTTGCCATGACTCTCGGATTTCTGAAAGACAAAAGTGCAATCCGAATACATCGGGAACTGACGAAGGCGAGTGGGACATTGTTTGGACGTAGTTTCTGATCACGCGGATACTGTGTGAGTACCGTCGGTTTGGAAGAATCGATGATACGTCAATACATCCAAAACCAGGATAAGAACGAGCGTGATCAGGAACGGGGCCTGTTTGATAACGAAGATTAACCTTTAACCCAATGGCCCCTTCCAGGGGCCATCCTCATACCACCGGCTCTGCCGGTGGTTCTGATTTGCAGATGTGGCCACCTGGACACAGCTTTCTGTATCTTCCGCGCACTGATACCACAATCGTGCCGATGGGAAAACCAAGCAGACCGATTCCAGAGACAAGTCCGGTCGGAATTCGAGCCCAGCCGTGCAGCCCGCGCAGCCCGAACGCTGTCACAAACTGCACGATGCCGATCGCAGCAAACAGAATGAACATCCCCCCACTTCCGACTGTGCCACCGATGGGACCGACAGTGTCGAAGATCAAACTTATCGATATGATCATGCAGATCACTCCGCCGATCAGGTAGAGAGTCCCAATAGACTTAACGGATGCTTCATGCGACAAATGTGCATAGCGAATCGCCTCCGCATGCGTGCCGACAAGTTCGCCTGCATCGAACGGATTCTGCGGTGCCTGAAAGGGATTGTACTCTTCTGAGTATGGATTTTCGGATTGATTCATGATGCCCATTCACGTTGGCACTGCATTGCACTTACAGAAAACGACGGCGTACCACGCTGTTTCGGAGCCATAACTGACGCGTTTCCGCCTTAAAAATCGGCATGCTCACGAGCGTGAACGGTTCACGACAAAAGATCAAACTGTTCGAACCTGTCTGCCGGAACAGGCTTCTGTGGTCCCGTTAGTGAGTCATCGCATAGAACAAAACGTTGATCGCCATTGCATAGGAATGTACGGAGAATCGGTCAAAGAACTCCTTCGATTCGCCTTCCCGCTCCCAGCCGTCCGCGATATCTGTATTGTGTGTCGCCACGGCCATTAACCGGCCTCGAGTGTCAAACAGACCCATCAGACGGACGTTGCGGACTCCTTCCACACCGCCCGTCGGACTACGATGAACTTGGGGAGGATCCCAATTCTGTCCGGTCTGTACAAAGAAGATTCGGGCTGGCACCTGAGGGCACTCTTTCAAACGATAAACGGTCTGAAGAATCGCATGATCGTTGGGGATCGCTTTCCATTTCCAATCGTTTCGCAGACCTCCGATATTACGATCCATGTTTTGCCACTCGGCTTCGCCCCAGAAATCATCGATCCACAGGAACCCCCCCGCACTAAGATAGCGTTCCAGCATTACTCGTTCCACAGACGAAAGCTGCATCCAACCCACGTCACTCATGAAAACAAATGGATGGTCGAACAACTCGGTGTCTGTCAGCCGCAACACAATCGGCTCAGGATTCACACGTACCGACGTCAGTTCTGTCAGTCTTAGAATCAGGTTCATCTCAGCGCGCGGGTAGTCTGTTTCCCAGCGATCCCAGTCGCGGCCTTCATGGCGATACCACGATTCTCCGTACCCACCTGTACTGTCGTACTTTATGCGAACAAATGTGAACGCATCCGCGTCCTGTGGAGGATTCGTCACGGTGCGATCCGAGTCCGCCGGCGAGTTATGCCAACACGTGCCCCAACACAAAAGAAGGCACGTGGCAAAGATCACCCGGATTTTTCTGGACCTGAACATGAGTGCAATTGTTCCTGCTGGCCCCTGGATCCAAAAACTTCAGGTCACCGATTCACTCGGCGGCAAGATTGTCGCGAATCGACACTCCAACTGCGGTTCGCACAGCAAACATCGCAGCCATCGAACCGACAACGGCAACTCCGCCGAGAGTCACCAGCAGCGGCTGCCACGGCAGGTCGGCTCCGGTTGATCGAAGATGTGGCAGCATTGCCAACAACGCCGATGCGGCACCAAGCAGAATACCCCACAGCAACAGGACGCAGTTCTCGTAAAGCACAAGTCGTGAAACACGAAACGTCGTGAAGCCAACGGCTCTCATCAGTGCAATTTCTCGCCGACGTTCCACCACGTTTCTCATCATCACGGCAGCCAGGCCGAAGGTGCCGACCAGCAGACCCAATCCCCCGAGCATCTGAAACGTCGACAGATACGTGTTCTGCACCGCCAGAAATCCTGCCAGACGCTCACTGACCGGTTCGGCGTCAAAGCCATAGTCGTTCAGCGTACTTTCCAGTACCGTGGATGTTGACGACATCGCGTTGCCACCGGGAGTTTCAATCAGGAAGTACTTTGCTCCGACGACATCCGGATCGATCCGCTTCAGGTTCGCATCCGTCATGACCAACACTCCCTGAAACACACTGCCGTCCAGCATACCCACAACTTCCAACGCGTATTCCGGGGCTGATTCGTTGGGCACCATGATTGTGCTGCCAATACCTTTCTTCAGGCTGTACATCAGCGTGTTCATATCTCCAATCACGGGGACCGTTGGCACGGTGATTTCTGAATTCGCCACGACGGTATCGTCGTGAGCGACCTGCAACAGTTGCCAGGAATTCTCACCGGATGTATCAGCGAATCGAAATCCACCGCGGTCAATGAAATCGTCGGAAGCGCCAATCATCGTCGGAATTCGAGTCTGATAAAGATTGACGCAACTTGCATCGGATCCGGGTTTCATCCCAAACGGAAATATTTTCACTCCGTCCGGCAGCGCGGATTCTCCAGTGGCGACGCCCAGACGTTTGCGACCGTCGTCGGTATTCAGACTGAACAGCACGGGCTGAGCGGATTCCGCGACCAGCGAAAAACCACCGTTACCGGAATTAACATCCGGAACCTCCGACAACGGATTCCGTCGTCCAGCTCCGACGGCAACAATCACGAACGTGGCGAAGGCGATCAGTGCGGTCGTCAGTTGGCTCCGCATCGGACTGCGAGCGGCGTTTGCCAGAGCCAGGCCAAACAGATCACTGGTCAGCGAGCTGATCGTTTCTTTCTGACTTCGGCGACGCAAAGATGAGCTGAGTAACGAAAGACCAGCCGTCAGACAGGCAAACCCGGCGACAAAGAAACAAACGATCTGCCATGTCAGGCCGCCAAATGCTTCGCCGTTCGGGACAAGTCCGGCCACCACGGCCGACGGAACAGCAATCGCCGTGACTGAGGACCCAACTCCGACAAATCGGGCAACCGTTGACCACCGCGACTCTTGTGCGGGCCCCGCTTCCGCAGCCTCGGAATTTCCTGCCAGTTGATCACGGACCGAAATGTCACGGAACGATCTCAACGCCTGCCAGATAACGGCCCCCGCCAGCGCCACTGAGGCGCCCGCGGCAATAACCAGTCGCGCCGGTTGAACGTCGAGCAGCAGAAACTGAGTTCCCACGGCACCGACCCACCACGTGGTCAGTCCGTATATCATGAGTTGCGCAAAGAAGACTGCAGCAACGGCTCCGGCTATCGCTCCTGCGATGCAGACGGCCAATCCTTCAAATAGGAACAGCCGATGAATCTGCTCCCCTGTCCAGCCAACGGCATTCAATAGTCCCAGTTGGCTGACTCGCTGCTGAATCCCTAACCGAAACATGAGCGACGCCAGAATGATGGCTGACAGAATCAGAAAGAAGCTGAAGCCCATAAACAGTTGAGTAAAGTCATTCGCGCCAACGGCGGCGGCCAGACCTTCAGCCCGCACCGGACGAAACATCATCCCCAGTTCGGACGGCTTCAGCTGACGAGGGATTTCAAATACCAGTCGATTCGCAATGCTGTTCAACTGTTCTTCAGTGGGCTTTTCGCTTCCCACCGACGTCGCGATTCGTACTGACGTATAGCTTCCGTAGCGACTGTTCCAAAGTGCTTCGGCCGTCCGCAGAGATACGAACGCTTTCGGAGTCGCTTTGTGCAGCGTCCAGTAGTCATGGTCTCGCTTCGTGATGCGCCCCTCGTCCATATCGAACGGCTGATCCCAGTCGCCAAAGGATTCGACATCGGTTATGCCCTCCACAAGTGGAGTCAGGTTCAGGTCGACACTTACCGGATCAACTGCGGCCATAATGCCTTTGATAGTAAATGACTTTTCTATCTCCGGTAGTTCTCCATGACTACCGACTTCGTGCCAGGCTGCGTGGACGATATCGTTCGGGGCCACCTGCAAATCGTTCGCCAGCCAGGACGACAGAACGATTTCATCGTCAGCAAGCTCAGTCAGGACCTTGCCGTCGTTCAGATAAAACGGGCCTAACGGGGCGGCACTGTCAAACGGCAGGCCAGCCACGATCGAGTACATCGAATATCTTGCCTCGGTGTCCGGCCGATCTGCAGCTGAAAGTTCGTTGGTCAGATAGACCAACGTGGGAGCCGTATTCAGGCCGAGACTTTCTGCCGCCGCCATGACTGCATCTGCCAGCGGGTCCTCCAGAATCATCCGTTCGCTTTCGGCCGTCAGATAACCGCGATCGGGCACAGTTCGGATCGTGAGTCCGATATCCGTCGGCGTCAGGTGCTGCAACAATACTTCGTGCAGCCCATCAGAGGTCGCGGCCATGCCGTCTGCGAGACCTTCCGCAACCAACGTCAGCGTAGTCCGCTCTTTACCTGTGGCACTCGCCAGTAACAGCTTGGCAATGGGGTATCCAGCCAGAACGCAATTGACTCTGCCCGGTTTCGCCACCGGATTGCGGGGGCCGGCTTCCACAGACTGCAAACCAAGACGATCCTGCAGAGTCGCGAGCGATAGAAATGCGTTGTACGGAAGTTGCTGGCCTGGATTCAGGTCGAACCGAGACGCGCCAACGGTTTCCGGAATCACCGCTGACACCGTCAGGGCCATTTCCACGTGTAGGTCGTCACGTTCACCCAACAGACTGTCCCGCGGAATGGACGCAGGTACTTCTACCCAAACGGAAACTTTGTCACCTTCGTCGACCTCTAGTTCCTGAGCTGTTCGGAACCCAAGCACGACTTCACGATCCTGCGGCGACTGGATGCCGCCGTTTTCCAGCAAACGCCAGGCGGATTCATCGACACCAAGTAGTGTCACAGATCCGGCACGACGGATTCCATGGTCGCCGATCTTTGCTTCAACGCTGCCCGTGACCAGAATCGCCGGAGCAAGAAGCCGGCTTTCGATGATCTGTTCGTCTGTCGAATCTTCAGTATTCGCGACGGCCGAACGCTCACTATCGGCGGCGGCCATTTCCGCAACCAGTGCCTGCCGAAAAAATCGTGGCGAGTTCATTACATGAGTGATCTGCCCCAGACGCTGCTGCGTCATCCGCCGCAGGCTGAAGCGAACAGAATCACCAACGATCAATGAACCACCGATCACCGCTGTTGAAATCGCAACGGCAACCAGCACGACAACGTTAATACGCCGATAGTGCCAGATGCCGTTCAAAACATACGAGAGCATTTGTGTTAAGCCAGTCCGGAGATGAGACCTGTATCCTTTGCAGGCAGGTTACAAACCTGCCCCGCGAAGGCCATCAATCGACGGTGAAACGCAGGACATGGCCCAACTGTCGGGTTCGCTGAATTTCGGATCGATTCGGTGATGCAGGTTGTGCCAGAGACCTTTTCCCAAATTTTCGGCAATCCCGACGACCACCTAAACCAGATGTGTAAAACAACTTGCGCCCATTCGCAGAAATTGTTCTGTAAAAATGGAATTACCGGATAAACTTCCCGAACCATAATGACGTTTCCTCTGTCATAGGGACATAAGAGAAGTTTTCAGAAAATGGGCTGATGATTCGCTCGTCGAATCCGGTCCGTGAAGCATTCACCCCGCTTCATTTTCCAAACGGGTGACTCTTCCTGACAGTGCAGATAATAGGAGCCTAGCTTCTTTATACTAATCGTCGGAGGGGCCAAACTGTTCGGTGGAGGCGAGTGCTTTCACCAATCAGCGTCGCGGTACTGAGCGACGCATAATCATGAACCGTACTTGCTCTCACAGAGCGCGGGACGAACTACAGGAAGGCAGAATAATGCTGCTTACAAACACGATTAATACTCTGACCACCAACACCACGATTGCCAACGGCAATGTGATTGTGACCGGTATCGAGTTTCGTGGTTGCCCTGCCTGTCCCGCACATGTCGCAGATCGACCATCTGAGAAACCGGCGGCGAAACGCATAAGCGTTCGCGCTGTCCGGCGCCCGGGCAGGCCACTGCATGCGATGTATTCGGACGATCAGCCGTCATGGCAACAGCCGTGGCGCGATTCGTCCTTATCGCAGCAAGCCGTCTCGGGACTTCTACTCGGACTCGCGTTCGGTCGAAGTCTTAGCTGAAGCGAATAACTCAGCTTCCCGTCAGCCGCCCACGCGGATTCTCTGGAGCGAATGCTCCCTGACGAAATCTGATTCGCTTCAACAGAAGATCGAGGCTCGCTGACCGGACGTTTGTTCCGCGTCACGCTGCATCCCCGGTTTTGAATGCTCTGACTTTCCCGCCGTTTCCGAACGGTTTACCGCATCGCCTTCATTCGATCTGTTCTCTGTGATCTTGTGTTCCCGACGTCCGGCCATGCCTTTATGCACGGCAACCGGAACTTCGTTCGGGAGTCATTATACGGTTTTCCTCACGGTGGCCACGCCACCTTCCAGACATGGAGTCTGATATCATGTCTCTTGACACATTGACAAACACAGTCGTTCGCGCTCAGGCCGGAAACCGAGAGGCTTTCGGTGAACTAGTCGTCGAGTTTCACTCTCGCGTTTACGGAATCGTCATGCAGCGATTGCGTAACACGGCGGAAGCTGACGAAGTGACTCAGGAAGTTTTCCTGCGAGCGTTTCGTAAGCTGTCGCAGCTGAAGGACCCGCAGGCGTTTAGTGGCTGGTTGTGCCAGATCGCTGCACGTCTGTCGATCAACCGAGCTGTCCGACGTCCTCCGGAAACGGCCTGCGAACCAGCTTCGTTTGAAGTCCTGCAGGAAGCTCCGGACAGTCCGACTGCTGAGTTGATGCAACGGGAAGACGCCGAGCAGCTGCGCACCGGCCTTGATCGTCTCGGCGATCTGGACCGGCGCACACTGAAGGCCTTCTACTTTGACGGTCAGTCACTGAAGGAAATGAGTGTTGTGTTCGACAGCCCGATCGGAACGATCAAGCGACGTCTGCACACCGCTCGACACCGCCTCCACGACGTTCTCGTCTCCAGCATGCAGCCCGCCTAACCACCTTCGGTGGTTGACGCCACCTTCGGCGGTTGACGCCACCTTCGGCGGTTGACGCCACCTTCGGCGGTTGACGCCACCTTCGGCGGTTGACGCCACCTTCGGCGGTTGACGCCACCTTCGGCGGTTGACGCGCGGCCTGTTTGTGGGGCTCCGGTGGAAGTGATCAGCGCGGTGAGGGGTTTCCCTTGCCGCGTTTTTTTGTTTTCAAGGATGAAATTAAATACAAGTACGAGGTGCAAGCGATTGAGTCCCGCAGGTTTGCAGGGCACCGTCATGAATGACCTTGAAACCGCAGGACGTGCCCGTTGTCCGTGCCACTGCTTGCTTGCAAGCAGTGAAGATGTGAACACGTCACCTGAGGAAGCGAATTTCTCTGTCGCTGCGCAGTGGTTCGTCGAACTCAACGATTTACACCGTTTGCACGGTCAGCACTGCTTCACCGAAGCAGTGGCACAATCAGGCAGGGCTCTCGTCCCTGATGCCACCAATCATGCTTCCGGTAGTTCTGACTTACCGCGAATTAATTGGGTCCACATCCACCGCCATCTCCACTCCGTCGGGCAGCGTCAGTTTGTTTTCGACTCGCTGCCATAACAGTTTGACCTGTTCATGAGTCGGGGCTGCGATCTGCAGGTGGAAGCGGTAGTATCCTCGCAGACGCGTGATCGGGGCCGGAGCAGCTCCCAGAATTCGGGCGTCCGGATCCGTTTGCTTTGCAGCGACCCTAAGCTTATCAGCAACCGTCCGGGCGGTGTCGCAAACCTGCGGTTCGCTCAGACCGCGAAAGATCACTCGCGTAACGGCAGTAAATGGCGGTGCGCCGGAGTCCTTGCGCTGATGCAGTTCGTGCCTGGCAAAGCCAAGATAGTCGTGTTTTGAGGCGTAAGTCACCGATGGGTCATCGGGACTGGTCGTCTGCACCAGAACCCGTCCACCTCGCGCGCTGCGGCCGGTGCGACCGGCGACCTGCGCGATCAGTTGAAACGTTCTTTCGGCAGCTCGCATGTCCGGCTGATTCAACATGCTGTCCGCATCGATCACCCCAACAAGCGTCACGTTGGGGAAATCAAGTCCCTTCGCGATCATCTGAGTACCCAGCAGGATGTCCACATCACCGTGCCGAAATTTTTCCAACGCTATATTGTGACTGCCAGGCTTGCGCATCGAATCACTGTCCATCCGCAGCACCGTGGCTTTCGGAAATGCCACGGCCACTTCTTCTTCCAGCTTCTGAGTCCCCGTGCCAAAGTACCGAATCGCGGCGCTTTCACACGTGGGGCATTTTTCCGGAGCAGTAATGCTGTAGTCGCAGCTGTGGCAGACGGCTTCCTGGCGATCACGGTGCCACGTCAGTGTAATGTCGCAGTCCGGACATTTGACGCCCGTTCCGCAACTGCGGCACCAGACGGTCGGCGAGTAGCCTCGCAGATTCAGAAACAGGATCACCTGGCCCTTGTCCTTCAACGCTCGGTCGATGGAGGTCCGCAGAGCTCGCCCGATGGAAGCGCCTTTGGAAATCTGCGGATCGTTGCGGGTGTCCACAATGACCACGGGCGGCAGCGGCAAATTGTTAACTCGGTCAGGCATCGACAGCAGCGTGTCCTGTCGGCGAGTGGCGCGCAACCACGATTCCAGCGTCGGAGTCGCCGACCCCAGCAGCAGCGGTACTTTTTCCTGGCTGCAGCGGTAGCGAGCGACTTCTCGAGCGTGATAACGCGGCATCGAGTCCTGTTTGAAAGTTGGTTCGTGCTCTTCGTCAATAACAATCAGGCCGAGATTCGGTGTCGGCGCAAAGACAGCACTGCGGGCACCCACGACGACTTCGACCGCTCCGCGAGCAATCTGCTGCCACTGCCAGTGTCGTTCTGAGTCCGTCATGTGGCTGTGTAACACGGCGAGCGATTTGAACCGGCTGCGAAACCGCCGAATCGTCTGCGGGGTCAGGCTGATTTCGGGCACCAGCACAATCGCCTGTCGACCGTAGCTGACAACCTCACGAATTGCCCTGATATAGACTTCTGTCTTCCCGCTGCCGGTAGCTCCGTGCAACAGCAACGTGCTGTGTTCGCCCGATTGCAGCGCTGCAATGGTGGCGTTCAGAGTCTCCTGCTGCTGATCGTTGAGGATCAGGTCTTCGGTGGGATCGGCTGCTCCCATCAGTTCCCCGGAAACTTCGGAGCGAATACGAAGCGCCGATATGATGCCCTTCTTTCTGAGCGAGTTGATTGGCCCGGGCCCGCAATCGGCCAGCTCGCACAGACGAATTGCCGCGACAGCTTCCGTTGCCTTCCGCAGCACATCGACGACCGCCTGCTGCTTGGCGGGTAATTTCGCAGCGGCCAACAGCTCGTCCGCAGTTTCGGACAGTACGAATGACTGCACCAGTCGTGTACCGCTTTTGCGCTTTACACCCGCAGGAATCACGCTCTCCAGCACTTGCCCCCAGCCGCACAGGTAACGTTCCGCAATCCAGTGCGTCAGCCGCAGCATCACGTCGTCCAGCAACGGCTCGCTGTCCAGAACCTCTTCGATCGGCTTCAACCGCCGGACTGCACTCTCGGCCTGCCGAATTTTCACGCAATAGCCGATCACCCGCCGATTGCCTCGACCCAGCGGCGCTTTGACCCGCATTCCCGTTTTTAACAGCTCACGAAATTCATCCGGAATGCTGTACGTGTACGGTTTTTCCAGCGGCAGGTTAAACACAACCTCCGCGACCAGCACATCTTCAGCGGCAGCCTGTTCCCATTCCGGCAGGTCAGCAAATTCGAAGAGTCCCTGTTGATCGGTCACAAAACGGTCGCAGGTAAATGGTCGTTGTGGAAGATTACAGCGTTTCACGCCGACTTATGGCCGCGAAGAACGCTTTTCAATAGCAGTTTCGTTACTCCCGCGAGCCAGTATCGTGTTCGGCAATAAGGAAACTGTTTAGGGGAGCATAGTGGGTTTCTTTAACGAAGCCCACCGAGAGTATTGGAAGTTGCGTGGCCGGGCTGTACGTTGCGTGGCGCGTATCCAGCACAATTCAAATAACAGCGGAACGTGGCTGGGAGCCCCCAGTCACCATGATTGGAAACTGAGTGAACGGTCGACGGCACAAACAGAAGAGCCGCTGGAAGAAAGCCACGCTGGACACCAGCGAAACGCTGATCATCGATCAATTCGACACTGGTCGAATGCTGGCATGGTTCGCTCTGCAGAACTACGACGATACGGGTCGATTTCTATCAGAGATCCTGAGCCAGGTAGATTCCCAGCATTCACTTTCATCGCAGGAACGAGGACTTGCCGTGGACGTGGCGTCCGGGGTTGTGCGTCGTCGCCG
>JBDONA010000721.1:0-3645 GCA_039831575.1 Fuerstiella sp. | reverse complement strand
CACGTGAAGCTCCGGCAGCCAGTTCGCTGAACAGCAGATCAACCTGATACTCGGTGCCTTCGTTCGCCGGAATACTGAATCGAAGACTGTCGCCTCGTCGTGGGTCGCGCAGATTCGACTTAAATACAGCGTCCGGAATGCTGGGATCAACGCCCGATGTGTTGACACCAAAATACCTTACATAGTCGATACCAGCGCCATTCTGATACGCATCGTCCGTTTCCCAAATGGGATCTCCAGACAGTTGTGGGCCACCGGCATTGATGTACGTGGCCGTCAGCAGCTGCCGTGGCTCAAGGGTTTCCGCACCGGGTAGCCGAGCTGCTGCGGCGGGATAGTTCTTTCGGCGCTGAGATCCTCTCCCTGAACTCAAGACGTCAATCCGGAATCCATCCAGCCAGTTCTTAAGACTCATCGATACCCCTCTGCCGTAACTGACGAACACTACGCAGTGAGTGAATATTCACACTCCTGCGCTGATTACGGGCACAGTCACTTCCGGGTGGGTGTCCCGGGGCGTTCAGCCCAGTGGGTTCTGACGATCGGCGTCATAATCCCCAACATCGATTTATCAGGAATAATCGGAATAAGCGGATTATCCATACTTCACCAATTTTTCGGCGTGGCGACGGTATGTGAAGCGGACGTCTCTGTTTTTCGAGGCTTCATTGCTTGCTGGAGTTTAGCTATCTTCCGTTTGCGTCCAAAACATGCGGCGCGATTGCGGACAGACTCAAACGTTTGCCGGAGAATATTTCGGCTGCGTTCATCAGAAGCAGAATCGTGAACCTGACCGGACCGAGGTAACAGATGAAGAGCAATCCCGACTCTCCGCTCGACGACCCGCGCATGCCCAGACGCGAGGTGCTCAGGACAACGGCGTTTGCTGCGTCGGCAGCAGCGTCCGCTATGGCAGCGGACTCGGCGGCTGTGGCTCGGCCTGCTGCCAGGCAGCAAGGCGTTTCCGTAATCGACGCGGAAAACCGCAAGCCGGGCACGACCGACTGGCAACTGACTCGGGTTCGTGTGAACTCAGGCCAGTATCGCACGTCGTTGATTGAAGGTTATTGCTCGCATCAGTCCGTCGCTGTTGGTGACAACCTGGCTGTTTTCGTCAGCACGGACCCAGTACGACGTTTTCAGCTGGATGTGTATCGAATGGGGTACTACGGCGGCTCGGGAGGCTGCCACAAGGCGACGTTCGGGCCGCTGCAAGGCAAGTCTCAGCGGGTGCCGGACATCGGACCGCTGCCGGGGCGTTTGCGCGAATGTCAGTGGGAGGCTGCTGTTGAATTCACCATCCCGCAGGACTGGGTCAGCGGTGTGTATCTGGGCAAGCTGACAACGCTGTCGGAATCCAGAAACGAGCCGTATTGGCAAAGCTATGTCATTTTTATTGTGAAAGATGACCGCTCGGCGGACCTTGTCTTTCAGTGCAGTGACAACACCTGGCAGGCCTACAATCGCTGGCCGGTGAACGAATCGCTGTACACGCACCCGGACGGTGCTCACGCGCCGGGAGTTGCAGTCAGTTTTGATCGACCGTATGGCAAATATAACCAGATCTTTGACCATCCGTTGTCTGTGGGCTCGGGCGAGTTTCTGCTGTGGGAGTTTCCGTTGAGCTATTGGCTTGAGCAGAACGGATATGACGTGACGTATGGTTCCAACGTGGACACGTGCCAATCGGGCTTCGTTCATCGCGGCAAAGCGTTCATCAGCGTTGGGCACGACGAATACTGGGATCAGCAGCAGTTCGACGTTGTCAAAGCGGCCCTGAATGACGGAGTAAGTCTGATCTGGCTGTGCGGCAATTCCGTGTTCGTCGATTCACCCTTTGCTGTTTCGTCCAGCGGCCAGCTCAATCGCATCATTTCCCGCGCCGGTTGTTTTGGTGATCTCCGCGAAGACGAGCTCGAATCTTATGCCGCGATGTATGCCGGACTGCAGCCGACTGGCCCGGATGAGCGAGACATCATGGGGGTTCGCAGTGTTGTGCCGTTTAACGGGGGCGGAGACTGGACGTGCGTTGACGATCGTCACTGGCTGTTCGACGGGACCGGAATGAAGGCGGGCGACAGCATACCAGGGCTCGTGGGCTGGGAGCATCACGGCGAACCGGATCCCGCACGTGCAGATCTGGCCGTCGTTGCCGCCGGGCCCATCTGGTCCGGCGGCACCCGCGAGGGGCGCTACGAAGCGGTGATCTTCAACGGACCGAAGCAGAATGTCGTCTTCAACGCATCGACGATTTTCTGGGCACAGGGACTGTCGTCGCCGCCCGGACATATCATTCCGTGGTCACACTACAGCCGGCCTCATGGACCTGATACACGCGTTCAGCAGATGACAAAAAATGTCATCGCCAAAGCGCTGGGGGATCGTGTGATCCGAAAGTAGACAATACGCCGGTTGGTCATGCCCTTCATTGTGGTTGGGGGGGGTGGCGATAGAATGTCAGATTCGGCGCTGAGTCATGTTCCGCCAGCCACACAACTTCTGAAGCTCGTTTGCCAGGTAAGTCACGTGAAAGCTCTTCTTCTTTCTGAATACAAGAATCTCGAAGTTACCGACATCCCCACGCCGGAAATCGGTGCTGAGGATATTCTGGTTCAGATACAGGCCTGCGGGATTTGTGGCAGCGATATCCATGGCTGGGATGGCAGCAGCGGTCGTCGAGTTCCTCCGCTGGTGATGGGACATGAAGCCGCTGGTGTTGTGGCCGCTGTCGGAAAGGATGTGCAGGGTTTTGTCGAAGGAAACCGAATTACGTTTGATTCCACCGTCTGGTGTGGCAAGTGCCACTTCTGTCTGAGTGGCCGACCAAACCTGTGCGACAATCGAATGGTGCTGGGGGTCAGCTGCGATGACTATCGTCGTTACGGTTGCTTTGCCGAATACGTCAGCGTGCCGTCTCGTATTTGTTGCCAACTGCCTGATTCTCTGCCGTTCGAACATGCGGCACTGATCGAAGCTGTGTCAGTGGCCGTACATGCTGCCAACCGTACTCCCGTTTCTCTGGGTGACACTGCGGTTGTCGTCGGCACCGGGATGATTGGTTTGCTGGTGATTCAGGCAATCAAACAAAAGGGCTGCAGCCGGGTAATTGCGACCGACCTGAACCCGCAGCGACTGGAGGTTGCGAGAAAATTGGGCGCTGATGTGACCATTAATGTGTCTGAGGAAGACGCGGCACCGCGAGTTGCCGAATTGACCAACGGTCGAGGCGCCGACGTTGCGTTGGAAGTTGTGGGCGCGACCGCGACGATCAAGTCGGCCATCGACTGCACCCGCAAAGGCGGATCGGTCACCATTGTGGGCAATCTTGCACCCACAATCGAACTGCCATTGCAGTCGGTTGTGACCAGAGAACTGAACATCTTTGGCACGTGCGCGTCTGCCGGTGAATACCCCGCCTGCGTTGACCTGCTGGCAGCGGGCATGATCAAGGTCGAAGACATGATCACCGCCAAAGCGCCGCTGGAGCAGGGGCACGACTGGTTCAGTCGTTTGTACGAAGGTGAAGCG
Organism: Fuerstiella sp.; assembly: GCA_039831575.1. Lineage (GTDB taxonomy): Bacteria > Planctomycetota > Planctomycetia > Planctomycetales > Planctomycetaceae > Fuerstiella. The sequence continues at coordinate 117 of JBDONA010000721.1, read as the reverse complement.
GGAGCGATGAAAGTCGTCCTGTGCCCGGCGATGTGATTCTGTCGGGACGAGAGTAGGCTGATGTGTTGTTGTCCACTAGGTGAGTGGTGGATGCCCCAACCTTGGCCCAGCCCGCAA
>JBDONA010000300.1:0-3650 GCA_039831575.1 Fuerstiella sp. | reverse complement strand
GGCCATCACGGCGGTGACGTTCGGTGTGAATTGCCAGTGTCTGCCGGCGGCTGAGCCATTGCCCGCTGGTGTTGTCAGCGAAGACCAGATCGCAGAAAACCTTACGGCGATCGAAGAGGGCCGGTGGACTGCATCGGAGGCCTTTCGCTTTGGTGAAGAGCTGGAGAATCTGCAACAGCGTGCGGAGGCGATTCGCCTCTACGAAGCTGCTCTGGAGAAGTTTCCGGAAGACGACAATCTGAAGTACGCTCTGCGCCGCACACGTGTTCATTTTTCGGTGGATCGCCGCTATTCCGATCGCAGTTTTCGGGAAAAACTGCTGCGGCAGGGACGGGCCGAGGCACTGGACCTGATGGAAGACGTTCTGACACGTGTACAACTGGAATACGTCACCAAGATCAAGGCCACAAAGCTGATTGCACACGGAACCGAGAGCCTGTACATGGCTCTGGGGAATGAACGTTTTCTGAACGCTCATGTGAAGAGTGCATTTCGACCGGCGGCCGTGAAGCTGCGTCAACAATTGATCCGGAACTATTGGAATCGTCGTGTTGCCAGTCGTCTGGAGGCTCGCATGGTGGTGACCGAAGTTTGTGAACTCGCCAGACGGCAGGTTGGCATTCCGGATACTGCCGTCGTAATGGAATATCTGTTTGGCAGCTGCAACGCACTTGACGATTACAGCCACTTCCTGACGCCCGACCGTTACGACGATCTGTTTGGCAGCATTCAGGGAGAATTTGTTGGTATCGGCATCGAAATGGAAGGCGAGAAAGGCAAGGGCATGCATTTGGTCAATGTCCTGCTGGACAGTCCGGCGGAAGAAGGCGGACTGCGTCCCGGTGACTTCATTGTTGAAATTGACGGTCGCGAGTGTCGCGATCTTACCACCGATGAAGCGGCCGGACTTCTGCGCGGGCAGCGTGGCAGTCAGGTTGACATTGCCTACGAAACAACCGACGGAAAAATCAATCGCAGCGTGCTGACGCGGCGATCTGTCGTCGTACGTAGTGTTACCAGTTCGCTGATTCTGAATCAGGATCAGGGTATCGGCTACATTCGCATGACCGGCTTCCAGAATTCCACAGAAGAAGAAATGGATGCAGCTCTGCGAAACCTGGAGAGCCGCGGAATGAAATCGTTGATCTGGGATTTGCGGGACAACCCGGGCGGTCTGCTGGACACAGCCGCAAACGTCATCGACCGCTTCATCGATCGGGGCGTCCTGGTATCGACCGAGGGACGTTCGTTTGATCAAACCCAGACGTTTCGAGCCAATTCGTACAATACTCGCAGCATGCCGCTGGTCCTTCTGGTCAACGAAAACAGTGCCAGTGCCAGTGAAATTGTCGCAGGTGCCATTAACGATCACCGCCGCGGCACGATCGTTGGCCGCACGACATACGGCAAATGGTCGGTGCAGAGCATCATCCATCTGCCCGGTGGCACCGGCTTGAAACTAACGACCGCAAAGTTCTTTTCACCTAAACATCAGAATTATGCGGGTACCGGGATCGCCCCTCACGTGGCGGTTGAGAACACTCACCGTACCGCGTTTCGAGCCCGCACAAGTGATGAGATCGTCGTCGATCCGGATGTTGCTCGAGCGCTGGAAGTGCTGGAGCGTCGATTCACTCGGAGTAATTGATCACATAAAGCCGTGCTGTCGCAGCGGTCTACTCTGAGTTGATCCGACGCGGTCAGAAGGTCGTCGGTGACTCTCCGACACGCCACTCGGAATTCTTCCACGGCTCTGAATCCCGAACGTCCAGGCCTACGTGAAGTCGGACGGGTTGCCGAACAGACTGTTACCGGAATTGCCTCCCATGCCTCCCCGCAGATCGGGATTCGGCGTGCGTGGAGGGCGGGGCTGATCATCCCCGGATTCCCTCTTCGCGGACTCTGGCTTCTTTTCCAGGGCCTTCAGAGAAAGACTGACGCGTTTTCGTTTCTGATCAACTTCAAGTACCTGGAAGTCGTGTTCGTCGCCGATTGACAGCACCTCAGATACGCTGCCAACGCGGCGCCAGGCAAGTTCGCTGATATGGACCAGGCCTTCGACACCCGGCTCCAACTCAACAAACGCTCCAAAGTCGGCGATCCGAGTGACCTTGCCGGGCACGATCCGTTCTGCAGGGTATTTTTCGCCCAGACCCTGCCATGGGTTCTGCACCAGTTGTTTCATGCCAAGGCTGATGCGGTTCTTTTCCTTGTCAATCTTCAGAATACGAACCTCGATTTCCTGTCCATCGTTCAGGACCTCGTTTGGATGACTGATGCGGGACCATGAGATTTCGCCGACATGCAGGAACCCATCAATCGGGCCCAGATTCACGAAGGCACCGTATTTCTTAATTGTCTTGACGGTTCCGGTGAAGTCCTGTCCGACTTCGAGTGTCGTCCAGAAGTCGGCCTGCATTGACTCGCGTTCCGCCTGCAGCAAGGCTCGACGGCTGACAACAAGATTCCGTTTCTTTGGCTTAACCTCGGTGATCTGCACGGTCATCGTCTGACCGACATATTGTTCCAGGTTTGCAACATAGCCCAGATCAACCTGACTGGCGGGGAGAAATGCCTTCAGGCTGCTGACGGTGACCTGCAATCCGCCCTTATTTGTGCCCGTGACCTGACAGTCAACGACCTGGCCAACCGCAAGACCATCCCAGTTGCCGCCGGTTCTGGTCTTTGCCTCCGGCAGCCGAGCGCGAAACAATCCGTCACCGTCAATTGATTCGATGACGACCCGCAGCGTGCCGCCAACTTCTGCTTTCGTGCCCTCCGGAATGTGCTTCAACGACAACAGAACGTCGGCCATCAGCCCCGCGTTTAGAAACACGTCGTCGCCATGAATCTGTTGCACCGTCCCCGTGACGATCGATCCCGGACCGATTTCTTCCGGAGCGTCGGGGTCAGCAGGATCAGGTTCGGCAGCTTCCGCAACAGGCGGTTGAGCTACCTCGGGCTCTGCTTTTACCTCGTCACCAAGTGCTGATGCGATTTCTGCTTCCAGATTTGCGTCCAATTCATCCACATCAGGAATATCGGTGGCGGCCGTATTTGTTGGAGTGTCCGGCCGTTGAGTCTTGATGTCCTCATTGCCGAGTGACTTGCCTACAGACTGTGCACCCAGTTTTTCTCGCACTCGAGCAGCTGACCCGTCAGTTGCCGCTGGCGCTGCAACGTCGCCGCTTGCCGCGGGAGTTGGTTCTGGCTGCGTTGTCTCATTCTCCTTAATGGGCGCCGCCGGGGCGTCAGCGGTAACAGGCGTGGCAGCAACAGAGGCCGAGGGATCAGCGTTGACAGTTACTGCGGGCGTCGGGGCATCATCAGTTCCGGACGGTAGCGCTGTAACCGGAGCAGGGGAGGCTGGCTCAGCCGCTGGTGCGGGAGCAACTGCCTCAACAGGGGCGGTTGACGGCTCAGCATTCTCTGCGGCCCGTTCCTCCGTGGTCACGACGTTTGTCGCTTCCGCGTTGGCAGCTTCCTGTGGAGCTTCCGTTTCTTTGCTTGCTGTGTCTTTGGATACTTCTGCTTCAGCCTGCGGAGGATGTTCTTCCGTCGTCATGATCCCGGGTCCTGTTTGGCCACATCAACCAGTCGGATGTGATCCGTTGCGATGCTTCAGTGCGATTGTTGGTGGATGAAAAGAG
>JBDONA010000044.1:0-3651 GCA_039831575.1 Fuerstiella sp. | reverse complement strand
AGACATGAGTGACTTCGACTGTGAGAACGCAAGGCCCGCATCAACCCAGACAAGTAGAGTCAGCAGTACCGGACCGACTGTAGCTACGAACCATCTCCCGGTTTCTGAACTCCGTTTTTCTGTTGTCGCCATCACACAGGAAATCAGTGGCAGGCTGACCCAGGCAATGACAAAGTGGATGTGAGATGTGGTCAGGCGCGGTCCTGATGGCTTGACCTCCAGGATTGCGCTGCAATAACCGTATGCAGCAACAGCCAATAGAATTGACGATGTCAGGCACAGCATTCTCCACGCCCCAACCGATCGATCGGTCAACACTCGACTTCCTCTGAGCGCAAGCACCGCTATTGAGAACAGAAAATACGCGCGAAACACGGCCGAGTGTCGAAAGAATCGTGTGGGCGGACACAGGTCGTACAGCCATCCGCGTATCGGAAGAGCCGGGCCAAATGCGCACGCCAACGCGAACAAGCCGAGAAACACGATCCACCATGTCCAGGGGTCTTTCCTGCCGTGCAGGATCGCACAGAGTGCCAGCGCGGGAACGACGGACCCGATATACATGCTCAGGAGTCCTGGCAGAGACATCGGCCCGCCGTTGAACCAATGGGATATGTCAGTCGAGACGATATGTGGACTGGTCATTGTGAGAATGGCGGCCGGTGGCAAAGCATGCTGCCCCACCGCGACCTGCCGTGACAGATATCCTGCACGCTCGGAGTACCCTTTTGACTCTGAGAAAAACGCTGCGTAAGCAGGTGAAAGAACGACTATTCCGACCAGCAGAAGGATTGTCAGGTGCCCGATCGCGATTCGCAATTCGTATGCAGTATGTTTCGTCGATGGTGCTGCCCCGTCGGACGGTACAGCCCCGGACCGATCGTATGCTTCTGAATCCGACGACTCTTTTGAGTTGACAAACAAGACACGTCCGAAGGTCCAGCCAGCAATGTAAAGGCCATTGATAATGACAAGGGCTGGATGTCCCGCGAGAGCCGACAGCCCATAAAGAGCTCCGGCCTGCACAGTGGCGGACGGCGTCCGGCGATCGATGCCGACACCAATTCGCCAGAGCATCCAGGGAAGAAATGAATATGTGTATATCCACGAAGTGAATGTCGCCTGCCCAACATAAAACCCGGAGAACATGAAGGCGATCGTGACAGCCGCAGCGTAAAGAGACGACGTGCCGTTGTAACGCGCCAAAACCAACAGTCCTGCTGCCCCGAACCCCCATATCGCCAACCAATACGCCAGGAAACCCGAGTCTCCTCCACCCGTGACGAGAGCGAAGGCGATCGTGACGGGCGAAAACGACCCCAGTTCCACGTAGGCGGCGTCCGGCGCACCACAATTGCTCCATGGATTCCAGAGCATGAATCGGCCTGCCGAGGCATAGTCGGCCAGCAGCGAAAAATACGGATTAAACAACCGCTCCGCGTCATAGTGGAGAACAAGTCGCCGAGATTGAAAGTGCGAATATACGTAAACAAGAACAAAGAAAATGACTAAGGCGCCGAGCGGCCATCCATATTTCCTGGAAGTGTTTTCAGTTGGCCTTTGGTGCATGAAGGTCTACGCGAGAATTGCAACTGTATTCGTTGCCGCGTTGGGCATACGAAATAGATTTTCTGGCCGGGCTCAACGGTCAATGTTATCTGGTAAACACAGTTTTTACTATCTCGTCAATCAACGCTGCTGAGTCCACGTCGGACGTGAACTTCCATGAATCTGCAATCCGTGAAATACATTCCGAGCGGATTTTTTGGCATGCTGTACGAGTGGTATGAAAACGGCATCCACGTTCAGCTGCATTCGCCGCAGCCAAATGTTGAGCAAATGCTGTGGTTCAGAATGTTCTTCCATCCTCAGAACGGAGCAACATTCTTCCTGAACGACGAAGCTGTCCTTTGGACTTTACAAAGGGTGAGCCGAAACACAAACCATTCCGATGCACTTCCCGCGTCAACTTGGCCAACTCCCTGATAATATCAGCCCTTGTTTCGTTCGATACCTCAGGATCTTGTGTCATTCGAGCACGCGTCGCAGATGGTCCCTGATATTGCGACGGAGTAAGCAGAGCCTTTTGAGCTTCAAAGTCAATGGGTGCACTCAGTCGTAACTTTGTGACATCCCCACCAGAAGTTTTGAGTGTGGTCCGTCCAACCTATTTACGAATTTTCTGTCATTGATATTACTTTCTTTCTTTAGGTTTCTGAAATTGAAAAGTTGTTTTGAATTTGAATACGTCGTCTCATGAATCGAATTTTTGTCTTGGTGAGCAGCTTCGTGGGAGGGCCTCTGATTCCGTTTTTCATCTGTGGAATTTTCCTTTAGAGATGGGACGTACGTAGATGCGAAGCCACGATGACTTCACGACTCCACCTTCGTGATTCTTGCCCGATGCTTCGCTAATTCATCTACCGGACGTCGCTCCGGGCATGCTTGAAGCCTTCTTCAACGAGCTGTGTTCTCGTTGTGTCGCAGTGCTGAAGCTCGGTCAGACTTAGCGATCAGACTTAGCGATCAGACTTAGCGATCAGACTTAGCGATCAGACTTAGCGATGAGGCGGCAACGATTACGTCGGAGCGTTCGACGTGGAGCATTCGACATCGAGCATGCGATGCAGAGAAAGCCGTGAGCGTGGAGGCAAAGCTCAGGCTGTGTCGTGCGGGTGCGTCAGACATTCCTATCTGCTAGCAGGTAGGGTAGCTCCCGAAAGCGTTTTTCCCGAAACGTTGCCCTGCGAATTCTTGGACGGTCGGGAGTTCGGGATACGGGAACTGGATTGATGACGATCAACGAAAACTTGGAGCCCACTGATGACTTGGAGCCGTTCCGCGAATCTGCGAAGAAGTTTCTGCGCCAAACCGGGGAAATCCACGGGACCTGTATGTTCTGGGACGCGCCTGCAGAGGATGGCGTCAAGCCTCGATTCCCGGACCATGCAAAGCAGAGAGATGAAATTCTCAGCGCCGCCCACCTGTTGCCTGCGGCATCATTTCTGATCACAGTGATTATGGAGATGGATGAGCACATCCAGGACCTTCGCCTCCACGTTGAATGTGGCCCGGCGCAAAAGGAATGGAGTGAGTCCATGGATGCCCTGAACAACTTGGGGCACAAACTGGCAACCTCTGTCCGCATGGTGGTGAAGAGCGTCTGGAACTGACGTACGATCAACTGACGAAGATGCTGGGCGGCATTGACCTGCGCACTGGCAGAAGACGTCGACGGTATCGACGACCGGTTTCTCAGAAAAATCAGGATTCTGTTCGAACTGACCTGGCGTAATTCAGCGCTGCCGATACAAGTCTCGGCGTTATGGACAACGCCGACTTTCTTCCAACCGACCTTGCTGAATGCCAACAGATGCTGATGGCTGCGTGGCAACAGTCCGTTCAGCTGGAACAACAGGTCGCGGCATCAGAACAACAGGCCACAGCAGCAGAGCAGAAGGCCGCGGAACTCAATCAGGTGCTCGACGAAACGGCTGCCACGCACGAGGAACTGCAGCAAACGCACGCTGCCACGCTGGAGGAACTCGCGTGGTACAAACGCTGGACGTTTGGTCGGCGGCGCGAACGATTCACCGAAGGCGAAGGACAGGGGCATCTGTTCGAGCTGGATTCGTCGCTGCCGCCGGATGA
>JBDONA010000581.1:0-3651 GCA_039831575.1 Fuerstiella sp. | reverse complement strand
GACGAGAGAGCAGGAATTGTTACAGAGTCGTAGAGAATGTGGTGACATGGCGATCGGTGAAGGCAAAGATCAGTCTCACCCGATTGTCCAGCGTGTCAACCAACTGAACACGGATCTAATTTCTGTCCGCAGCGGACGGCTGGAACTTGAGTCGATGCTGGTTACGGCTCGCACCCAGGTCGTGTCCGGAGCGGATCTGACCGCAGGTCTGAAGAAACTGGAGGCAATCGTCGGCGAGAAGGCGATGTTGCGAATTCCCGGAATGGGAGTGGCAAACTCAGAGAAACTGGAAAAACTGAACTCTGAATTAACTGTAATGCAGACCGAATTCAACAACCTCCGTCGCAACTTCGGTCTTGGTCATTCGGATATCAAACGTCGGCAGTTTCAGATCGAAACACAACAGCAACAGATCGCAGCTGCACAACAGGATCTGGAGAGTCAGGTCAGGACCGGGATCAGTGATCCGCGAGTGGGACGTTGGCTTGTGAACACCATTGCAGCAGAGTTGGCGTCGACGCAACAGTACGAGGCGACTTTGCAAAACGACTATAACGAAGCTGAAGCGAGTGCGGTTGAGTTAAGTGATAAACTGGCCTTCATTGATTACGCAACCAGAGACGTGGAATTACTCAGGGAACGGTACACCACGCTCTTGAACCGTCTTGGTTCCATTAAGATCGAACAGGGAGGCGGTACATTTCGCGTCGCACCGCTTAGTGAGCCGATGTTGCCAAAGTATGCCGTCTATCCGGTGCTGTCCACTACGATGGCAATATTCTGTGTCGTGGCTACAGGGCTCGGACTTGGCATTATCTATGTCATGGATCTTCTCGACGATCGACTGCGGTCGCCTGAGGAAGTACGTGAAGAACTCGGGCTTTCTGTGCTTGGTGTTATCCGCCGGTTGCCGGAAGATGAGGTCAATCAGGCAAGGATCTATGTCCATCAATTTGCCCAGACACCGCACGCAGAGTGTTTCCGAACTCTGAAGACTTCACTGACGATGGCGCCGACGGACACGAAGTGTATTGCCATCACCAGTTCTGAGGCGAGTGAAGGGAAAACGACCACGACAGTTAATCTGGCCGCCTCGTACGCTCAGACCGGAAAACGCACGTTGCTGATTGACGCCGACATGAGACGGCCGGGGTTGTCCCGGCTGCTTGAAGTGCGAGGAAACGGTGGCTTGTCAGAGATTCTGCGCGCAGACGCGGACATCCCGGAAATGTGTAAGGAACGCGTCGTCACCACCGAAGTTTCTCAGCTTGATGTTTTGCCCTGTGGGCCACGAATTCTGAATGCTGGCGTGCTGTTGTCGATGCCTGCCCTGGCCGACATTCTGGACTGGGCCGTTTCGGAATACGATCAGGTCATTGTTGACTGTCCGCCAACACTGCCAGTCAGTGACGCTGCCATCGTGGGACGATATGTGGACAGCATATTGTTCCTGATGAATCCTGATAAAACGCACCGGCGCAGTGTCGCTCGTGCGGTTGATCAACTGCAGTCGATGGGACTGAAGATCGTGGGGATTGTCGCGAACACAAGCCTGAGCGAAGAGAACAGCAGCTATGGCTACCAGTATGGATACGGATACGGTTACTCCAGCGAATATGGCTACGGCCATGATGATGAACTCGACGACGACCTTGATGCTGAGAACGGCCCCTGCGTGACGTCAGGAAGTGATGCGAATTCCGAGGGCAATGGACTTGGAAAGGCGGCCTGATGTCATGAGTACAATGGCCCGTTCATTCTCGTCACGCCGTTCCTCACGTCGGAAAAGACAGCCTGGTTCGGCCGTGACCACTGAGCAAGCCGCGCGGTGGATGGATCGAACATGCGATCTGTGCCTCCTGATCGCCGTGCTTGTCGTACCCCTCACGATGGCGGGGCTTCAGGAAACGGGAATTGCCATCTTTGTCGGCTGCAGCCTGTTGATGGGGCTGGCATGGGCGGTTCGGCGGGTGGCGTATCCGACCTCCTCTTCCGCTTTTTCCGGTGCCGAGATAATCGCGTGCGCGGCGATTGGACTGGTTGGACTGCAACTTGTGCCGCTTTCGCCTGCCCTTCTGAAGAAGCTGGCGCCCTTTGCTGCTGAGTATCTTGCCCTGTGGGCAGAGCCGGACGGCAGAATTCTTGGAGGCCAATCCTGGTCGACGATTTCGCTGACGCCGGCTCTGACGCGGTCCGGACTGGTGTTGTTGATCGGCTACTGCGTTTTCTTTCTTACTTTGGTGCGGCACCTGAAATCGATGGAACAGGTTGATCAGACGATTCGGCTGGTTGCTGTTGCGGTCACGGTGATGGCAATCATCGGTCTGGCACAGTTGTTTTTTGGCAATGAAAAATTCCTGTGGGTCTTCGAACATCCGTTTCGTGATGCAAAATGGCCCGCCAAGGGAGCGTTTACGAATCAAAATCACTTTGCACACTTCCTTGCGCTGGGAATCGGACCATTGATTTGGTCGTGGCAAAACTGCGGTCCCAAACGACAGAACAAACACGATGTTCCCGGACAGGTCCGCACTCAGGGTTTCGGGATGTCCAGAGTTAAAACCGGAGCATCGCAACAATACCTCATTGGGATTGCGGCCGCAGTCGTTGTCTTTGCATGTCTGCTTACGTTTTCACGGGGTGGCATCGCAGCATTCATCGTTGCCATTCTTATTTCAACGACAGTTCTGGCCAACCAGTGGCAGCGAATCGTGAAGCTGGTCATTCCGCTTCTGATCTTTGCCGTGGTTGGCATGACCGTCGTTGGGACTGATGCGCTTGAGCACAAGTGGAACACCATCACGCGGGCTGATTCATTGGAATCGTTGTCGTCCGGAAGATTTCATTTATGGGCGGCCCTTGAAGAGGCCGTTCCGCACTTCTGGCAGACCGGCTCGGGGCTCGGCAGCCATGCCGAAGTTTATCCGACATGGATGAGCAAGCATTTTGGTGTGCGGTTTTCCCATGCGGAGTCCGGTTACCTGCAGGTACTGCTGGAACTCGGTGTGCCCGGCCTGCTGCTGTTGATGGCGGGTATTGCGCTTTGCGCCCGATGGTGCTGGAAGACATTTCGGACGGGCAATGCCAACGAACGAAAAAGAATTACCATTCTGGCGGCGGGGTTAGTCGCGAGTGTCGTTCATTCTCTGATTGACTTTGTCTGGTACATACCAGGCACGATGATTTTGACGTTGGTCATTGCGGCCTGCGCGTGTCGGTGTTTCCAGCTGCGGGAAACCGCTCGGACTGATCAGGCCTCGTCTCGGAAAGGCATGGTCCTTCCCTGCCTGATGATCGTGCTGCTGCTGCCGGCAGGACGCCTTGCGGCGGACGTTGCGATGACGGACGCGGCTTCTGAACAGGACTGGATGAGTTACAGAAAACACGCGATTGTCGGGGGGGACAAAAGTAGTTACGAATCACTCGCGCCGCTCGACGAGCGACTCGACGTGCTCATCACTCACCTGGAAAACTGCGTGAGGATCGACCCTGCAGACTTTCGGGCCATGTCTGATCTTTCTGCACTGTATCTCCGTAGGTTCGAACGGGATCAACTGAGTGCCGAAAACCAAATGACAGTGCAGGAAATCCGAAACACAGTGCGCTCGGTTGGTTTTGAGTCAAACAAGGCCGTCGGTGAGTGGCTCTTTA
>JBDONA010000091.1:0-3654 GCA_039831575.1 Fuerstiella sp. | reverse complement strand
CACCGACCGGCAGTTTGCCGCACGCTATGCTCAGGATTGAACGCTGTTTTCATCGGCGCAGATCCCCACCGTTTGCACCTATCCCCCAAACTCGTCACGCTATGCCCAGGAGCAATCCAATGGCAGCGAAAAATGTAAATGCGGTCACAAGCTCGTGCTGGACATGGACAAGGTTGTGGCAGGTGTTTCGAGTGTGTTAAGGAAGAAAGCCGGGAACGAACGAGACCGCGAAAGCGTGTTGGTAGACGTGGGAAGTGATTCAGACAAAGGTCCATACATGAAACCGTTTCTAATCTTGCTGTTTCCGTTCGTCTTACTTGGGTGCGGGGCTGAGCCTGATGCGGCCACTGAGGATGTGTTGTCAGCAACACCGCCTGAGCCTGAACCTGCCGTTCAGAAAACGCTGCCAGCAGCACTGGCTGAGCCTGATGCCACCGCTCTGCAAACAGCCGTCGACGCGATCAAAGATCGTCAGCCTGCACCTGACGCACCAATTACATCACCGACAGCACAGGCTGACGCTGTTGCTGCGATCAAAAAGCTAGGGGGCATTGTTAAGCTCGACGAAACATCTGGAGAGGTTATTCAAGTCGGCCTAATCGACTCGCGAATCACGGATGCTGGGCTGGTACATCTGAAGGCCCTGACCGGTCTCACGACGCTTACGGTCGTCGACAATGTACAGATCACAGACGCAGGTTTGGAGCATTTGGAAGGGATGCCTAATCTGAGAAACCTCATTCTCATCCGTACAAAGGTCACTGATACGGGAAGAAAGAAGCTGGCAGCCGCTTTACCCAACTGCAAGATTATCCCGTGGCCCATCAGTCGATCTGCCGCAGCGGAAACGCAGAAATCTCAGGCAGACGCCGTGGCCGCGATCAAGAAGCTGGGGGGGCGTGTTCGGATCGACACGACATCTGGAGAGGTTATTCAAGTCACCCTCTCCGGCACACAGTTCACGGATGCTGGGCTGGTGCACCTGAAAGAATTCACCAAAAACAGATGGATTCGGTTATACAGAACGCAGGTCACGGATGCCGGGCTAGTGCACCTGAAAGATATGGCCAGTCTCACGACTCTCAGCCTCAGCGGCCCGCAGATCACGGGCTCGGGGCTGAAGCATCTGACCGAACTTACCAATCTCCTAAACCTTTCCCTCAGCGGCGACCAGATCACGGATGTTGGGTTGACGCACTTGAAGCATCTGAAAGGCCTGACCAATCTCATAAACCTTTCCCTCACCGCCAAGAAGATCACGGACGCGGGACTGGAGCAGCTGAAGGGCCTGACCAGTCTCCGGTATCTCGGCCTCCACGGCAACACGAAGATCACGGACGCAGGGCTGCAGCATCTGAGAGGCCTGACCAACCTGAGACAACTTACCCTCACCGCCACGAAGATCACAGATCCTGGTCTCGAGCACTTGAAAGACCTGACCAGTCTGAGAGAGCTGGACCTCACCGGCACACAGATCACGGACGCCGGGCTGCAGCATCTGAAAGGCCTGACGAGTCTGACAGGACTCAGGCTCTACAACACACAGATCACGGACGCGGGACTGGAGCAGCTGAAGGGCCTGACCAACCTCACATCGCTCACCCTCGACAAAACAAAAATCACAGATGTGGGTCTGGAGCACCTGACAAGCCTGACCAACCTGACAAACCTCAGCCTCAACGACAACACGAAGATCACGGACGCAGGGCTGCAGCATCTGAAAGGCCTGACCAGTCTCACGACTCTCCGCCTCAGGAGCAACACGAAGATCACGGGTGCAGGGTTGGTTCACCTGAAAGGCATGACCAGCCTGACATCCCTCAACCTCAACGGCACGAAGATCACGGACGCAGGGCTGCAGCATCTGAAAGGCCTGACCAGTCTCACGTCTCTCGGCGTCGGCGACAGAACAAAGATCACAGATGCGGGACTGGTTCACCTGAAAGGCCTGACGAGTCTGACAGGACTCTACCTCACCAGCACACAGATCACAGATGCCGGGCTGGCAGAGATTAAGGCAGCTCTGCCGAAATGTAGGGTAAGCGGAGCAAACAGACGTCAGCCGAAACAGGCAGAAGGACCTGGCCGAGTCACGTTGCCAAAAGTACAGGCTGATGCCGTTGCTGAGATCAAGAAGTTAGGTGGGACTGTTCAGATCGACGGAACATCTGGTGAGGTTGTTTCTGTCACGCTCAACGGCCCGCAGATTACGGACGCAGGGCTGGAGGACCTGAAAGTCCTGTCTCGTCTCACAACTCTCATTCTCGGTGGCGATCAAATCACCGACGCCGGGCTCACGCACCTGACAGGGCTGACGAGTCTAACAAGACTTTACCTCATGGACATGCAGATCACGGATGCCGGGACGGAGCACGTGAAGAGACTGGCCAATCTCAAATCGCTCAGCCTCACGAGGACGCAGATTACGGCTGCTGGACTGGCAGAGATTAAGGCAGCCCTGCCAAATTGCAGCGTACGTTCTGAGACGACTTTAGAACTTTCGGAATGGTTGTCGGGCCCCGCATACATCAGAGAATTCAAGCGACAGGTTCAACTTAAGCACTATCCCGAGAGGATTGATGGTCGGTTTGCCAACGGTCAAATGCAATATCGAGCTTTGTTTTCACCAAGCCCGGAAGTTCCATGGGCCTCGGTCCACGGAATGGACCAAAACACTTACATGATAAACGACAAAAAGTACTCAGAACGCGGTTTCTCGAAACTCCATTTGCAGACCACTGTCGATACCTCAGGAAAGACTTGGTATCAGGCGACTTGGACTAAAACGAAACCCGCAGGCCAACCAGCAGCAGGCAAGTAACAAATGCAGGTCGCGAAGAATCTACCCTTCATATTTCTAACGCTTCTCGCTGGCTGCACCGAACCATCGACAGGCACCTCCAGAGTCACCGCCCCCGATCCAATCGTCGAAACACAAACGCCCGTTGCCGATCAGCCGGGCATCGGCCCACAACTCTACAAAGTCATCAAAACCATCGACGGCGATACGATCGACGTTCTGACCGACGACAAGGAAACCATCCGGCTTCGCTTCAACGGCATCGACACACCGGAACGAGGCCAACCATTCGCCAATAACGCCACGAAGTTTGTCAGTGACACCGTCGGCGGCAAGATGGTCCGACTGGTGACGCATGGTGAGGACAGATACGACAGGACGATCGCAGACATCTACCTGCCGGTTGACGATCCGCTGGTTGAACTGCCGGACCTGTTTCTGAATCGTGAACTGGTGCGGCGCGGCCTTGCCTGGCATTACAAAGAATACAGCGACGACAGGCGGTTGGCGGATGATGAGCAGCACGCACGGTCAAAGAAGCTCGGTCTATGGGGCGGCAGTCATAAACCGATTGCGCCGTGGGATTGGCGGAAGTTGAGCAAGGTTGAGCGGGATGAGTTTCGGTGAATCGAATGCTACGCCGTATTGCGCAGCAACGGAGTCTGCTCCCATGCCAGGCAGTGCTTACCACGCCTGAATCATTTCCTGAATCCTCGAATTTGACGAACCATAGCTGACGATCATCACATCCAGGTCGGCATCACGATACTCACGAAGAGCGCGTTGAATTGCGGAAAGAATCCAAACCTCGCGATTCCCGAAAGCTCCGCCTCCCAGCAGAGTCAAATAAACCT
>JBDONA010000253.1:0-3662 GCA_039831575.1 Fuerstiella sp. | reverse complement strand
AGTCGACTAAATAAAACCCGACGCTAACTAACGCGTTCGGCTCACATTAGAAAAACGTCCCAACCATTTACTAGCGTTTTCCGTCGTCACGACCACGGTACGTGCCGGGTAGTCGAGGTTGAGCCACGCGACGAGTGATTTGAACGTTGTTTTGCTTAACACCCTCAGGCGCGGTTTGCGACTCGGCAATTCTGGCGTGCAACAGGCGAGACAGTTCGGCAACGATGTTTCGGTGCTTCGCTGAGCCGGCAAGATTCTGCATCTCGGCAGCGTCCGACGCATGGTCGTACAACTCGTTCCCATCGGCGCCCTTCTCACCCCACTCGGTATACCGATAACGTTCAGTTCGCACGCTGTAACCGGAATTGCATTGAGTGAACGCAGCGGATCGTGGTCTTGCCGTGACATCCTTCAGAGTCGGGACCAGGCTGACGCCGGCAATGTAAGTGGGGACTTTGAGTCCCGCCAACTCGGCAAGCGTTGGGTAGTAATCGACCATTTCAGCTGGACAGTCGGTTGTCAAGCCAGATTGTGTTTCGGGGCTGGCAATGATCAGCGGAACGCGAGCGGCGTTCTCAAACAGCGTCATTTTCTGGTAATGGCCGTGTTCTCCCATATGGTATCCGTGGTCCGACGTGAACAAGACAATGGTGTTTTCGTCGAGTCCTGTTGCTGCCAGCTTGTCAAGAATCCGCCCCAACTGCGCGTCGGCAAACGATATCGAGGCGTAATATGCTTGGATCGCCTGCTTTGCCAGTTCTGGTTTCAAGTCTCGCTGTTGTCTCTTGCTCGTAACCGATCTTTGCGCGGGTTTGGGAATGGTGTTCAGATACTCGGCCGGAACGTCAGGCACTTGAATTCTATCGAGCGGATGCGCGGCAAAGTACTTCTTCGGCGCGACATACGGAGTGTGAGGACGGTAGAGTCCAACAGCTAAGAAGAACCGCTGATCGTTGTTCGCGTATCGATCCAACAGTCGAATTGCTTCATTTGCGGAAATCCCATCCGTCTGCTCCTCGTCTTTTCCGTCGGCGGCAAGCCAGCTGAGCGTTGCACCGAAGCTACCTGGCGTCAGACTGAAGATCTGGTGTTCTTCGTCTTTATCGCGACCCCTTGGATTGATCGTCTGATCCCAAGAGTACGGATCATCGTGCCCACTGGTGCCGATATGTTTGGGCACGTTGTAATGGTACATCTTGCCGATGCGAGTCGCCATGTACCCATTTCGGCGAAACAGCTGTGACATCGTTTGCACATTCGCCACATACTCTCGCAAGTAAACAGCGTTGCGACGGATGAGTGTTTGATTAGGGTACAAACCCGACATGAAAGATGCTCGGCTGGGACCGCACAGCGGGTACTGACAATACGCATGGGTGAATCGTACGCCGCGGTTGGCGAGTCGATCGATATTTGGTGTCTTCACCGTCGGGTGCCCATAGCAACCAAGATCGCAATTGAGGTCGTCGCAGATCAAAAATAGGACATTCGGCTCATCAACCGCCATCAGGCGAGCCGGCTGCAGCGATAGGAAGCAGATCAGAAGTAACGTCAACCGGACCATCGGATTTCCTTTCTCGAACACATTGACCATTGGCAACGCGTAAGATTATGACCGAGAATCAGTAATGGGTCCGTACCGGGCGAGATTATATTCTCCGCCCTTCCGCCCTTCCGCAGCGATGTTCGTCAAAGAAGAACCTCCATGAGGCTCGGGACGAATCTGTTTGTTGACCTGCTGGCGGTGCGGTACCCTAGGTGAATCGTCCGATGTCGCTGCACTAGATCCTCGCGTGTAGGCCTACCATGTCGCCTCCAGTTCGTCTCGTCTCCATCGTGATCCTGACGGTAATGGTCCCAAACACTCAACCGTTGGCTGCTCAGGATAAGTCTCATCCCGTCGAACGAGAATTCGGACCGGCGATCCGACAACTTCTGCGGCAATATTGTTTCAAGTGTCATGCGGGAGATCGGGTCGAGGCTGATGTGGACCTGTCGGAATTTACCACGATTCGCCAGGTGAAGGCCAAGGTTAAAGTGTGGCAAAAGGTCGCCTACATGTTGGACAGCCGGCAGATGCCTCCAAAGGATTCCAAGCAACCGACCGCTTCGGAACGCCTTCAATTACAAGAATGGGTCCACAGTTTTCTGAAGGCGGAAGCAGTGGCTCGCGCCGGTGATCCAGGTCCCGTCGTGCTGCGTCGATTGAGTAACACCCAATACACGTACACGTTGCGTGACCTTACCGGTATCGCGACGTTGAGCCCAGCTCGCGAGTTTCCAGTGGACGGCGCTGCAGGGGAGGGATTTACGAATACGGGAAACGCGCTGGTGATGTCACCATCACTTGTCATCAAGTATCTGAATGCCGCCAAAGTTGTGGCGGGAAAAATCGTGTTATTGCCGGATGGAATTCGCTTCAGCGAACACGCGACACAACGTGATTGGACCGACGAAGCACTTGGGAAAATACAACGCTTCTATCATCGACACACCGCGGCCGGCGGTGGAACGGCGGTTGATCTTCATGGCATTAAATTCAATACGAACGAAGGCGGACAGCTACCCTTGCAAGACTACGTGCTCGCCATTTTGGAAGAGCGCGAGGTGTTGTTGAGTGGCGAAAAGAGCGTCTCCAAAATTGCTTCGGAAAGAGGTTTGAGCCGCAAGTACTTGGAGTTATTAGTCGACGTTTTGCGAACGGACAGCGAGAGGTCATTTCTTTTGCGTGGTTTGCAAACAGAGCTGCGAAAGGCAACTCCGCAAGATGCGAACCGAATCGTTGCCTCGGTGGCCGCTTGGCAGAAAGCTCTCTGGAAGTTTAACGCTGTCGGTCAACTGGGGCGCGAAGGCGGGCCGCAGACGTGGATGGAGGCAGTCACTGCTACACGCCACAACCAGGAGCTTCGGCTGCCCGTTCCGGTGAGTAAAGGTGATCTGGTGATAATGTACCTAGCCACCAATGATGCAGCGGATGGAAGGCAGCACGACTACGTTGTCTGGGAGCGTCCGCGGATCGAGTTTAAGGACCGGCCGCCTATTCTCCTCCGCGACATTCGTGCATTGGTGCGCCGTATCGAACGGGTTCGTGCCTCGGAGGGGGAACGTGTTGTCGAATACCTCGCGGCCGTGACCGAACTGTACACGTCGAAGAAGAAAATTGAGGGTGTGGCCAAATCAAGATCCCTCAACGTAGCACTGCTTGGACGTTGGTCCGACTACTTGGCGCTGGGCCACCGTCGAACACCTCAGATCGCTGGCCATTTCACAAAAAAACTACCAGCCGCGCACGGGTACGCAGACATCAACGGATGGGGAGCTGAGGGAACGCCCAGCCTGCTGACGAATCGGTCCAATGAACCGATCAGTTTCCTTACGCTTACCGTGCCAGCTCGAGGAGTTACCGTCCATCCGTCTCCGACACGTGAGTCGATTGTCGCCTGGAAGAGTCCGATCAGCGGTGATGTTAAGGTCGAGGGATTGGTCGCCGATAGCGACGACAAATGCGGTAACGGAGCCGCGTGGCGATTGGAACACGTATCCCAGGATGGTCGGCAGGTGCTGCTACAGGGAGTATTCGACAGTGGGGGTAAGCAACCGTTTCAAGGAAAGAGCACCTATCCGGTCGAGCCGGGCGATTTTCTCCTGCTGGTTGTCAACTC
>JBDONA010000437.1:0-3666 GCA_039831575.1 Fuerstiella sp. | reverse complement strand
GCCGACTCGGCGTGGCTGAAGCTCATTGCCGCGCTGGCCGACATCGATACCACCCAGCGATACATGGACCCACTGACTGAGCCTGTGGACGGCTGTGCCACTGCGAAGGCTGTGGGCCAGCATCGCCTGGAAAATGTTGACGGCGCGGGCCGCCCCCGGTCTTCTCAGCAGAAGACTGCTGCGCTTGCGAAACAGGGAATGCATGCCACAGCGGCAACTCAGCCTACTGTGGCGAGATCAGGAAAGGGCTGAATCATGACAACGCAGTTCAGATTCACGCCTCCTGAATCGTGGCTTGACCGATCAACGTTCGCGTTCCTGGCGGCCATGTGCCAGGGCGTGGAGTTAGTCCAAAAACACCCAGACGTCACGCCTCAATGGTTCGTGAGCGAAACGTACCACAACACATTCAAGGCAATGCGTGGTATCACCGAGGCGGGTGAAATAGTCACAGGAGAACTCGTTTCGGCCTTTCTCGTCTGGCATGGAATGCGCTTCGACGCTGACGAACTCGCGGAATTGTTTGAGGTGCCAGTAAGCGGAACCTGTATGGAATTCCACAAACGGAACTTACGGCACGCTTGGTTTCAGAATGAGAAACTGAGAATTGGCGCCCATGTGGAACGGGAATTCCAACACAACAATTTTGACGTTGTGGCGGCACTGGCGATGGAATGCAAGCAACTGCTGACAGGACACATGGAGCAATGAGCGGCGAAACCGAGGATTCAATTTCACAGCCACGCCAATCAATCGAAATCTACGACGACGAACGGGCCATGAATGACGACGTGATCGCAGTTCTTGCCGAGCGGTCATTCAATTTATACCAACGTGAAGGCGAACTGGTATGGATTCAAGAGATCAGACAGAAGGACTCGCCGGCACGGAAAGACATAAAGCCTCTGAGCAGGCCGTCATTGAGGGAAATGATCTCAGGGAATGTGACGTTCTATTCATTTGACAAGGAAGGCGAACGAAAGAAAAGACTTTGCCCGAAATGGTGTTATGAGGCGATTTCAGACCGGGGCGTCTGGTCTGGTATTCGGCATCTTGCGGGCGTGGTAGCTTCGCCTGTGTTGCGACAGGATGGAACGATCTGTCAGACGAATGGCTATGACGCGGAAACGTGTTTGTATCTCGACCTGAAAACGACATTTGATCCGGTGCCGGACAGGCCAACCAAGGCGGAGCTCACGGGCGCCGTTCGATCGATCACTGACATCGTTCGCGATTTCCCGTTTTCTGGTCCTGAACATCGAGCGGCATGGGTTGCCAGCCTGTTAACTCCGCTTGCAAGGGAAGCGTACAGCGGTCCGACTGCGCCGTTATTTTTGTTTGATGCCAACGTCAGGGGGGCTGGAAAGAGCCTGCTGGCTGATCTTGTATCGCTGATCGTCACCGGCACGGACGCCCCACGATTCACAAACCCAAAGACGGATGAGGAATTCCGAAAGCGGATTACAGCTCAGGTTTTGTACGCCCCACAGATGATTCTGATCGACAACATCGCAGGGAATTTTGGATGCCCATCATTGGACGCGGCCCTAACTGGCACGGAATGGTGCGACCGCGCGTTGTCGACAAATAATTTGGTTCGGGCGCCGCTTCGGTCCACATGGTATGCCAGCGGAAACAACGTTGCTCTTTGTGCTGATACGACGCGGCGAACATGTCACGTCCGGATTGAATCGCCGGACGAGCGACCAGAAGAGCGGGACAACTTCAAATACCCAGACGTGAAGAAATACGTCCTGCAGAACCGTGGCAGAATCCTGTCGTCAGCTCTAACTATCCTCCGGTCATACTTCGCGGCCGGGCGCCCGAATCACGGTCTCAGCAAATGGGGCAGTTTTGAGGGTTGGTCGGATGTAGTGCGATCTGCTGTTGTCTTTGCGGGGTTGCCTGATCCTGCCGACACGCGATCGCAGTTGTACAACGACGCGGACGATGACGCCGCACATCTACTCGCACTCATTCAGGCACTCTACGCTATTGACCTGACATTAGAGGGCACCCGCACGGGGGACATGGTCAGAATTGCCAGCGGGAGCACAGGAACGCCAGGCACTCTTAGTGAACCACTCCGGGATGCGATCGAGAACATCTGCGACAAGCCAATAGATAGGATCACAGGGTGAATTCTGGGAGCTGCAGTGAAGCACTTCAGGAAGCGTGTGATTCAAGGAATGTGTCTCGACTTCAAAACCAAAAAGAACGGTCGACACTGGTTTGTCGTGTCTGAAAAGGTGGTCTCAGCGGGCTCAGTTTCCTCAGACACAAGTATGAGCTACGCGCGTAATTCAAGAAACACTGAGGTTACACCTAAACAAGAAACACCAACGAATCACGAAGACACACTGCAGTCCACAGTTACAGGAGAGACAATTGAGCCCGCTGAGACCACCTGTGACGTGGATTGGGCGTCGGAGGCGTTCGAATGAAACTTCCTGCTGAACCCAAGCACCACCAGTGCCGCGTGGTTGTCGATACCCGCGAACAGCTGCCGTACGTACTGGAACCGCTGACCGTCGAAACCGGCACATTGTCCACGGGTGATTACGGCCTTGCTGGCGAGTTCAGTGGCCTCCTGTGCATTGAGCGAAAGAGCCTGCAGGATTTCATCAGCAGCTGCACGACGGGCCGTGAGCGGTTCAACAGGGAGCTGCAGCGGATGCTGTCCTATCCATGTCGTGCGGTCGTTGTGGAAGCATCGTGGCAGGACGTCGAAGCCGGCGAATGGCGGGCCAAGGCCACACCAGCCACGATCAGCGGCAGCATCACGTCGTTCGTCAGCAGGGGCGTTCCTGTGATGCTGTGCGGGGACAGGGCCGGCGGCGAACGATTTACGGGCGGGCTTCTGTGGCGGTGCTGGATTCACGAATATCGACGGATTCGACAACTGGCAGCAGGAATAGACCAATGACCACACCAGCACCACTGCAACACGCAACTACATGTTGCGCCCACACCGACATGCGGGCTGCCGTCCGACTCGTGGCTGAAACGTACTACGGCAACTATGG
This sequence comes from Fuerstiella sp., assembly GCA_039831575.1. Lineage (GTDB taxonomy): Bacteria > Planctomycetota > Planctomycetia > Planctomycetales > Planctomycetaceae > Fuerstiella. The sequence continues at coordinate 640 of JBDONA010000437.1, read as the reverse complement.
AATATGGCTCTGTGATGCGTTCGAGGCGATTAACGCGGAATGGTTCAGCGGCAACCTGCCGTATCCGCACATCGTAATCAACATCACTGCCCACGGTCGCTGTCTTGGGCTTACACACACGCCTGAAACACGCCCGCCAAACATCACGATACATCCAACCATGTTTGGGCTGAGATCCCGTGGCGAGTCGTCACCGTGGGGGCTGGACCCCGCCTGGCTTGGCAAACGATATGTCTTCGATCTGTTGTTGCATGAGATCGTCCACGTGCAAAACAGATACGTCGCGTCAGCGGAAGACGTGAAGGGGCCAACCAGCCACAACAACGACGCCTGGATAAACGAAGTCAATCGCCTCTGTCCGCTGATCGGGCTGGATGGAATCAAGGCTGCCAGGAGTGTTGTGCGTCGCGTGGACGGCAAACCGAAACGAACAACCGACGGCAACATTCCATTCAATGTCGCGGCCACGTTTCCGCATTCAATCCGCCAGCACACTGGCACGGCGGACGACTACTACCGCAACGGCCGGCTTCCGCTCGATGTGTAACACGCAGTTAGATGTAACAACTAACGGAACTCCTGGAGCTAAAGAATGACATCAACCACAGGCATGACCGAACACTTCATCGAGCAGCAAGCC
>JBDONA010000843.1:0-16495 GCA_039831575.1 Fuerstiella sp. | reverse complement strand
GCGGCATAAGACTCTAGTGATAGAACCAACTCACGGGCAATGACCGAAATCGGCAGGACAAAATGCCGTCCCCTGCACCGCTGTCCCAGTAACTCATAATTGCTCGATCGCGATGGAAGACCAGGCTGGTGTAGGAATACGTGCGCTGGGAATCCGACTCCAGATTCTTCAGGTGCTGCCACGAACTGCCTTCGTCACGGGAAATCGCAGCGGTCAATGGCGTTCGTTTTCCGCCGTGCCCCGCTCCGGCAGTGAACGTGTTATTCCAGATCAGCAGCAGGTCACCGGTGACCGGAATTCTACGCAAAGTTGCTGGTGCTTCCGGAGCTTTCACACCCAGTGACTGCATTTCAGTCCACGTATCGCCACCGTCGCTTGAGTAACTGCGTCCGATAAAGCCCAGCTGCGTACGGACGATCATCAGCACGCGTCCGTCAGTCAATTCAATGACCTCCGGTTCCATCGCACCTCGCTTTGGCGCATCGACACTGCCGCTGCCACCACGCCAGGTCCTGCCGTTGTCATCAGACAGATAGCAGTGCGACACGAAGTGGTTCACTGTGTGAACATCTGCCGTTGATGCGGCAGGTGCCAACAGGCGGCCCGTTGAGAGCTGGACGATGCGATCGTTGTTGACGACGTGGTAGCCGTCGTCGGCTGTGACCAGCACCGGATTGCCAAACGTCGCCGTTTCGTCTGATGAAATTCGAACGAACAGATCCAGATCTGCGTGGCTGTTTTTTTGCAGGTAGAACATCGCGATCTGACCGGACGGTAGCCGTCGCAGAGTCACACTCATGACGTTCATGCCTCCCGTATTTTGTTGCAGCACCTGAGTTTCGCCCCACGTCCGGCCACCGTCTGCTGATCGTCGGCCCACAATGTGTGCTTCAGCAAAGTCGCTGCCGGTACCTTTGAATTCGGTCGCGGCAAACAACAACGTCCCATTGAGTAGTGGCAGCACAGAGCCTTCGGTATACCGTGGGTTCTGTTTTGTGCTGGGGTAGACGACGACAGAAACATCTTCACGTGGGTCCGGGTCTGCCGGCCGCGACAGAAACAGCAGTGTTTGTGCGGCTCGGATTGCGGCATCCGGATGAGGATCGTTCAGCATCTGCCGCAGAGACTCGGCGACGTTGGTGGCCCGTGCGTCTCCGGCAAAGGTCGCCGCATACGTCCGCACCGCACCGTCTGCGTTTTTCAGGTTAGCGGCCAGAGCGCTCAGCCCGACCTCATCGCCCAGAGCAGCGAGTGAATGGTGTAGGTAGGCACGCAGCAGTTCTTCTTCGCATCGTGGAAGTTCTTTTCGAATCCGGAGGATGTCGCTGCTGTCGCCGATGCGTCCCAGAATCCAGGCCGCAATCCGCAGTATTTCCGGATCTTTGTGTTGCAGCATCGATCGCAGAACACGCATCGCTTCCGGGTTGCCGCAGCGTGCCAGCGCGGCCGCTGCCATCAGCTTCAGTCGCAGGTTGTCTTCCTGATGGAAGGCCTGTCGCATGGCGACGCCATCACCAATTTCGACGACCTTGTACAGACTTTCAGCAGCATGTACGTGACCGAAGTCGTCATCGCCAGCCAGAATCGAAAGCATGACGGCAGCGTTTGATCGCCTGCCGGCCCGGACAAGTTCGCGAGAGATGCCGCAACGTCGCTGGTCGTCTTTTTCCTCTGATAGTTGCGGCGTCAGGAATGCGACGACTTCCTGTTCGTAGCCACCGAGAGTCAGTCCTTCGGCGGCGTGGATCGACGGCCAGAAGTCATCTCCATGCAGGCCACTTCGCAGAACCGTTAGACATTTTTCACGGGTGGCGTCGTCAAGGTCGATCGTATCGTCGGCGTGCGCGCTGAGCGACAGACAGACGAGAGATGTCAGCGCGGCAGTATTGTGGAGTGAGGTGGGCATTCTGAACGTTTCGTGTTCGCGTGAGTGTGTCCGTCGTCTTCAGCCGGAGGGGCATGCTGGACAGATTTGATTTCATCCGAAAACGGTTGCCGTACTATTGGCCCCCGGCAAATTTATCGATCATCAAAGCAGGAAATCACCATGCCGTCCAGCCACCGTCGACCAGAAGATTCTGGCCCGTGATATAGCTGCCGGCGTCGCTGGCCAGCAGCAGCAGGGCTCCAGTCAATTCCTGCGGTCTGCCCATTCGCCCCATCGGACTTTTTGTCTTCAGTCGTTCCACCATTTCGGCCGGAGCTTTTTCAGATGGAAACGGTCCCGGGCTCAGGCAGTTGACTCGAACGTGGTCCTTGCCCCAGTAAACGGCCAGGTGCCGTGTCATGTGAATAATACCGCCTTTGAGAGCGTGATACTGAACCGGACTGGCTATGCAGACGCCTTCGTAGGCATCGGGATATGAGCCGACGACGCCGTACATCGAGCCGACCATCACGACTGACCCCGCCACGCCGCGGGACACGACGTGGTCTCGCAGGTGACGAGCCAGCAGAAAATACCCCGTTGCATTTCTCAGATCGCTGCTGAAGGCGTCTGCGGTGACGTTGGTCAGGTCCATCGCGTGGCCCTGTTGTCCGTTGTTGATGAGAATGTCGACAGCGCCGGCGGCATCAACGGCAGCCGCGAAACCTGCGCTGACAGATTCTTCATTCAGTTGATCCAATTGCACGCCACAGTGTTTTGCTGCGCCGATACGGGGCAGATCGTCCGCGATCTGTTGTGCTCGCGATTGTTGGCGACTGGCGACCACCACCGTTGCCCCTGCGTCCGCCAGCGCGCGGCAGAAGGATTGACCCAGGTAGCCGGACCCTCCTGTGATCAAGGCGACTCGGCCACGGAGGCAAAACAATTCTGGAACCATTGATTCGTTCATATCTGCACCCATTGTTCCGTCCTGACAGAATCCAGAGCTGCCAGACACACCTTCAGAGTCTGCAGTGCCTCGTCCAGCGTGCACGCGGGCGGAGCGTCGGCGTCCAGCTGATCAAGGAACGCGTGCGCCTGCCGGACGAACAGATCGTCGCGTTCAAGCGTAAATTCGTTCTCTACCTGCCACGGACCATCCGGCTCGCTGGACGAAAGCCACCGGCTGCGGTGCCCTTCAAATCTCGCGGCTCCACGTTCACACACGACAGTCAGTCTGGATTCGCTCACGGGCTGATGCTGATTCAGACTGAATGAACCGAGAATCGCGCTGTGACGAGTGACGACGTGGACCGTGTCTTCCACGTTGACTCCATCCAGAACACAGTGCTCCGCATCGGCCACCAGACGAGTCACCGGGCCCACGATCCATTCGGCGGTGTTCATCACGTGAGTCAGGGCATCCTGAATCGCTCCACCACCGGTTTCGTGTTTTGTGTAATAGATGTCGCGGTACGCCGGGCGGTAAAAGGGGAAGTGCTGTCCTCCGGTGTACACGACCTGTACCGGTCGACCGAACGCATCACTGTCGAGAGCATTCTTCATTTCGATGAGTGCCGGATGTTGCCTCGTTACGTAAGCGACGCTGACAGGCAGCCGATGTGCATTGACCGCTGTCAGCAGGTCAGCCACTCCGTGCACCGAAATACTCAGCGGTTTTTCAATCAGGGTCGCGATTCGGCGTTCCGCCAACCGCTGCGCCATCGGTACGTGCAGTTGTGCGGGGGTACAAATCACGGCACCATCGCACCCTTCGGTTAACGCCTCGTCCAGCGAAGCGAACGAATTGCTCAGACGGTACAAAGCGCTAATTCGTTGCCGCAGGTCATCGTTTGTGTCACACAGAATAACGTCAGCCCGTCCTGTCTTCTGAAAACACCGGACGTGGCGTTCACCAATGGACCCACCACCGATGATAAGGATTTGTTTCATTGAGTATTCCAGCATTCCCGACGCTGTTGCATCTGGGGCTGCGTTGTGTCAGGGATGGACTGAGACTGTGCTGTCATCCGGGGCCTGTCGCACCGAGAGATCCATCGCTGCACTCAGGTTGACTCACCAAAGCGTAGGCCGACAGGTACTGTTCGTTGCGGGGGACAATGGCACGAAGTCTGAAGAATCCTGTCGAATTCGGCAAACGAGGCGACGATAAACGGAGCATGCCGGGTTTATGGCGAAAGTGAATGACAGAGGAACATGTCAAACTTCAGCTTCCTGACATAATTCGGTTCGGTTCGCGAAAACTGTCCCTGAAGCTGAAATAATCGTGGTGTGTCAGGCATCTCTATCCAGATGCCCCCGGCAACGCCAGCCATCACCTTCCAGTGAAAATAGCGAAAATCTCTGGTTTCGTCACCTGGACGGTGATGGCAACTTTGAACCTTGTCAGTTGCGTCAATCCGATCGAGCGGCCACGGTGGTGGCTCGAACCCCAATTTATTGAAATGTTGTGACTTGAAAATCACATCAGGAGACCTGCGGATGAAACTGATTCGTAATTTTGTTTGTTTGACGCTCATCGCCGTTGTAGCCGGCACTGTTGTGGCCGACGAAAAGCAAAAGAGGGGTAAGCGTAAGGGCAGCGCCAATGCTCCGACCGCCACACAGCGATTTGTGAAGGACATGAAACTGACCGCTGATCAAAAGGAAAAAGTGGCAGCCATCGACAAGCAATTCGCGGCAAAGTTTAAGGAACTGGCCACAAAGAAACGGGCAATCCTCACTGATGACCAGAGAACTGCTCAGCGTGATGCACAGAAGGCGGCTAAGGCCGCAGGCAAGACCGGTGCAGATGCTCGCAAGGCGGTTACCGGTGCCGTCAAGCTGACGGACGAGCAGACGGCCCGGACCAAGGAAGTCCAGAAGGTTCAACAGGCACTCACCGTTGAAATCGTCGCGTCTCTGCGGAAGGTCCTGACTGCTGAGCAGCAGGAAAAACTTCCTAAGGCCCGTGGCGGTGCCAAGCGTAAAGGCAAGAAGAAAAAGAAAGACGATGCCTAGAGCGGAATCCGCTTTGATGTGCACTCGATGATCGGGTGTGCACAGCGATTCGAAGAATGCTCCGGCGTTCTGTCATGCTTAAGAAGCATCAAAACGAAGCCCCGCGTTACCTGTTGGTAACGCGGGGCTTTTTTCGTTTCGTCAGGTCTGTCGCCGTCTTCGAAGCCTCAACTCATTCCACGACATTATCGCCGGCAGGGGCTGCGTCCGTTGCGGTCGAAACATCTGCAAGTGCAGTTGATTCGGTCGATTCATCATCCAGCTCGTCAGTGTTCCGCAGCTGGATATCCGGCAGGTCCTTATTCAGGTCTTCGTTGCTGCGAGAACGCATGATCATGCGGATTGGGACTTCCTGAAATGGTGACACCTCACGCAGAAAGCCGAGCAAGTATCGCTTCCATGATTCGTCGAACAGCTTTGGTTCGTTGCACTTGACGACAATCGTGGGCGGTGCCGTTGCCACCTGAGTGGCATAATAAATCTTGGCCCGCTTGTTCTTGCGATGCGCTGGCGGGTTCTTGTCGACAGCCATCTTCACGACCCGGTTCAGTTTGCCGGTACCCATTCGGGTCTGTGCCTGTTTGTAGATGGTTTGTGTGAGGTTGACCAGTTGCCGAATGTTACGGCCGTCTTTGGCTGTCAGCACGGCAATGGGGACATGCCGCATCGATGCGAACGAACTGACGAGATACTCGCCCCAGCGTTCGATCGTCATATCCTCTTCCTGAGCAAGATCCCACTTGTTGATGACAAACACGCAGGGTTTGTGGTGTTTTGTGATTTCTTCCACAAGCTGCTTGTCGACTCGAGAGACCGTCTGTGTCGCGTCAAAGAACATCAACACGACGTCGGCTCGCCGAATGCTTTTTTGAGCTCGCACCAGACCATAGAATTCGATGCTGTTCTCAAGGCTCTTGCGTTTACGGACGCCGGGCGTATCGATGGCCACGAAGGCACGACCGTCAACGTCGAAGCGAATATCGATGCTGTCTCGCGTTGTCCCTGCAATCTCACTGACGATCACCCGTTCTTCCTGGGCCAGCTGATTAATGAACGTACTCTTGCCGACGTTCCGTCGCCCCACGATCGCCAGTCGCATTTCCGGCGGTTCGAACAGAGTTGCACCTTCCTCGTTTTCATCGTCGCCGGCTTCGGGAAGGTGTTCTGCAATTGCCTTTAGCAGGTCTGCACGATTACGATTTCCCGTCACGCTGGTGACGACCTGAGGCAGGTTAGCCAACCGCAGAAAACCGCCGGCTTCGATGTCCAATTTTGGCGAGTCACATTTATTGACGACCATCAACATCGGTTTCTCGATGCGCCGCAGTCGTTCGGCGACTTCCTGGTCCAGCGGAGTAATGCCGGCCTTTGCGTCTACAACAAACAACAGCAGGTCACATTCTGCCAGCCCAACGTCGATTTGCCGCTCAATGTCATCCGACAGATCGTCGCTGTCCACGATGCCGATGCCACCAGTGTCGACCAGTTCGAAGTATCGGTCTTTTTCGTGCATCATCCACGTGACTCGGTCACGCGTGACCCCGGCCGTGGGATCTACGACTGACAACAGCTTGCCCGCCATCCAGTTCAGCAGCGAGCTCTTCCCCACATTTGGACGACCGACAATCGCCACTTTGGGAATACCCATAATGCCAAACCTCGTTCTGAAAAGGAGGCCCCTGCCTCGGACGGTGCGAGCTTGACGCTCAAGAAACCAAGAATTGCTGCCGACGGAGTTCGCAGCGGCGTCTCCAGACGGCACACGACTCTCTGGAAATGTTACATTTCCGCCTGCACGAAACACAGAAAGGCATCACAATGCCGTGGTCGAAATATCCGGCGAAACGCGGATAAGTCGGGCAGATTACACAGCAAAAAGCGGAATCGTTAGAGAGAAGATGCCATTTCCGATGACTTGTTCCCGATTTCCACGGGAAATCACGTGAGGACCTGATGCTCTGCCGATGTTGGCGACCGCTGAAATGGACTACGGACGCAGCAAACATTACCCTTGTACTGTATCTGATAGACTGTTGTTTCCTTGGGGAGCGAATGGGTGCAGCGACGGTCAATGCTGATTTCCTGGATCGGGTGGTCGGTGTGCGTTGCCGTGGGATGTGGCGACGATGAGGGGCCGACACGTATTCCACTTTCAGGAATGGTGTTGTCGGCCGACATTCCTGAGAATCTGCAGGGCACCGTTTCCCTGATGCCAGAGGGCGAAACAAAGGGGCTGGCAGCCAACGGCATCATTCAGAACGGACGGTACCAGTTCACGACCGCGGACGGGCCGGTCGCCGGACAGCATCGCGTGTTGGTCGACGTGGAGCCGCCGCGGGGGAAAATGGACCTTGCTGCTCAGCAACCACGGCATGGAGTGGAAATTTGAATTTCACATTACCATACCGTCAGAGCCTCCATATGAATATGACTTCCCGCTGGTTCGGGACAACGCAGACAAGTAGTTCTGTCCGCGAGGATGCTTCACTGCCAACGCGGCGCAGCGGTCGCCGTCAACGCGGTTTCACATTGATCGAATTGCTGGTCGTGATCGCCGTCATCGGGATTCTGGTGGCGTTGCTGCTGCCGGCCGTTCAGCAAGCACGAGCGGCCGCGCGGCGCACTCAGTGCAGGAATAATCTGAAACAGATTGGACTGGCCTTCCACAACTATCACGACGTTCACAACGTGCTGCCCATGGGCACCAGCAGCCAGCCCCCCGTCGATGGAGCATGGGGCCTGATGACTCACGTATTGCCATACCTTGAGCTGGGCAACACGTATCAGTTGATCGACTTCGAAAGCAGCGGTTGCTGCACGGCCGTCAAAGTTCTGCAGAACTCCACGCCCGCGCAGCCGGACCCGTCGTCGAATCCGATCAACGTTTTCTATTGCCCGGACGATGTTAACTCCAGCACTCAGCTGTTAAGCGGCCCAACTGGCCCCAATCCCAACTCCTACGATTGTGGTTTACTGTTTCCTGGTGACTACATGGGTGTGAGTGGCACTACAGACGGAAGCCCGGGCTGTTCAGGGATCCTGGACGGAGAAGGAACATTTTACTCCCTGAGCAGGACGCGGTTTCGTGATTTTACAGATGGCACGTCGCAAACACTGATTGTCGGTGAACGCGGAATTCCGAGTGATTTGGGATGGGGCTGGTACCTGTGCGGTGGCTCAGAATGTGAACATTACATCAGCACGGAACGAGGGCTGAGTGCCGGGGGAAATGTGCCGTCGTGGCAGGGAACGTTGCGTCGGTTCTGGAGCTGGCGCCACGGCGGGGCTCACTTCATTATGGGCGACGGTTCCGTGCAATTCTTCAGCTACAACATGGACTTCGACACCTACCGCAAGCTGTCCACCCGAAACGGTGGTGAGGTTGTCTCGTTTTGAGACTGCCCACACCTCAGTCGAGACACAGGACTTGATCGCGACTCAGGAAACGTGGCTCCATCCTGGCTGGCACGACCTGCAAAAATCTCTGCCCTTCCACAATAAGTTCACCGTTGCCGATTGCCTGAAAGGAATTCCTTTGCCAAGTCCATTCGTCTGGTTCATCATCTCCGCGACTTTCTTTGCTGTTCTACCGTGCAACTTTGCCACCACAAGTATAGCAGCAGGAACTCAGTACCCCAACGTGCTGTTCATCGCCGTGGACGATCTGCGTCCATCGATCGGCTGCTATGGCGATCAGCACGCCATTACTCCCAACATTGACCGGCTTGCCGAACGTGGTGTGCGTTTCGATCGTGCACATTGCCAGGTGGCAGTCTGCAATCCGTCACGTGCCAGTCTGATGACGGGGCTTCGGCCTGACAAACTTGGTGTCTGGACTTTGCCGATTCACTTTCGGGAAGCGATGCCCGCTGCTGTGACGCTGCCGCAATGGTTCCGACGGTTCGGCTATACGGCCGTGAGTCACGGAAAAATCTATCACAACCCGACTCCTGATCCACAGTCCTGGAGCGAACCCATCCGATCCTTGCCTCGCCTGAAGTCGGCCTACCCGGAAGGGACGCCGCAACGCATTCGAAAAGTTCAGCAGGCGCTACCGAAAAACGATTGGCGAAAAAATAATCTGCGAGGGCCCAGCACCGCCGCTCCCGACGTCGAGGACAACAGGCTTGTGGACGGCGCGCGAACGGACATGGCCATCGAGGATCTGCGACGTCTTGGCAAAGGCGATGCTCCGTTCTTTCTGGCAATGGGGTATATCCGGCCTCATCTGGCGTGGATTGCACCGAAAAAGTACTGGGATCTGCACGACCCGGTCGCGCTGCCCGTGCTCACCGACAGAATTGTCACGGCCAATACTCCGCCGTACGCGCTGTCGAACAGTTACGAACTGACTCACTATGTCGATCTGGTCGACTTCCCGAAACCCTGGGATGAACAGCGGGTCGCCGACGAACGGGCTCGACACCTCATGCACGCGTACTACGCCTGCGTGAGCTACATCGACGCACAAATCGGCCGTCTGCTGGACGCGCTGGATGAGGCCGGCCTGGCTGAGAACACGATTGTTGTTCTCTGGAGCGACCATGGCTGGAAGCTGGGCGAATTCAACGGCTGGGGCAAGATGACCAACTACGAAATTGATTCGCGGGTACCGCTGATTATTTCGGCACCCGGACTACAGCAGACGGCCGGACAGCAGTCGGACGAACTGGCCGAGTTGCTGGACCTGTTTCCGACGCTCTGTGAACTTGCGGGGATCGATACGCCGGACTTTGTTGACGGATCCAGTCTGGTGCCGAATCTGAAGGACGTCCGCGTCCGCGTCAACGACGCCGCATACAGTCAGTACTATCGGAATTTCGAAGGCCATGAATACATGGGTTACGCTATTCGTACCAATGAACATCGGTTCGTGGAATGGCGAGACTTCAGCACCGGAGACGTGACTGCACGGGAACTGTACGACCACCAGGCCGATCATTCAGAATCCGTCAGTCTTGCCGAATCTGCGCCGCAGGAACTCATTGATCGACTTACGGCTAAGCTGTTGGAATCCCACCCACGCAAGGCGTTGACGATGACACCTCCCGTGCATTCGAACCCGAATCTGCCGCGGCTGAGGGCCGACATTTCGTTTTCAAACAACTCGCAAACGAATGTTATGGTCTTTCCAATCACGCCCCAAGGTCGTCGTGGGCGAGTGAAGAATCTTGGCCCGGGTGAAGCCGTCACGATTAAGGCTCGCATCGGCGGTGTTTACGTGGTTGAGAGCAAAGACGGAACGATTCACCAGATTCACTCGCCATCAATGCCGTCGCGCACCATTGTGCTTGAGTGACGGCATCACATTCGTTTGCAGCGCAAAGAAACGCAACGCCGGTCAGACCAGGCGTCGCGTTTGATTTGTTGGGACAAACAGCTTTATCTATTCAGCTTTATCTATTCAGCGTTAGTTCTGTAAAGAGGTGTGCCACTGGCTCCGCCAGTGCCTAAAGGCTCACTAACACTGGCAAAGCCAGTGGCACACAACCGCTCATCCATTCACTGACAATCGACTACAGCGTATTACGCTGACTCGTGGCCGCGAGAGACGCCTTCCTGCCTAAGAAAAACGATCTGCCCACGAGCCAGAACGGTTCACGTGAATAAGTAAACTGTTCTACAGGATCTTCTTAAGATCCGCGATGACAGCTGCAATCTTCAGGTCGTTGACATCAGACACAGAGAAGTTGGCTTTCACACCCAAGTCGCTGGCCAGAATGATCGTTACTGCGGCCTTCGGGTTGATGCCGTAGTCGTCCGGACCATTTTCAAATTCATTCGGGACAACGAACGGCACATTGGTTGCCTTGCTGGCCTTGGCGAGTTTTCTGGCTGCGTCAGACAAGTCTTCTTTGTCTTCACCAAGCACGTTTACGAACGCGGTCAACTTGGAATCCTTGTGCTTTGCGATCGCCTTGTCGATTAGCTGCACCAGTTCGATAACCCGCTTATCTGTCGAACGAGTGAAAATGACAACCTGCGGTTTGGCACCATTGCGACAGCGGTAACAAAGGTTCTTGCCTTCTGCCACGCCGTCCGTTTCAGCACCAGCACACTTGGTCACGTAGAACGCTCCAAGTTTGTCTCCGGTTTGAGGACCACTCTTGACTGCTTCACCTGCGGTAACAGCCGAGGCGACTGTCAAAATCATTCCAAGTGCGAAAAAGTTCTTCACGGATTGCTCCTTTCGAGGGGGTGGGAATCTTGTGCTTCAAAGCACAACGGGGATGGTCGTTGAGGGAAATCGATTCAACTGACCGTCATAGGTCTTGATCAGCGGTTGCCACTGTTCGACAATGTAAACCACTGAACCAGCCGTCAGTCTCGCAAAATCTTACCGGGTTCATGAATTGGATAAAAGTGACCAGGATTACATAACACTGTACCTTCATCCAATTGCTGAAAAGAACGAATCTGGTCTTCCCACCCACCAATTGCACACCTCACGCGGTCATTGAAGTCCACAGCCGCGTCTCTTTCGTCTCGGACGTCGAACAGGAAAACGCATGCCCAAGGCAATCAGCCTGGCTCTGATGATCATCCCGTGCCTGCTGGCAGGATGGCCAGTCATTCAAGCCGGCGAATCCACTGCAAACGACCGTGCTGAGCAGCTGTCTGCACAGACGGATCGTTCGCCCGTTGACCTGGCCCTGTCAGCAGATGGGCGGTGGCTGGTGACGGCCAATGAAACGTCCAACAGTGTGTCCCTGATTCGGACGAAGGATCGTCAGGTCGTGGACGAGTTGGTGTGCGGTCGTCACCCTGCTGACATCGAAATCTGTCCCGATGGTCAGACGATTCTGGTGAGCGGTTCGTGGTCCGGTGATATCACCGTGCTGAAGATCATCGACGAGCGACTGCAGCGTTCCGGCGTGATTGACGTGGGATTCGAACCTTGCGGATTGGCCGTCACTCCGGACGGCAGCCGAGCTTTTGTGGGGCTTGTTGCTACCGGCCAGGTTGCCGAAATCGATCTGAAAACTCATCGCGTGCTGCGGCGTTTTGACGTCGGCAACTGGCCCCGATACCTGACGCTGTCGCCCGACGGTTCAAGACTTGCCGTTGGTTGTGGAGGTTCCGGTCGTATTGATGTGATTGACCCGGCGACCGGTGAAACGTTGTATGACGAACCATTGGCGAATGGGATCAATCTGGGACACATGATTCCCTCCGCAGACGGAACCTATGCCTATTTCACCTGGATGGTCTATCGGACGAACCCAATCAACGTGGGCAATCTGCGACGCGGCTGGTTGCTGGCGAGTCGTATCGGTCGTGTCCGGCTGGATGGTTCATCGTACCGCGAGGCGATCTCACTGGATGTCCCACGCCTGGCCGTCGCGGATCCCCACGGAATCGTCATCAGCCGCGACGAACGTCGTCTGGTTGCCTCCGCTGCCGGGACTCATGAACTGCTGGTTTACCGTCTACACGATCTGCCATTTGTCGGCGTGGGCGGTCCTGACGATTTGATCGATAGACGACTGCAGAACGATCAGGACCGGTTCCACCGCATCGAGGTTGGTGGACGCCCCATGGGCCTGCGCATGGCAGACGACAGTCGCACCGTCTATGTCGCCAACTATCTGCGCAATTCCGTTCAGGTCGTGGATCTTGATTCCCGGAAGGTGAACGGCGAAATCGATCTCGGCGGTCCGCAGAAAATAACACTTGCGCGGCGCGGAATGGAGATTTTCCACGACGGAGAGCGGAGCCTGGATCAGTGGTACAGCTGCCATTCGTGTCATCAGAACGGTGGAGTCAACTCACGGCCCATGGACACCATGAACGATGGTACAGAAATGACCCTGAAAACCGTTCTACCGCTGTTTGAAGTCAGCAGGACGGGCCCGTGGACATGGCACGGCTGGCAAAATGATCTGGAAAGTGCGATGCACAAATCGATGACATCGACAATGCTGGGACGTGATCCCAACGATCGGGATGTTCGCGCCCTGCTGGCCTATCTGGATGCGCTGGAGTCTCCACCTAACCCGTTCCTGAATTCTGATGGGTCGTTAAGCGAAGCCGCACGTCGTGGACAGCAGGTCTTCACAAGTGGCAAAGCTGGCTGTGCCGACTGTCACAACGGCCCGCAGTTCACCGATGGCAAAATTCACGACGTGGGACTGGGTTCAGACAAAGACTTCTACGACGGATACAATACACCGTCGCTCCGTGGTGTTTATCGCAAGGTCCGGCTGCTGCACAGTGGCCGCGCGCGTTCGCTGGAACGCGTCGTGAGCGATCTGCACAGTCCGGAGAAAGTTTCCGGCGAAGGACAGTTGACTGAACAGGAAACTGCGGATCTGATCGAATACCTGAAGTCGTTGTAAAGGACTGTGCTGCGACAAGACTGTGTGTGCCACCGGTTGCTCGCAACCAGTATGGCTCAGCAGCAGGAATCACGTGAATTCTGCGTCGCATTCCTGCAGATTTTCAATTGCAGCCTCTGGTGCCTGCGGCACACTGTTTGCAAGCAAACAGTGGCACTCAGCTTTGCGAGCCAACAGTGACACTCAGCTTTGCGAGCAAACAGTGGTATCCGGAGGAACTGAGTCTATCGCGTTGAGGTCACTTGTTCAGACAATGGTGTCGATACGGTCGCGTCCTGACCCAGCAGTCGTTGTGCTTCCTTCAGGACAAAATCCGGATCCATGAATGGTTCGTAGCTGATGTCCTGCCAGCGAATGCGTCCCTTGCCATCGATCAGGAATGTGCCGTGCAGTGGCAGGTTTTCGAAGTCGTCATAACAGCGATAGGATTTGAAAACGTCAAGTTCAGCGTCTGAAACAAGTGGAAAGGGAAAGCCATCGTCGAGGTCTTCGTAGGCCCGTCCAAGAACGTCCTGCTTGTCGGTACTGACTGCGATGACATCAAGGCCCGCCGTTTGAAACTTTTCCATCTCCGGAGCGAATTTCTGCAGCTGTTCGGCGCAGTGCAGACAACCGAAACCCAGATAGAAGATCATCACTACCGGCTTGCCTCGGTAATCGCTAAGCGTACGCGGTTGATTCTCGACATCGGACAGCGACCAGTCTGATGCTGCCACGGGACGCCAGTGAAGTGGCCCCAGCGAATTCAGCGGCGGTCTGGCACCGATGTCGGAGGCAACCACGGCACCCGTGCGCCAGTCGTTACCAAATCCCAATTCCATGGCGATCGGTTTCAGGCGAGCAAATGAGGGCACGTCCGGATCAATGGTTGACGATATCTTCCGCAGCTGTTCGAACGCCTTTTTCGCTTCGTCCTTTTTCTTTGCCGCCCACAGAGTCTCCACCTGAGAGGCCAGCGGGCGGACCTCACTGCGATTGCTGCCAACGTGACTGGCGATTTTCTTTACTGCGTCGTCAGTCTTGCCGGCCTGCAGCATGACGGCGACCTGATCTTCGACCGGTACGCCGCCTGCCTTCTTGAACAGTTCCAAGGCTTCCTCAAACTTACCCTCCGCTGCAGCGATGCGTCCGTCAATTTCCTGCACGGCTTTTTCCAGGTCACGAACTCGACTGCGGTGTTTGCCTTCTGCCGTACTGCGGGCCTTCTTGACATCCTTCTCATTCTTCTTCGCCTTTTCGGCTTCCTTCTGCGCTTTGTCTCCGGCTTCCTTCTGCTTTTTCTTCTCCTTGTCCAGCAGAGTCTGAATATCCTGCCGAATGGCGGTCGCCTTCTCCGGGTTGCCTGTGGTGGCCAATGCTGCGGCAAGATACCGGTTGCGTTTCAGATCTTCCGTGCCATTTCCGCATTCTTCAAGGTAGGGCGTCTGGCACAAAGTGATCAATTGATCGTGCAGTTCATATGCCCGCAGCACATCAAGAAGTCGCTGCCGTCCGTACTTGAAGCTGCCGGATTTTCCGATGTGGTTGTACTTCGGGTGACGTGGCAGGCTCATCATGTTTTGTGCCAGTGCGATTGCATCGTTGACTCGACCGATGTGCACGAGATTTCGAATACACCACTCGTTGTTGTGTGCGAAATTATGAATCTGATCCGGGAGCACCAGATCCTTCATCATGTGAGCATGGTCCACACGCGCCGATGCTTCCTGCTGATAGACGGCGTCGTGGTAGCGTTTGAGTCGCGAATAAATGTGCCCCGGCATGTGCCACATGTGAGCGATCTGCGGAGCTGCCAGACCACATCGGGCGGCAGATTCCAGAGCTTTGGCGGCCTTCTTTGTGTCCCACAGATGAATGCGATAATGGTGGACCGGGTGCAGGGGTTCGACGTCCAGTACGTCCTGAATCAAGGCATCGACGGTCAGGTAGCTGGTGATCTTCAGCCCTTCCCGCCGTGCAGACCAGAGATACTCGCACAGAAAGGCTTTCGCTTCGACATCGTCAGGAAATTCGAACAGCAGTTCTTCCAGATCGCTGATGTACTTTTCCGCCCGTTTCTTTTTCTCATCGCTGGTACCGGACTTCGCCTTCAAATAGCGATCGAACGCCTCAATGTATCGTTGTTCACGTGCGGACGCCTTGTCTTTTCGGGTCATGGCTTCCTTGATGAATCCTTTGGCTCGATCGGAGTTCCTGCGGTTCGAATATGCCATGCCCCAGTAGGCGATGGCACAATCGGGATCCAGCATTGCGGCCTGCCGAAAGGATCGTTCAGATTCGAAATACCAGAAGCCGTGCATCTGGCCGATGCCCTGCCGCACAAACGCCCCAGCTTCCGCAGATTCAGTTGTGACGTCGAAGCGGATGGTGCCCACGCCCTGCATGAGATAGGCGGCCTGACGCGGACCTTCGTTGAAGACTTCACCGTGCAACGAATGCCCCTCAAGAGGCTCTTTCGTTGCCGCATCATCGCTGGCGGGTTTTTTCTCATCGGCGATGGTCGCTGCGAATGGGGTCAGCAGGGTGACGACAGCGAGAAAGACGCGTACGGAGTAATTTCGGGGCATAAGGACAAACGCCGTGAAATTTAGGAGGTGGGAAGAGTGGATGTCGTTGCTGCGGTTTGGCCAGCCGATCGGTGAGATGCAGGTGACCGATGGAGTTTCGCTCCAGCACGAACTGAGACCCTGTATTCTGGCGCCAGGCGGCACCACGGGCAAGGACCGGGAGCAAAAACGGTGAATGCCCCGAGAAACCCGCAACTTCTTTTACGGAAGACGCTCTCTCATTTGGACTTGCGGAATCTCAGTGGTTAATCTGCCGCCGGTATTTTCACAAACGATTCGCCAGACCCGTGATCACAGTTGCAAAGCGGCCGTGTCGCAACCAAATGCGAGCTGACGCTCGGAAAGTGGTGGTCCGCTCCCGTTTATCGCTTCCATGGATGCGTGTACGACGGGGCGTTGTTTTCCCGAAAGCCTCGAATGTCTCGCATCTCTGACGTTTTCAATAAGGCCGCACAGCACGGCCGCATGACATTCATGCCTTTTGTGACGGCTGGTGATCCATCGGCACAGGCCACGGCCGCTGTTCTGAAAGGGCTGAGAGACGCCGATGTCGACCTGATCGAACTCGGCTTCCCCTACAGCGATCCGATTGCAGATGGCCCTGTCATCCAGGCGTCATACACCCGTGCTCTGGACAACGGTGTGACCGTTCAGAGTATTTTTGAGACAATGGCAGGTTTGCGGGATGAGGGGTTACCGCC
>JBDONA010000610.1:0-16505 GCA_039831575.1 Fuerstiella sp. | reverse complement strand
CGTTACATCAAAGGCTTCGACGAAATTGTTACCTCCTCCGCCTCTCTGATTGCTACCGGCTGGAGCGACCCGTCGCCGGGCGGGAATCTCACCCGCTGGATATCAACACCTTTCACGACGCACAGCTTTTTGACCATACGGGTCACAACAAACAGCAACACAACTGTCCGGTTCACGTTCCGTTCAGTGAGACCGGTCATAAACATCGATCCTGTTGCGCCGGTTGGTCACAACCGAGAAACTCAGACGGCAACAAGCGAAACGCTTGTTCTGACGATTCGCTGTGTGGTTATTACTTCAGCTACAAATTCGCGGACTTCGCGCTGTTGTATTAGCTGGCGTCGACGGATCGGTTTGTTGTATTGTTGGCGACAAGACCGATCATGATTGCCATGGCAACGGCGCACAGCCCTGTCCAGAGCAGCCGGTTCCCGGTGCCGTCCGGAACTGGAAGATCCGCGTTCTCGCCGGAGAAAATCACAGCCGCTCCGATCGTGAACAGAGCTGCGGAGAGGACGCCCGCGCTAACCGCAGCGCCAACGAATTTCAGGCTTCGCGATGCCTGATTCGGCAGACCGACCGACAGGCCAACCGCAATACCAATCACGGCCCAGCCCGCCGCGTGCATCGCGATGGTACGGACCATCTGGTCGACTTTCTCTGAGCCCATTAGCGCATCTTCCGTCCAGGTCGAAGCAAGACCGCCGACCGCTCCCAGCCCCGAACCCAACACAATTCCTGTCAGCAGACCGATAATTGACAGGCTCCGGGACTTGCGTGCAAATCCGGCTCCGCAACCGAGGCAGCCAGCCACCAGCAGTCCGATCAGAGAGAGCGATAATGCCGTATTGTTCACGTGGTTCTTGCGTCTCGCTGCGTTGATCTTCGATTGCAGTTCGGGATCCTGTTCGCTCATTCCCATTCCCATGACCTCGCCACCCGAGATTTCGCCAGCGTCAAATCTCGCCTTGAGTTCACTTGAGATTCCGATTTGCGACGTCAATTCCTCGGGGAGCTGAAAATAGTCGTCAGAGTGAGCGATCGCAGCAGCGGACAGCCCGGTAGCGACGATACCGGCGATGATAAAACACACGAGTGTATCGCTGCCGCCGGTTTCCGCTGCCATTCCAGGGGCGAGACCGGCGTCGTTTTTCTCTGACTGTGGTGTTGCCGTTTCAGAGGGTCCAGTTTGACTCATGATCCTGCTCCGTTGCGATTCGTGATGTCTGATGAAATAGAAAACTCATTGTCCAACGTTGGCAAAACCAATTCAATCCGTACTTACTTTCGACGTCGACCCGCGTGGCGGCTCGGATTGTCTTTTCCACTCCGGCCCAAGTTCGAGGATCGGCTTCGCGCGACCACTTTCTGCGGCCGCCTCTCGCCAAATGGTTGCCAGTTGGGGCTGGTCATTCTCCATGCAGAGCTGAGCGATCTCACGGCGAACTTCCACATCTCCGGGGCGCCGTGCCTTGACAAACAATTCGGCAAGTCTGGTTCTGAATTCTTTGGATTGACGCATGCGAGCCATCTGGGCGGCCGATTCGGAACGATCGCCCAATCGCAAGTATACCAAAGCCAACTGGTAGCGACATGGAAAATCATGCGGGTCCTGGTCGAGGATCTTTTGCAAAGACGCAATGGCCGCCTTTGGTTGCCGTTCGTCAAGGTGGATGCGGGACTGAAGCATCAAGCCTGCACGATGTCCCGGAGCGATTGTCAGGACCTGTGCGAGGACTGCGCGGGCCTGTTCGCGTTCCTGGAGTTGCCAGTGGCAGCGTGCCTTCAGTGACAGGAAGTGCGAGTCCCCGTTTGCCTGATCGAGGACCTTCAGAGCCTCACGGTACTTGCCCTGCTCGATCAGCGCTTCGGAAAGTTCGTTCAGAATCTGTTGCGAGTCAGCTGTCGGCGGATTCAGTTGCAGAGCGATTCGATAGTGGTTGACCGCGGTTGGTTCGTTCCGCAGGTCCTGGTGGTGAATCATGCCCATCATTCGATGCGGAGAATAATCGTCCGGCCGCAGTCTGCTCACTTCCTGTAATTCCATCAGAGCCGAATCGAGCCTGCCCTCGTCGTAATGAATCGCGGCCAGCCAGCGCCGGGCCGTCGCATGCCACGGGTTCTCGTCTGACAGTTGTTGAATCAGATCAGCCGCCTCGTCCAGGCGTCCAAGTCGGTAAAGACATTCGCCGGTCAACACGAGTGCGTCCGGGCGGATTTTCCCGGTCGGTGAGATCTGAACCAACTCTCTTAAGGCGGCTTCGTATCGATCACGTCGCAACAACAACCCGCCCTCGAGCAGATGGACATACCGCTGCGAATGACTGTTGCGTTTCAGTGAATCGATATGCCCCTGGACCAGACTGAATTGCCTCTGTTCCAAGGCCGCAATGCCTCTTCGGTAGAGCTCCTGCGGTCGATTTCCGGACCACCATTGAACTATCCAAGAAACCGAGACTATGACTGCGATGAACCCGATCAGCAGGCCAACACGTCGCAAGGCCACGGGAAACTTCGCTCCAACAGGGCTGTTTTCCGCCGATATGTTTGTCGGTGCCGCGGCCATGGTCACGTCTCATGGTCTGTTGTTGAACACGCCTGAAGCGCTGGCGGACAAGCCGCCAGTGCCACCCTCGCAGGCGACGTTCAACGAAACTATTCGAGTAAACTTTACAACTATCACCTGTCGTTTTGACTGATCTGCCGACTCATATCGGCCGCTCGCCGCCATGTTTCCGCCAGCTTCGGTTGGCCAAGCTTCATACAGTATTCGGCGATTTGATCACGGATCACTGCGTCGTTCGGGTTTTTGACTGCCTGCACAAACATGGTTGTTAATTCCGTCCGCAGTTTTTTTGACTCATTCATCTTCACCAGTTCGGCCTGCGATGCCTCGCTATCGCCCAGTCGTTCGTATGCGACTGCCAAACGCAACCGGCTCGTAAAATCATTCGGATCCATTTCCAAAGCGCGTTTCAGGTCCCGAATCGCTGCTTCCGGTTTTCCGTCAATCATGTGAAACCGTGCATTGAGCAACAATGCGAAACGGTCATCCGGATCATGGGACAAGGCCTGATCCAGATGCTTGCGCGCTGGTTCGTGCTGGTCGAGGCTCCAGTAACACTCCGCCTCAAGAGCCAGTGATCGACCGTCGTCGGCTGCAACCTGTTTGAGTGTTGTCAGCGCGGAACGGTAGTCTCGACGGAAGATCAGTGCTTCGGCGAGTTCACGAACAATCTCCGCTCGGTCATGCTCTAATGGATTACGATCCAACGCCTTCTGATAGCATTCGACGGACTTAACGTTGTTAGCCAGATCCCGCTGGTAAAGCAGGCCCAGTAGACGCCAGGCCAGATAATGATCCGGCTCAATGCGTGTCACCTTCAAAAGTTCTCCCTGAGCGTCTTCCATGGCCCCGCGCTGGTGGTACATCGCGGCGAGCCAGCGATGCGCATCCGCATGATCCGGCTCCTCGGCCACAAGTTCGTGAAACATACGCTCCGATTCAGCAAACCGACCGACATTGAAAAGGGCTTCGCCCTGTAACAGCAGCAGTGGAGTGCGGAGTTCGCCATCGCCACGAACAGCGGCGAATTCATACATCGCTGTTTCCGCACGGCCCGATCGCAATGCCTGAGCACCGCGCAGCAGGCGCACGTGGGACTCCCAGTCAGGTTGTCCATTCATGTCGCGCACAAACGTCGTCGAAGGTTGCAGGTCGCCCTGCTCAAACGCGGTAAGTGCCTCCCGGAAACGCCGTTTGACTTCCGCACGTTGCCACGCAAACCAACCCACCGCCGTCGCAATCACGGTGACCAATAAACTCGGCAGCAATAATCGTCGTGATAACCTGGTCACGGGGCCGCGTCTTTCAAGCCGGCTGAGTGTCTGTCCGCAGCCGTGGTTTCCAGGTTGTCGAGCATTTGCCGGTGACGCGCCGCGAGTTCAGGTTGATTGGACCGTGAATAGTAATCGGCCAGGGATTCGTGAGTTTTTTTGTGGTGCGGATCGACCAACAGCGCCGTCTCCATCCACGCGGTCCCGTTCTTTTCGTCACCCTGCCTGGTCAGGATTGACCCGGCTTCCCAACGCAGGTCAGCGTCGTTTGGATGTTCGAACAGCTGCTGTGTAATCTCGGCGAATCGAGATATCTGTTCGGTATAAAGTTTGGCCTTTTCCAACTGCTGCTTTGCTTCTTCGAGCTTACCCATTTTGGAATAGGCTGTTCCGAGTAAATGCGTCGCTGGTCCATCACACGGCCGGATACGAAGTGCTTCGTACAGGTGCTCCACGGCACGTTGATATTGTTTGTTGACAATTGCCGCCTGTGCCAATCCCTTCGACACTTCGACCTGGATGTCCGGCAGTAATTCGGAATTCTGCAGAGTACGAAATCCACGTTCAGCCTCCGCTGAGTTGCCGAGCATCCAGTGGGCATTGGCCGCTCCCAGTTGCGCGGGTATGTCATCCGGGTCGGCTTCCAGGCAGTGCTGATATTCTGTCAAAGCTGCTTTGGCCTTTTGCAGTTCGAGCAGGCAATCAGCAAGCCCCCGTCGAGCCGTCAGTTGGTCCGGCCGAAGCGACAGGATGGCTTTGTAATCGTCGTGGCCGCCCTGCCAATTGTGCAGTCGTTCATGAATATCGGCACGCCACAACAGTGGCGTGATCGCGTCCGAACGCCAGGCGATGAAGTGATTCAGACACAGCAGCGCGTCTTTGAAATGGTAGGTTGACATATGACCGCGGGCGATCGCTTCGTAGACTTCATAAGCCAGTTCGTCTTCGGTTTTTGTCGCAAGAACGTCCTGCAGGTACGGGCCAGCCTGATCAAAACGGCCGGTTTGGATAACCGCCAGATAACGTTGGTGGCGCACATCTTCGGCCGACCATCCCCCCTCGAATGCCCGAAGAAAATACGGCATTGCCTGTTGTAGATTCCCCGCACGTCGGTGTGCACGGCCAAGGGTAAACAGCAACTCGGGCCGTTCGGGCTGGATCTGCTCGGCCGACTTCATCGTGGCGAGTGCAGCGTCAAGTTCACCACTTCGCAGTTGTTGCTGCGCGACATGAAGCTGCCAGGAAACCCAGACCCAACGCCAGCAACCCGCACCGATACACAAAACGACAATAAAAAACACGATCGCAAAACGAAGTTTGCGATGGCGCGGAATCCAGTGCTTCAAATGTTTGGCGATGGCACTCACGCTACCGCGCCGACAGGTCGGTATCTGTGACAGTTTGAACGGCCCACTTCTGTTCGGACACGGCCTCAACATCAAAGTACGGGTGGAAGACAACTACGCCGGCTCAACCTTCTCAAACTCCGTCCTAGCCCCCGGACTTGACCTCGAGAGGAAAAACGTTCTTGGCCGGATCATCAGTGACACTCGCAATCAGCGTGGTCCTCGTCACGTCGGAATACATTATCGGCACAACGTATTTCAGCGGTTTTCCTTTCCCAGTCATCTGATCCATCATCGCTTGTTCCTGTTGTTCCTTCGTTGCGCCGGGCCCTCCGTCAAATCCTTCTCCTTCGACCTTTCTGACCGTTACCTTGTATTCCCCGGCAGTAATCCCGGGTTTACCTGATGTGGCAAGGATTTCGAATTTGCCTGATGCATCCGTTTTAGCCGCGCCAGCGAGTTGTCCCTTTCCCTGCGGTACAAACGTCACGGTGGCCCCTTCGAGAGGAACACCGTCCATCGTTAAAGTTCCAGTCGTCTTGTACAACGCCGGCCCTCTGTCACCGCCGCAGCCGACAAAAACACAAGTCGTCAAACCGAGCACAACAAGGGGAATAGATTTGCACATGGTGATGGCTCTCCTGATCTCAATCATCACAAAAACCTAAGATATGCAGCTCAACAATATTGCTGCGGAAACATACAGGCGACTCCACGACCGGGCGGACATCGGTAGGGTCCGAAGCCGGATTTCCCGGCTTCGGTCTACCAACAATGCCACCGATCATGACGGCGGACCGTTCGCAACTAATTAGAATTCACCGATGACCTGGCCATCCTGAACCGCACCAAGGCGGTTATAGGTCTGCATGTCGACGTTCTCGCTGATGAAGCGAACGGCTCCGTCCGCAAACGCGAACTGAGCACCGCCGGTGTGCTTGGACTTGAAGCCCCAACTGATGTTCCAGTTGTGCGCGTAATAGCCCTCACAACCTGGCCAGCGAACTTTTGGATTCTTTTCACAACTTGTGAAATCATTAATTGGTGTTGCCGTACCGGCATGGGCACCATTCATCGAGTTGGCGTAGAACAACCCTCCCTGCAGGTGGTCATGACATTGAGCCAGGACTTCACCGACGATAATTGTGTTCGAAGTCCCGTCGGTCACCTGAGCGATCCTCACGGTTCGGTCCTGGGCTGCGCGAGCACCCGAGGTCCGTTCAAACATTCCGAGGATCTTCGAGGATGGTGCACCCGAGACGGGGTCCAGGTTGTTCGTTGTGTTCCAACCACCCTGAAAACCAATCACGGAGTCATAAACAGTGCACGCTCCGTTGCGCGACGGGATGAAATTGATCCCCATAGAACCGCTGTAGCTGCCAAGAAATGCGTCACCGCCCCAGTTGTCCCAGGTGTCGCCGCGTGAGAATTTCTTCGAGTCGTCGCTTGGACAGCGAGCGTAAGGCATCACTTTTTCGGTCAGCAGCGATCCGTCAGACAGTACCCAAATTTGCGTTGGATTTGCTGGCGGCGGATTGGTTGGCTTGCTCACCCAACCACGGTCGAAATTGATCTGGTTGTACAATGGCGCCTGATCGATAAATGGCAAAATGCGTGCCTGCCAACTGATAGTCTGATGGGACCACCAGCCTGTTGAGGCTCCAGCCGGTGGAAACATCAGGTGAACGTCGTGATAATTGTGCAGTGCCAGCGCGTAATTCTTCAGGTTGTTTTTACACTGCGTTCGACGCGCGGCCTCTCGTGCCTGCTGCACGGCAGGCAAAAGCAATGCAATCAGGATCGCAATAATCGCAATAACGACCAACAATTCAATAAGTGTGAAGCCTCGAACTCGACGTCGAGGAACTGTTCGCTCAGCCATATCCGCCTCCTTTTTTCGAAACAGAAAATCGGGACCATACTAGAAACTGGTTGCATCACTCGTTAAATTGTTAATATCTCGTTTGGATTTTTGCTCCGAAATTAGTTCAACAGTATTTGAGGTTGGCCTGCCGCCAAAGCACGGGGCTTCTAAGGCATCACCCCCAAGGCTAGTCATAGACGCCCTCCGCCACAAATCAATAGAGATTGTTTTTTAGCATTTTTTACGTTTTTTATTGTACAGTCTTTTAGCGCGTTGTTCTCGACATTTTGTGGATGCTCAACAATGCCGTGTCGTATGTTGTCATCAACGGCAGTGCTGATTGCGCTGTTGCTTGCGGGCTGTGGAAAATCCACTGTCGAACCCGCCAGGAACAGCACGAAAACCGTGCGACTACCGGAATCCAATCCGATTGCGATGCCCAAAACGCTCGCAATGTTCACTGAACGAACCACCGGTTCAAATGTTTCGTTCACCTACCGTAATGATCAGGAAGCGGAACACTATTCCATACTGGAATCGCTTGGCGGCGGCGTGGCCCTATTGGACTATGACGGAGACGGTGATCTGGATCTGTTTGCACCAGGCGGTGGCGAGTTTGGCGCGGACAAAGAAATCCGTGGCGTGTTGCCGGGACTTTTCCGCAATGAAGGTAGATTCCGATTCACCGAAGTCACGCGCGAAGCCGGCTTTTCAAGTGCACCGTTTTATAGCCATGGGGCCGCAGCAGCGGACTATGACGAAGACGGATTTCCGGATCTGTTGATCACGGGTTACGGTGGCCTGCAGCTGTATCGTAATCGCGGTGATTCGACCTTTGAGCAGGTTGCCGTGCCGGCCGGATTGAACAATGAAAGCTGGAGTTCCAGCGCCGCGTGGGGCGACGTGGACGGAGACGGCGACCTCGACCTGTATCTGGCTCATTACGTTCAATGGTCATTCGACGATGATGTGTACTGCCCGGCTTCGAAGCCGGGCTTGCGCGAAATTTGTCCGCCAAAAACATATGAACCTCTGCCAGACGTTTACTATTCCAACAACAGCGACGGCACATTTTCCGACGACTCCGACGGAATCGGACTGCGCGACGATGGCAAGGGACTCGGGGTCCTGATCGGAGACTTCGACAATGACGGTGACGTGGACATCTACGTCGCAAACGACACAACGGCAAATTTTCTCTATCGAAACGATGGCGCCGGCCACCTCGAAGACTTTTCCATGCTGAGCGCGACGGCGCTCAGTGACAAAGGTGTGGCCGAAGGAAGTATGGGTGTTGAACTTGCCGACTTTAACCTCGACGGACGTCCGGACTTGTGGGTCGCGAATTATGAACGCGAGAGCATCGGGCTGTATCGCAATGAAGGCAACTGTTCGTTTCAGTATGTGAGTCAGTCGGCGGGTATTACAGCAGTCGACAGCTTGTATGTTGGTTGGGGGACTGCCTTTCTCGATTTTGACCGGGATGGCGATCAGGATGTCGTGGTTTCAAATGGCCATGTCGTTCGCTATCCGGAAAACGCCCCGTTGCGACAAAAACCTTTACTGTTCGAAAATCAGGCAGGCACCAGATTCGTAAACGTTGCACCTGCAGTCGGCAAATACTTCACAGAACCTCATATGGGACGCGGTGTAGCACGCGGCGACATTGATGAAGACGGGGATGTTGACCTGGTCATTTCGCACATCAACGAACCGGTCTCTCTTCTATCGAACGATTCAACTGATAAGAACAACTGGCTTTCTCTGCGATTGATCGGAACGAAGAGTAATCGCTCGGCGATCGGTTCGCGGATTACGCTTCGGACTGCGGCCGGGGCCCAGATACGCCAGATTAACGGCGGAACAAGCTACGCGTCGACGAACGATCCGAGAGTCTATTTTGGACTCGCCAAGGCAGACAGCGTCGAGTCAATCGAGATTTCGTGGCCAGCGGGGGCTGTGGAATCACTTTTCAACGTCTCGGCAAATCAGGTCATCACACTCATCGAGGGACAAGGCCTGCAGCATGGACATTCGGCTTTGTAAGCTTGGCCTGTCGGCGGTAATCGAAGGTGGATTCCGTTAAGCACTCGCTTCCACATCCCTGGTACCATAAAGTGAGCGTCAAGTGCGATTGTTTCTTTACATCATATTGGCGGCCAATGCCTGCCTCGGTTGCGTAGACCAGAACTCTACGGCATCATCGCTACCTAAAAAGGAACACGACGCTTTTCTCAGACTCGTCGCCGTGCGGCTTGAACTGGTGCAGATTCTGGAGAACATAACGGATGAAGACTCAGCCAAACAGACGTTGAAGGAATATTCCGACGTGTTTGTCAGGATGAAGGAGTGCAGCGAAGAGACGGGGAACATCCCGATCGAGGTCAAGCAACCAATCCGTAAAGTACTTCGAGAAGAACTCAATTCGTCGATTAGCGAACTTAATATGCAATTCAGCAGAGTTTCGGCGATTCCAGGAGTCACGTCGATCCTGCGTTCCAATTCGAAATGAGATGATTCAGCCGCATCAATGTCGGGCGGCAGACAGGCAAGAACGGTCAGCATCGAGGTTTACCATGTCGGCAGCGACATCTCTTTTTCCGGCGAAACGCGTGCTCACCTTTGTCGGCCTGATTTGTTTGCCTGGCCTGACCGGAATCTGCGGTTGTGCAAACGAGTCGAGCGTTGAAGCACCGAATTCGTCGGGTGATGTGATCGCCGCGATCCAGAAACTGGGTGGCCGATGTGAAATCGATTTTCGATCTCAATCCAAACCGATCATCTCTGTCGTTTTGACCCGAGGAAAGGTCACAGATGCCGATGGTAAATTGTTCAGCGGACTCACTGAACTCAAGAGTCTGAAACTTGGCTCAACTGCCATCACCGGCGCGTTTCTGCCATCGCTGAAGGGCCTGCAAAAACTCGAAACGCTCGACGTCAGCGGAACAGATGTCGATGACGAAAGTCTGGTTCACGTGCAGGACCTTACCGGACTTCAAACTCTCATCCTGAACGGGACGAAGGTGACAGACGCCGGTTTGTCACAACTGAAGGGTGTGTCGGCCCTGCGCGACCTGGGGATCGCAAACACCAAAGTTGCCGGTCCCGGTCTGCGACATCTTGAGCAGCTCCAGGGATTGCAGGTCCTGAATTTATCGGGGACCGAAATCGACGATTCCGGCCTGAAGAATATCGAGAATCTGAAGAGCCTCAAAATGATCTGGATGAACAGCAAAGTGACCGATGCGGGCCTTGTGCACCTGGCTGGTCTTTCGAATATTGGTGAACTCAATCTGTCGGGCACAGCGGTCACTGACGTTGGTCTGGATCAACTGTCAAACCTCTCAACGCTGAGAAAGATTGACCTTGCCGGAACTGAGACAACCGATGCCGGCGTCGATCGATTTAAACAGGCCGTGCCTGAATGCCTTGTTCTGCGTTCGCCGCCGACTGCACCTTGAGGCTGTTTCGTTGCGAGCTTGTCGTTAAACGATATGGTCGGTTGCCATTGACCGGTGCCGTCGCAATGTTTACCGGTTGGTGTCCGGTCCTGTCGTCGCCGCGGCTCGAAACGAATGTGATTTCCGGGCGACACGGCGGTATTCGGCGTCCCCTTCGATGATTTCAATGAACTGATCGACTTCGACGTTGCGAAATCGTTGCTGTTTGCCGGTGGTCGGCCAGAAAACTTCAAGCGTTTCGATTTCCGACGCATTTCCCAGGCCAATTTCTCTTCGCAACGGATTGGCGCCGAAGCTCCCGCCGCTGTTGACCCACTTGAAGATCGATCGATTGGTCCCGTTTTCCACAATGTCGAGGCGAATTCGTGCTCCGATCGCCGATCGATTTGATCGAGTTCCAATGAGCTTCACGGTGATCCAGTGATTACCGAAACCCTGATTCTCGAACAGTGCGTTGGCGAATCCATCGCCTTTGAGTGCACCGCCAAGTTCGATGAAGATGTCCTGATCGCCGTCGTTGTCGAGGTCGGCAAACGACACGCCGTGTCCCTTTTGCAGATGGCCGAATCCACCTGCCGTGGTCACATTCGCGAATCCCTGACCGCCGCGATTGCGAAACATCAGGTTCGGCATCAACCCTTCGTACTGCGTGTAACCGGTACCCAGATAGAAATCCGGAAACCCATCGTTGTCGAGGTCGCCAAAGTTGGCGCCCATCGGAATCGTGACTCGAGTCAATCCGTTGTCGGCTGCGGCTTCGGTGAAGCCGCCCTGTCCGTCTCCCATGTACAAGCAATCCGGTTCGGCCGGATGATCCTTTTCCAGGTAGTCCGCGGCAACATATTGCACTCCGGCCCAATAGCTGGCGACATACAGGTCCAACGCGCCGTCGTTGTTGCAGTCCCAGAACCACGTGGGGAAACTCCGAGTCGGTTTGGTCATTCCCAGCGACGGTGCCACGTCGGTAAACGTTCCGTCACGATTGTTGTGGTACAGCCGATTCTCGCGTTCGATGTTGGACACGAACAGATCCGGGTAACGGTCACCGTCGTAGTCGCCCCAAACGACGCCTTTGGCAACTCCACCGTTGATGACACCGGCCCGTTCAGCAACGTCCTTGAATCGACCGTTGCCGTCGTTCTCGAACAGTTGTGACGGAAACAGCTCATTGCCCACGTACAGATCGAGATCACCATCGTTGTCAAAGTCGGCCCAGGCGGCGGTTTGAGTCGGGTAATTGACTTCGGCCAGTCCCGCGTCAAAGGTCACGTCCCGAAACTTCCCGTGGCCGTCATTCTGCAACAGCGAGTTGGGGTACCGACCGGCATTGCCCAGCCAGGCACCGCGGAGTACGAAGATGTCGACGTCATCGTCGTTGTCGTAGTCCGCCTGAATCAGATTCAGCCCGCCGTAGATGCCGGTCAGACCACCAGCCTTTGTCTCGTCCGAAAACGATCCGTCACCGACGTTGCGAAAATACTGAATCTGTCCCGCGGTGTCCCAGTTGGACACCACGACGTCCAGCAGTCCATCGCCGTTGAAGTCGTCAACGATGCTGCCGCCACACAAACCAAATGTATCCAGTCCAACATTGCTGGCCACGTTCGCGAAACGGGGAAACGTTTCTGCGGATTCAAATCGTGCATCAGGAATCCGGTATTGCCTGGCCACATCCTGTGGGAAGCTGCCCAGCGTCATATGCGCGATGTTCAGCAGCCACATGGCCGGTAAATGGTCCGGATCGAGTTTCAACAATCCGTCGAGCAGTTCGATCGCCCGGCGTGCGCCTTTCTGATGCACGTGCACGCCACCGTCGCGAATGGGAAAGATGCAACTTTCGCTGTTTTCGCAGTGCACACAGTTTTCAGTTTCGGCGAGACGCAGGTTTGCAACCGCAAGCTGAAACAGCAGGACGACCTCGGTCTGATGTGCGTCGAGCCGCAGACGGTCCCGGTGCTGCAGAAAAACATCGTATGCTGATTGCAGGTGATCGATGGCCGTTTCAGTTCGGCCCAACTGCAATTCGCCATGGCCGATCTGCAGATTCAGTTGCACGCGATTCGTCTGGTCAACTCCGCCCGCCCGCAGCAACGCCAGACGTGATTTCGCGAATCGTAAATCCCGTTCCGAGAAATAAGGGTGCTCTTCCGAACTCGTATCGCGAATCTCGCGCAGCACATTCAGCATGCGCGTATGACCGTCCATTTCGCTGACACCGCGTTGAGGACTTGTGGTGCGCGATTTCGAGTCGCCACAGCCCGCCATCGCGGACGCGACAAGTGCCAGGAAGAATGCTCGGCGAAAATGCATAGACACAGTATATCAGCCGAGCGACGAAGTTATCACACAGAGTGGCAGGTGATTTTTCGCAGGCCGAACAAGCGCAGCGCCGATCCGGCAACAAAACACCGTTCTACGGCCCTCCACTGCCGGTTCGGCGCTGCGTTTGTTCCGTCGATGGAAGTCTTGCAGTCAAGCTCTTTGGAATTGTTTTTTGTGTTTTCTTTTGGGGTCGGGGTAGCTGGGGGACTTTGTTGGTGAGATTCGAGGGAAGCGATGCCGCCAGTTCGGTCAGCATCAGGGCCAATTTTTGCGGTCCGTATTACTACGTACATCGAGCATGAAGCCCGTGTTCAAACGGCTATTCGCAGGTCATCCGGAGCTGAGTAGAACTCAGCCAGGCAGATGCCGCAGTAGAGTAATATTCGAAGAGATACTCCATTCGGCCTAACGCAGGTCGACACGCGTGAGACAATCAAGTCGCATTGTCGCGACGCCGCAGGAACAAGGTCGGAGTCATCCTGGATCATACGGACCAGCAAAAAACTCTCTCGAAGTGTCAAACTCTCCTTTCGTGGAACACTGGTTTCAGGAATGTGTCAAAGTTGACGAATATGTCACGCGGTTCCTGCCACCCGGTAAGCCTGACCGTCTCGCAGCATCGCGTAGACGACAAGCAGCAACCGGCGAGCAATCGCACATGTCGCCTTCTTCTTTCCGACTCGGCGACTGATCTGTTCGAACAGATTCTGCCACCGAGCGGTTGTACGTTTCATGCGGTGAGCCAGTTGACTCTTGATCCACCGCGGCAGTGGCGAACCGACTTTTGTCAGATGCATGTTTTTGCGGCGCCCGTAGCTGTCGCGGACACCCGGGTCAAGTCCGGCAAACGACACAACAGCGTCCGCATTATGAAGGCGTCGCCAGTCTCCGAGTTCCGCGAGGACCGTTTCGATAGTCACCGGCCCGACTCCGGGCATCGTCGCCAGAACAGCGCGAGCCTCCGCTTCACGCACCGGAGCCAGTACAACACGCTCTGCAGTTTTCTCTGCCAGCGAAGCAAACCACTCGTAGCCGATCGAGGCTTCCACGACGAGCTGGTACGGCTCATGTGAAACAGGAAACTCCGCAATACGATCCGTTTCGCAGCAGAATATACACATCCTTTGATGAACGATGGTCTTTCCGGAAACTATTTCAACAACGCAAAACGTGATACTTTTCCTGTGGAGATCTGCACCGATAAATCGCATGACTTGATTTATTGTTGTGGCGGTTTCGGAAGTGAACTTATCCCTTTCAAAGATCGACTACGTTGTTAAGGACTGTCGCTCGCTTGGTGCAGATCTCCTCTCCCATACATTCGGCCTACTTGCGCCGAAACAGTTTGTTGATTTCATCACGCGCGGGTTGATGGGCCGGGTCGATTTTCAGTGCCGTGCGCAAACACTGTTCCGCAGCCTCAAGTCGATCGAGTTTTACCAGGGTCAACGCATACTGGTACTGCAGTTTGGCATTCCAGGGCGTTTTCTCAATCGCGATCTCATAGTGATGCGCTGAATCCGCCGGGAGATCCTCAAGATAGTAGATCCAGCCGAGCAAAGCGTCGCCGTAGGGCAGGTCAGGGTCGTGATCAGCGACGGTCGTGAGCTGTTCGACCGCCTCGTCCCGCCTCCCGATGGACGCCAGGGCCAGGCCCAGTTTGCCGCGGACCATTGCTTCATTGGGTTTGATTTGCAGCATGCTCTGCAAATTCTCGGCTGCCGCGGCGTAGTCCTGAACAAGAAGCAGTTGTGCTGCCACGCGCTGCGCCGCCTCCAGGTCCAGCAGTTGCTGCTTGACTTCATTGAGGCTGTTTCGGATCGGGTCCGACGGCTGCAGGCGCAGCGCTTCACGATAGGCGCCAATGGCGGCAATCGATCGATGTGATCGCCGCAGACTCTCTGCACGTTCCAGTTGCGCCTGAATGATTTCCCGCGTCAACGCTTCGGCGGGTTCACGGCTGGAATCATCAACGCTACGGCCGTACCACTCCAGCATTACGGCTTTGGCCGCGTCTGGATACACGCCGATACGGTGTTCGTGCCGACGCGTCAACGGGATGAATTCGTCTGTGGCTGTGCTAAACCAGATATTCATGATGCGGCGTTCGGGCATATGACAGTCGATACATTGATCTCGCAGTTCCGCGGGGATGTTCTTCCGATCGCGACAGTGATCGGGCTCGTGGCAGCCGTAACAGGAATTCGCGACGGACGCGGCGTTATCCCGCCCGGCAGGAATGTGGGGGTTGTGGCAGGTCGTGCATGTCATGGCTGCGTCGGATTGAAAACACTTTGACTGCCTCAGGTACTCAATTTGGTTGGCTGTGTGGTCTTTCTCCGGATGCGTTCCCTGATCAATTCGAAAGTGGTCGGTCAGGATGTCTCCCGGGCGATAGCTGAACGGCGCCGTTCGGCGGTGCTGCGTATTGCTGTGACACTGACTGCACACTTCGAGCTGTCGATCCCGCGAAAGCTCGCCTGGGTTCGTGACATACATTGCGTCGGATGATTCCGGATGATCACGGTGGTACGCAACATGGCGGCCCGCAGGTCCGTGACAACGCTCACACGTCACTCCCGGAATAAAGGTCTCGCGGCTGTAGGTGTTGGCACTGCCGGGCACGTGTTCGAACCACGTGTTGTGGCATTCGAGACATCGTGGCGTTGTTGAGCGGCTGAAATCCGAACGGCCATCATGGTATCCGGGCGCGTTGGCCCATTGCTGAATCGGATTCATAAAGGCAATCGGCAGTTCGAACAGCTGGTCGCCCTCCCAATAGTGAAACACCTCATCGGCCGTGCCGGCTCCATACACCAGAGCGATCGATTCCGAGCGGCGCTGCTCGCCTGCAGCGGATCTGATGATCGCCGTTTGGACGAATTCCTGACCTCGCTGTGTGATCTCGAACCGACAGTCAGGATCTCGAGACTGATACAGGCTGCCAGCCGACTTGAGTTTGGCGAGCATTTCGTTGATGTCCGGTCGGCGCGCCGTTCGAAAATGATTTGTCTGCACGAATTCCTCGACACGCTGCCGATGACATTCCCGGCAAACGCCCGGGCCAATGTATCCACTCGGATTCTCCATCGCCGCCGATCCGGGGTGCCGGGGGGAATCTGTCGGATCAGGTTCACGGGCGAACCATAAGACGAGAATGACACAGGCGGCTGCGCTGCAGATTCCAGGCAAAGCAGTGATGCGCATCCCTCCCGGTCGCTCAGACAACGCTATTCGGTTTGTGAGGTTGTCGTGGTGGTCCGGTCGGGGCATGTTCTCAGTCAAATGTGTTCATGCTGGTTGAGCAAGGTCACGCCGATTCAGGCGTCTGAAAAGAACGCTACGGGAGTTCTCCGCAGGTTACGATGGAGAGACACGACCGATTGTCTGGTTTGGTATTGCTTCGGGTGGCGAAGCAAAGTAGGCGTACCACGTCAGGTATGCTCCGACGACGAGGCACGTGCACCACACAAAACATGCAGGAATCCTGCCTGCCCAATCATGCGAGCCTTCTTTGCCATCAATCCGGGAAGGAGAATCAACAGACTCGTCTTCATAATCATCCCCTACGCCGTGATGTGAAAGATAATCGCTGCCAGACTCGACGTATCACGGTGAACATTGGCAACCGCGACGCCTGTCATCAGCAACGCGATTGGGAACATCGAAAACGAC
>JBDONA010000932.1:0-3676 GCA_039831575.1 Fuerstiella sp. | reverse complement strand
GGACTGGAGCACCTGAAAGGCCTGGCGAGTGTTCGGTGCAGCCAGCGAGTAGGGTTAGGAATGCGACGGGAAAATTTTGTTATGTCGGATGCGGCACTTTGAGTTCGGCACAGTTTTTTGACTTTACGGGGTGAGCCACTTTCCAGACGAATCGGCCACTTTCGGTCGATCTGGCGGCAGCTAATGGATCTAATGTGCATTGGTGTAGTGGCGTCCTCCGCGAATCGCCGTGTCGCACCATCGAGCGCATCTCTTGCAGGGGCCACCACATGCTGCTGTCCAACTGGATTGATTCACTGAAACACCGCTCGCGGCAACGTGTTCCCGCCGCCAGGCGTAGGCAACTATCGTGCTACCGGCCCACAGGCCGTGTGGCAGGGCATCTCGAATTCCTCGAGGACCGCTGTTTGTTGTCGGCGAGTACAAGCCTGATCGGAACGGACACGCTTGAGTGTCTGACCGAGGCGGATCATGGGCACCACGCATCGCATGATTCGGATCAGCACGCCGAGACGACGGCGGCCGGTGTGTGTGCGAGTGAGATCATTGCTCACGCACACGAACCGGCTCCCATCGTTCACTCGCTCGGTGTCTCACGACTCCCCGAGTTGCCCGGCCTCATACTTGTTGATCCATCAACCGACGTCACGGGACAGATCATCTACCTCAATTTCGACGGTGCGGAAGACGTGACCTACAACGGCCCGGTGACAGTGGGCCCGTTTGACGTGCCCGCGTTCGAGGGTCCTGGCAAGTTGGCAGGGCAGGAAGAGTTGATTATTGCGTCAGTGGTCAGGCAGTTGGAGGAGACTTTTGCCGACAGCGGCGTGATCTTCACGACCGAGCAACCCGTCGCGGGCGTGGAATACTCCACGATCTACATCGGTGGCGACGACTCAGCGTTTGGCGAGTACGGTGAGTTCTTCGGTTTGAGTGAAACCGTGGACATTGGACACCTAAACAAGACCGACGAGGGCTTCGTTTTGTCCAGCGAGTTTGGGCCGTTCGGTTTGCCTGTTACATCCACAAACTCGCTCGCCCAGACCATTGAACATGAGGTGGGGCACTTATTCGGCTTCCAACACCACAGAGACTGGAACTACCTTGAGACGAACCCGCTCAGTGCTGTGGCTCACGGGCAGCATGTCCACACGTATATTGCCAACGAAGCATTCGATTTCTACGCGAGTCAGTTCGAGGGCGCGGACCTGAATAAGGCAATTTTTGCACAAGGTGATTTTAACGAAGACGAGTCTTATTTGAATCCGTGGGATCACCAGCGCCCGTATTTCCACCATTTGTGGGATCACTACTCCGATATCGTCGGGGGCCAATTTCGTCGCGATTTCAACGACGGTTGGGGCCCCTACGACTCCGCCGCGAATCGTGCCGTCAAGTACTTCACGGGTGGTTACGGAGCAGATGGTGAACCTGACAATGGCTGGAGCGAGAACGGGCCGCCGCTGGGGCGCGGAATTATTTGGATGTATCAAAACGGCCACAAGACACAAGCTTTCGACTGGCTGGGCCACGCAGCACATCTCCTTCAGGATCTGACGGTGCCAGCACATTCCCATGCAGACGGGCACGGTACAGGTGTTGTGGGGCACGATTCCTATGAAGAAGAATATATTGGCGTCGACAATAATTGGACCCAGTGGGGTTATCCTGCATCGCAGGGCCGGGGTGGACCTACTGGCGATATAGGTGTCCCTGCCGATCTATTTGATTTCCTGACGGCTGTCGTCGGCAAGACCGAGGAATTCGACAGTGACGGAGTAGACGGACGGGTGGACCAAGGAGACAAAAGGCATAAACATTCTGGATCTTTCGATTTTCACATCGACGACGACGACTGCCAGGACATTGGCGATACATTGATGCCGCTCGCCATGAAGGCAACCTCCGAATTGATCCGCTACTTTTACGCCGAAGTGGACACCAGTGCCCCGGTCGTAACCTTTGACCAGTTCTCGTCCGATGTCAACAATCCGACGTACGTCAACACATCAAATGTCGATGTGTCGGGATCGGCCAACGACCCGCAAAGTGGCATCGACACGGACGGCTTTGAGTATGGCACCAACGTTTGGACAGATTCGGGGTGGTCTGACACGACCTTTCACGGACGCGGCTCTTCGAGTCAGACTCTCGGTCCGTTTAGTGACGGGCACTATGTTATTAGGCTCTTCGCAGAGAACGGCGGAGGCCGAGGTCAAGCCTCTGAGAATGGATTCTTCAGTGTCGACACAATCGCACCCGGCAATGTGGGCAGCTTCACGGCGACACCAGGTGACGGACAAGTCAGTCTGAGCTGGACGGAGCCGTCGGACTCGGATTACGCAGGAGTGAAGATCCAGCGAAAGACCGGCGGCTACCCGACGAGTCACACGGACGGCACGAACGTTTACGAGAAGTCCGGCACGAGTCACGTCGACACTAATCGCACGAATGGAACGACCTACTACTACAAAGCATTCAGCTACGACAATGTGTCCAACTATGCCAGCGGAGCGACAGATAATGCCAAACCGAGCCTTCCAACGCTGACAGTTTCTATCACCGCTGACTCGATCTCCGAGATCGCAGGAACTGCCGCCACGACAGCTTCGGTTACGCGATCGGACACAGACGGTGCAATTAGGGTGACTCTTCAAAGTAGTGATCCGGGCGAAGCGATTCCCGCGACGTCATTTGTCAACTTTGGGCACGGGCAAGCTTCGAGAACATTCAACATCAACGCGGTCGACGATGCATTCCTGGATGGGACGCAGAACGCGACGATCACGGCGAGTGCCAGTGGATACGATTCAGGTAGTGATACTGTGAACGTGACCGACTACGAGACGCTGACCGCAGTGATCGCGGCGGATTCCATCTCTGAGAACGCGGGGCACGGAGCCACGACAGTTACGGTCATTCGCAGTAACACGGGCGATCTTTCTCAGTCGCTGAGCATCACTCTGGGCAGTAACGATACGAGTGAGGCGAGAATCGATTCAACGGCCGTGATTGCCGCCAATCAGAGTTCGGGCACGTTCGATATCAACGCAGCCGATGATGCATTCCTGGATGGGACGCAGACCGCGACGATCACAGCCACTGCCAGCGGTTACGAATCGGGTAGCGATAGCGTTGATGTGACCGACTACGAAACGCTTACGGTCGTGATCTCGCATGATGAAATATCGGAGGCTGGGGCCACAATAGCCAAAGTCCGTCGCAGCAATTCGGATAACAGCGCGGCGTTGACCCTCAACATTCTTAGCGATGACACCGGGGAAGCGACTGTTGCTGCAACGGTCGAGATCGCGGCAGGTGAATATAATTCGACAACTTTCGCCATCTTCGGCGTGGATGATGCAACGTTGGACGGGACGCAAACTGTCACGATTTCGGCGAATGCTCCAGGATACGTATCGGTTACCGATGCGCTCAAGGTTACTGAGGCGATGCCCGGCCGGGCGTCGGTTGTGGCCGATTTGACAATGGTGGCCAGCAACTGGGATTTCGACAATCCTCTGTTCCCATCGGACGACCGATGCTTTCTTTGTTACCCATACAAGGAACTTAACGGCGGTCATGGGACCGTCTTAGCATTGACGGGACTTGATGCCGCATATTCAGTCATATCGTCCCCGTCCGACTTGACGATTGCGTTTGGCGGAATCAGTGC
>JBDONA010000147.1:0-3681 GCA_039831575.1 Fuerstiella sp. | reverse complement strand
CAGGCCATCGTCGCAGTTCCGCAGCGACTGCAAGGCTTCCTGATCAGTGTCAATCTGCAGGAACTGAATAGTTCCTGATCGTTCAGTTCGGCTGGATGTGTGTTCAGATAGATCTGTACGTCGTGGCCCAGCGTCTCGCCGACGCGCAGTCCTTCAATGCGGCAGACGCGGCTTCACTGGTGCGTTGTGCCGCAACTTTGAACATCTTGTCCGGCGTCTCCAGACCAATGAACTGGCTGCGCGACAGAACTTCAAAGCCGACGGTTTCCTGAGAGTCCGGACGGACGATTGGCTGGAAATGTGCCTGGACCCCCGGCCGTTTCAGAAATGTGGAAAACTGAACCTGTGCGATGGCGTTTCCAGCGGCATCCGATGCGATGGTTGCAGTGGCAGCTGACGTGTTTTCGTGGTGCACCGTGAACATCAGGTTGCCGAAGTGCAGAATGTCACCGTCTCGCAGGCCCTCGACCGTTTGAATTCTCTGTCCGTTGAGAAGTGTTCCATTTGTGCTGTTGCAGTCACGCACCAGGAGTTGGTCGCCGGCAAGGACGAGCTCTGCGTGATAGCCGGACACCGTTGGGTCCGAGACAGTGACTACGTTCTCCTCGTGGCGGCCAACAGAGAACGGCTGCGCGGCAACCGTGATTTTCTGTACAGTGCCGTCTTCGGACAGATTTCCATACAGCGCCCAGGTGACGGCCGGCGGCACATCCACAACGGACGGTGGCAGGACATCCGCCGTGATGCGGACAGGGTCATCGCAATTGGACAACAATGCCTGATTGGATTGATTTATGGCAGGATCCCTCGTATTGAGTGAATCTAAGCTTTTGCAGTCTGAATCTTTTCGGTGGGCGGAAAATTGCAGTAATCGTGAGCCACGGGCTCCTGCGAGGGTTTGTTTTCTGTTTCGAATTCGATTTTCCATGCTCGCTCTGAGGATTTCTTGGCGCGATACAGACAATCGTCGGCGGCCGTGAACAGCTCCTCGGACGGGTAGTCAAGGAAGTTTCCATGTCTGACGGCTGCTCCTACGCTCGCCGATACGTTCACGCTTTGTCCGTCAACCATGACCTTGATTTCTTCGAGACTGCTTCGCAGGCGTGAAATCGGAATCTGAACATCGCCAGGCGCACAACCCAGACACAGGGCCACAAACTCGTCGCCACCGAAACGTGCCACGACGTCGTAGGACCGCATGGATAGTTCCAGTTTTCGAGCGACCTGGATAAGCACTTCGTCACCAACTGCGTGTCCGTATGTGTCGTTGACCGTCTTGAAGTCATCCAGGTCGACGACGACGATGCCAATTGAGGTCTTTGTACGAATGGCCCGACTCCATTCTTCCGCAAGACGTCGTTCGTAGGCAAGACGGTTCATTAGTCCGGTCAACGGATCTGATAACGCGGCATTGAACAGGGACTCGAGCCGTCGCCAACTCAGAAACAGGTCACCGTCGACTGCAAGGCCGAACAGGCTGTCGCCCTCCCGAATTGTCGTGCAATCGATCGTGTCTTCCGTGATTGACGGACCTTGCCGTGCTTCCTCCGAGAACGAGAGCTTCGACATGGTATCAATCGGTACGGCCCGCCAGCGGTTGCGTTCAAACTGATTGACCGCATTCAGCCGGCGGTCAATTTCGCTTCTACTCACGACACCGATGATTCGCTTGTCGTCATCGGAAACAAGGACGTAGCGGCTTTGGTATTCACTGGCTCTGGTCAGTTCGCCCAGCAACGTCTCTCTGTGCACGATGAGCGGGGCGTCGTCACATGGTGGTGACGAAACCTGAATTACGGCGGCTTCTGCGCTGAGTTCATCTGACATATTGAGTATCGCCAACAATCCGTGCGATAAGTTGTTCGCGTCGCCTGAGCGGTCTGCAACACTGTCGAGGACGAATGTCCCGTTCCGAATTCCGCTACTGGAACCTAGCTCGGGTATTCCCACCGTCCTCGACTAAATGAAACATTCGGGACGGATAAAGGAATGGTGTTGTAGGAATCAGGCCGGTGAGTCCGATTGCGGTGAGTTTCGTTCAGCGGTCTGACCTGCTACGGAAGGTGTCATGGCGGTCGCGGGGTTTCAGAAGTGGCCGCCGCAGAGATTCGCCTCATCAGCTGTTTGTCGTGTTTTGAGTGTTGCGTACGCTGCGGAATTGTCCGATGGTCTCTCAATCGACGGTTGAGGAATCGCGCCAGCCAGCAGAATCCCTGCGCAGAAAATTCGTCTGGCAAAGACGGCGTTGTCAGTTCACAATGGGCCGGTGTGGAGAAAACGCTGCCGGGAACGACGGCAGCAGCGTGGTATTGAGAAGTTTTGCGGATAGCGGCTGGAAGCCACCACTACCGAAGAATTGTTTCCAAAACGGTCCTGATGCATCGGGGGATGACGTGATCCATTTTTCGCAACTAGTGCTGTTCCTGAGTGCCGCGTGCTGCCTGATTCCGGCGTCGGTCGCAGCCCAACAGAAATACTCGCTGCAGATTGAGGTATTAACTCAGCCGCTGCCGGGAGTCGGGCGCCATACACAGCAGTGGGGAAAAGTTTTTCAGGGGATGGGGCGGCGAGCCAGGTTTCGCGGCGGAAGAAACGGCGAGAAAAGTCAGCTGGAAGACTCCGGTGCCGGGCGGCATAAGTCCGTCAAGGCCGTTGGCATTCTGAAGGCTGACGGTTCTCTCGTGTTTTTGGACCGCCAATTCGTGACTTCCAACCTTAAGCCTGTTGAGGAATGGCTGCAGCGTGTGGAAACGTTTGGAGCTGCCGGGCCACCGAATGAGAGTCCCACATGGGGACTTACTGAGGAACAATACTCGGCCGTTCTGAAGCAGCTGAGTGAGACCGTGAAGAATCCGCTGAATGTGCGCACTCCGATGGAGCTGATTGACAGCCTGAATCTGCCGACAGGCTTTCGAGTGACGTTTACCGATGCGGGACGTCAGCGCGCGTTTCCCAAAACAACGATTCCCCGAACGACCGATGCCTACAAGGGGCTTAGCAAGGGCAGCGTCCTGGCCGCAGCTCTGACGCAGTTCGGTCTGGGATTTCGACCCAAGTCCAGCCCCGCCGGAGGCTTTCTGATAGAGATCGATGCCGGTAGTGAGTCCGACAATATGTTTCCGGTGGGCTGGAAGAATACTGCGCCCATTACCACGGTGGCCCCTGGTCTGGCTAAGTCTATTCCTGTTGATCTTCAAGGGGCGGAACTGGACATGTTGATTCGGGTGATCGCCAGGCGTCTGAAGGTGCCGTACTTCTACTCACACTTTGCCCTGCTTTCGAATGGCACAGATGTGTCCACTCTTAAATATTCACGCAAGCCGGACAAGCTGTCGCTGTTCAGGCTGATGGACATCATTGGAAAGAAACACGATCTGGGCCTGAGTCTTCGTACTGATGAGGCGGGCCATCTGTTCCTGTGGGTGACCACTGCCGATGAAAACAAGGCATTTCGCAGACGGTTCTGACCGGCAGGTCGTCACTGCGAAGAGCATGCGTCAGGCAAACTATCGTTTACACCTGGTGTGTCGTGCCACTGCTCCAGGGAAGTAGTGCTGCCGTGCAAAAAGCGTGGATCGTTGAGGTCGGCCATCAACTGAAGAACGGCAAACATGTTTCTCGTGTCAGGTGATGCGCCCACGATTTTACTGCTTGCAAGCAAGCAGTGGCAAGAATAACGCA